>CAYTED010000003.1:0-136210 GCA_964436855.1 uncultured Bdellovibrionales bacterium | reverse complement strand
ATGCTCTCAATCGCTTTTTCGCAATCCAAGTATTATGTGGACAATTTGTCGGAAAACATTAAGCGTGGTCATCGTAACAAAGTGAAGGAAGGAATATGGCCTCAAATGTCTCCTATTGGATATGTGAACGAGAAAGGAAAAGGTATTGTGCCACATCCCGATTTAGCACCACTCGTTAAAAAGACATTTGAGGCATATGCAACTGGAAACTTCACTTTGCGGGAAGTCCGCGACAAATTTAACGCGCTTGGATTGAAGCGAAAAAGCGGCAGAGAGCTTGCGGTGTCGAATTATCAAAAACTTCTCAAAAATCCTATCTACACGGGTTTGATGTTATATAACGGAGAGATTTTTGAGGGAAAGCACGAACCGATTATTTCAAAGAAACTTTTTGATTCTGTTCAAGAAGTGATGAGCCGAAAATCTAAACCTCATTCCAAAGGTTTGAAACCATATATCTATCGGGGATTTTTCCGTTGCGGAGAATGTGGATGTTTTATTACCACCGAGCAACAAAAAGGTCATAACTATTTACGATGTACAAAACGGAAAAATCCTTGTTCACAAAAATATGTTCGTGAGGAGCTCATCACTTCTCAAATCCAAGAGAAAATCAAAAAAGTTTCTTTGCCTCTCGATTGGGCAAATTGGATGATTGCCGAAAATGACAAAGATCGGCAATCCGAAGTCCAATCGAGTACGCTTTTTGCAGATAGTATAAAAGCCGATATTTCTCTTTTGGATTCTAAAATAGAGAAGCTGATGAGTGCCTATCTCGAAAGTGCGTTGTCGCTCGAAGAATATCGTGAAGCTAAAAACAAGTTGGTTAATCAAAATCAGCTTCTCAAAGAGAAATTATCGGCTTTTGAACAAAAAGCGAATAATCGGTTCGAACTTACAGAAAAGTTTTTGAAATTCAATATGGAATTGGCAAACGACCGAACAAATGAGGAAAATACTCATTTGTTCAAAAAAGTCGGTTCGAACTTTCAAATTAAGGATCGAACCGTACTTTTTGAGCCACGCGGAGCGTGGAAAACCCTTTTGGATTCTGGATTCGGCGGGGGGAATGCATTAGTGTCGCGCCTTCGGCGCGACCCCGCTTTGTCCGTTTCTTCTGATTCCGAATTTTGGCGGAAAGGGCGGGATTCGAACCCGCGAACCCTTGCGAGTTGCACGCTTTCCAAGCGTGTGCCTTCGACCACTCGGCCACCTTTCCGTATGCTCAAGAAAAAAGAAGCTTTCGCTCCTCTTTCTTGTATGCTCGATATTACCTGATTTCGCGGACACCGACAAGTTTCATCGTATCTCGCTCCGGTGTGCGCCCGAGAAAAACAGCGACCCGATCCCCCGAAGCGAGCTCCTCGCTTTTCTTTGCCTCGGTGATCAATTGATCGATAAACGTATCAAGCGGCCTCTCATCGCCGAAAAGATACGGCTCCACTCCCCACAAAAGCGCACATTGCCGATACGTCTCCGGTGATGGGGTTGCGACAAATATATTGATCCCCGGCCGGAAATGCGACATGAGTTTCGCAGTAAAACCCGAAACCGAAAGAAGAAGAATCGCGCTCACATCAAAACTCTTGGAAAGCTCGAAAATACTCCGGATAAGCGCCGCGTGCTCGGTATGCAGATTCAGATGAAGCGCTTCATACACATCATCAAATGGCGACTCCTCCGTCTTCTCAATAATTTCCCGCATGATCGAAACCGTCTCAACCGGGTACTTCCCCGCCGCCGTCTCCTCGGAGAGCATCACCGCATCGGTATGATCGACGACCGCATTGGTCACATCGCTTACCTCCGCTCGGGTCGGACGAGGATTTTCGGCCATCGACTTCATCATTTGTGTCGCCACAATCACCGGCTTCACATCAGAAAGCGCCTCCTCAATAATTTGTTTTTGCAAAATTACCACCTCGCTCTCGGGCATTTCAATACCGAGGTCGCCCCGCGCCACCATCACGGCATCCGACTCGCGAATAATGTCCCGAAGATTGCGGATCGCTTCTTTCCGCTCAATCTTGGAAACAATCATCGGAAGTCGCGCCGGGTCGGGCAATGTCTTGCGCATTTCTTCTCGCGCTTCACGGATATCCTCCGCCGACCCCACAAACGAAAGCCCGACAAAATCAACTCCTTCCTTTAAAACAAAAGCGAGATCCTTTTTATCTTTTTCCGAGAGCACCGAAAGTTTAAAATTCGTATCCGGAAGATTCACGCCCTTGCGCGGCTTGATCGTCCCCGGCGTCTCCGCTTCCGCGATGGCATACCCTTCTTCAAGTTCGATCACTGAAAGCTCGATCAGCCCGTCTTCAATCAAAACCGAATGTCCCACCGCCAAATGCTCGACAATTCCCGCCGTATCCAAAAGAGCCACCGGCATTCCAATATTAGACGGTACGCTTTCTCTGCGATCCACCGATCCGAGAGCGATTTTTTCTCCTCGACGAAAAGAAAAAGTTTCAGCAATTTCGAGTCGAATACGCGGCCCCTGAATATCAGCAAGAATACCGATCGGTCGGCCGATTTTGTCCGACACTTTCCGGACTCGATCAATCACCTCTTTGTGCCATGCGTGTTCATTGTGTGAAAAATTCAGACGGACGACATTCATTCCCGCAAGCGCAAGTTTTTCAAGCATTTCTTCCGATTCCGATGCCGGCCCGATCGTTGCAACAATTTTTGTTTGTTTCATTTTTTTGAAAAAATTTTAAACCAGAACTTCAAAAGCCATTTATCCAGTATATCATTACTTTCTTTTCTTTCATCATTATTCTTTTCCTCCTCCCCTTTTCAAGGGGAGGATTGAGGAAGGGTTTTGTTTTCTTTCTCGTCCGTAAGTGAAGCTTTGATACAGATGCGAGATGAAGTGAAGCGTTCTGAAAGACACCTTCCGTAAGCAGGAAGCGAAGCGGCTCACGGAAGGTGAGCGGAACGAATCCGCATCTTTCAAAGCGGAATGCAGGACGACGCTTTTCTTTTATTCCTTTCTTTGTGCGCACAAAGAAAGGGGAATGTTTTTATGGTTAAAAGAAAGTATGAATCAGAATGTTTATGAAAAAAGAAAAGAAAAAATCCCAGACATTGTTGGGATAACAAAAGAAAATGAAAAGAGGCTGGGCGCATCGGATGAAAGTTTCTCATCTTCTGCCACCCAACCTCATCGCTCAATACTACCAGTTACGGTATCCCAAGCGAGATTCGCGGGACGCGCAATCTTCCGTCGTGTAACGACGGCCTTGCTCGTCCACACGCATCCGCGCAACACAGTCGGTGCGCGGGGCATTTGCTGCCTCCCACCGACGTTGTCGTTCCTCCTCAGCAAGGCGAGAAAGTCCGACACCCACACCAACCGCAGCACCAGCGCCGGTGTAGGAATCGCGACATCCACGATCACCTCGACGGCAAAGAACCGCCCCAGCAGCTGCACCGCCAGCGACGCCGACGACAGTATTTGTCCCGACAATTGTTGCATCATGCAACGTTCGGGAAAGGTCAAGTGAGGCACACCCTCCCAAAAGGAGAGTAGCGATAATACCACAAATCAGTTTGCTCATTTTTTTCTCCTTTCAATGAGCGGTTTTCGGATACCCCCGAGCAAAAGCTCGAGAGACAAGTTCAAATAACTGCTTAAAATATTAGCATATTTTTCAATAAAAGTCAAGTATTTACAATGAAAAACAATCAAAAAACGGCTTCTATAAGCCGTTTTAAGAGTTTCTCCAATCAAGATTTTCTACTTGAGAAGTGTAAATCCGCCAATAATCGGAAGCGGCTTCATTTCGCCTTTCGCCGCGTGAATAACGCCCATAATCGCAAGAACGATAAGGACAAGCATTCCGACCGGAAGAATCAGAAACCATCCGAGGAATGGAATAACGGTTCCGACCACCTGCACGACAATAGCAGAGAGAAGCAAGGTAAGTTGTTGATTCGCATGATACATCGCAAACGCATCTTTCTTTTCCGCAAGCATCGGCAGAAAAAAGAGAATTGGGAGAATATACCCGAGAACCGCAAGCGCCTTATGCGTATCCGCACCGGAAGCCATATGAGATGACGACGGCATTGACGATGACTCTGAAGATACGCCGGACATTTTCTCCACCTCACTCTCTACCGACGAATCCATCTTCATCTCCTCATTTGAGGTGTTCATTTTTCCTTCTTCCATCTGATCTTTCTTTTCCATTTCCATAAAATTTTTTATACGAAATTATTCTTCTTCAAATATACTGCTCTCCGAGAGCTCTCGCAATACATCTTCAGGGATCGGATCCCGCTTAGGACTCACTCCCGGGTAACGCCAAGCACTCACCACGCGAAGTCGTTTGCCAAGAAGAGAAGTTTTTTTCGGACCCATCGTACCCGAAACATACATCACCCAAATCTCCTGACTCCATGTTTCCTTTCCTTGCGCGTCACGCTTCACTGTTCCGCCCGGCTGCATCACCGCGACAGTATCTTTGACGATCCCCTCTTCGATTCGCTTCGGGCTGCGGATTACGCGCTTCACACGCTGTTCCGAAAGTCCGTACTGACGCATCTTGTATTGCGAGTGAGCGGTAAAAAAAATACCTCCTGAAGTTTTTTGGTTTGCCGCGAAACGAGCGCGAGCCTTCAGAAGAAAATCCTTCTTTGAGAAAGCCATACTACGAAATAATATTCATATCACGCAAAGCTTGAACCCGCTCTTCCACTGGCGGATGAGTCATAAAAAGCTTTGCCACACGCTTTCCTTTAAACGGATTGGCGATATAAAGATGCGCGGTCGCCCGATTGGCCGCCTCGAGCGGTTCGGTATCTCTGGAAATTTTCTCGAGCGCAGAGGCGAGCGCTTCGGGATACCGTGTGAGAAGCGCTCCCGACGCATCAGCAAGAAATTCACGCTTCCGTGAAATCGCGAGCTGCATCAACGTCGCCGCGATCGGCGCGAGAAGAGACAAAACCACCGCAACGATAATCAGAATGACCTGCAATTGCCCCTTGTTGTCATTGTCACGATTTCCTCCAATAAACGCCCAGTGTCGGAACCAATCCGCAAGAAGCGCGATAATCCCCACAAGTACCACCACCACGGTTGAAATCAGCGTGTCGCGATTGCCGATATGCGAGAGTTCATGCGCCGCAACTGCTTCAATCTCGGATTTTTCAAGTCTCGATAAAATCCCGGTCGTAAAACAAATCACGCCATGCTCCGGATCCCGCCCCGTCGCAAACGCGTTCATCGCCGTGTCTTCAATTACATAAATTTTCGGCTTCGGGAGTCCGGCGGTAATCGCGAGGTTTTCCACAATCCGGTACAACTCCTTGTTGTCCTCAAACTCAACAAGCTTCGCCCCGCTCATCGAAAGGACAAGTTTGTCGCTCGCCCAGTACGATCCGACGCTCATCAACACCGAAAAAATCACCGCGCCATAGAGAATACCGCTTGACTGCATCGCCCCCGCAAACACATACCCCACGCCGATCACAAACACGAGAAACCCCGTGATATAGATCCACGTAAGACGAATATTATGATCTTTGTGAGCGTAGAGAGTAGGCATACGAAGATGAATCTGAAGCTTAGAATAGGGAATATGGATTTGAAGGAGAAAAAGAGGAACTCATTCCTCTTTTTTTCATATTCTGACTTTTCACCCAAATCTAGAATTCAACCTTCACTGGATTCTTTGCGGCTGCTTCGCTCTCATCGAGTTCAAAGAATTCGCGCTTCACAAAGTGAAACATCCCGGCGACAATATTTGCCGGAAACGTTTCTATCTTGGTATTCAAGTCGCGAACATTGCCGTTGTAAAATCGTCGCGAGGCCTGAATTTTATTTTCCGTATCTGAAAGTTCGCGTTGCAACTCAAGAAAGTTTTGATTGGCCTTGAGATCCGGATACGCCTCGGCAATAGCAAACACCGACTTCAAAGCCCCCGCCAGCATATTTTCCGCCGCTCCCTTGTCCGCAACGCCGGTCGCGCTCATTGCCTTCGAACGCGCTTCGGTTACCTTTTCAAACGCTGTCTGCTCGTGCGTCGCGTACCCTTTTACCGTATTCACGAGATTCGGGATTAAATCATATCGGCGCTTCATCTGCACTTCGATATCGCTCCACGCCTCCTCAACGCGATTTTTCAGCGTTACCAAGCCATTGTATGCAAGCACCACATACAATGCAATCACTCCGACAACAATCAAAAGAATAAATCCGATACCCATATATTTGATATTTCATTAATAGTAACGTGTCGGGAAAATATACCACAAAAACGTCTTCGCTGCAAAAAAAAAAAAAAACGGGCAGCCAAGGGAGAAGAGCTGCCCGTGCCCCTAGCGGGGCGAGAAGGATATTTTTTGGAGCTCGTGTGGGTCGCAATAGAGAACCGTGCCATCAGGCAAACGGACCAAGAATCGGCCACCGAAAATTCCGGGCGACACTTCTTTCTCTACCGTACCTTCGAGTCCATCCGTGTTGCCTCCTCCGACATACCTCACCCGATCGCCGGATGTATACATCGGATTTCCTTTCTAAAGAAGAACTGCCTCGAGTATACATGTTCTTGTGATATACTCAAGAGAGAATATAAAAAAGGAACATATGAATTTCTTATCGTCATCGGCAGTTTTCCTTATCCCTATCGTCGTCGGTCTCTCGACGCAAATCGTCAAGTTCGCCGTCTATTCTATCCGGCATGGTCTTGATTGGAAGTACATCTTCACACACGGCCATATGCCAAGTGCGCACACATCCTTTGCCGTTTCACTACTGACTTCGGTCGGATATTTCGAGGGTATTCATTCCGGCGCATTTGCCGTAACCGTCGGTCTTGCCTTCATTATTATCGACGATGCGCTTCGTATCCGAATGATCTTGGGCGATCAGGGACGCTATCTCAATATGCTCGTCTCGCAGCTCAAAAACGAGATCGACGAAAGCAAATTTCCCCGCCTGAAAGAACGCGTCGGTCACCATACAAGCGAAGTAATCGTCGGCGGCATTTTCGGATTTTTCTTCACGCTCATTCTTATCAGTCTTCTTGGGTAGAGACGACTTTCCCGCTCAAAACCGGCTTCCCGCCGGTTTTTTTATTCCTTTTTGTCTCTTATTACTTGTCACTTGTCGCCTTCTTGAGCTCTTCCTCAATTACCTTTCGATCGCTCCACGAGAGACGCTCGTCGCCAATCGCCATTGTTTCCTCGGCGCCTTTTCCGGTTACAAGAAGAATGTCTCCGGAATGTGCAAGAAAGAGCGCCTTCGCGACCGCTTCCCGCCGATCGAGAATGTTGAAAAAGTTTTCCCCCTCGGTTTTGTTTTTGATTCCCGCCGCCACTTCGCCGATAATCCGCTCCGGATCTTCATGATACGGATCTTCATTCGTAAGAATTATCACGTCCGCCGCAGAAGAAACAATCTCCCCCATTATCGGACGCTTCCCTCGATCGCGTTCGCCACACGCTCCAAAAACAGAAATAATTTTTGCGTCTTGTTCTTTCATTTTCGATACCAATGCATAGAGTTTCTCAAGCGAATCCGGCGTGACGGCATAGTCGATAAAAATATGGAGACCGCGATTATTCGGTATCGCCTCCATTCGCCCCGGAATAGCTTGCACTTCGGCAAGCGCCGCGCTCATTGTCTCTCGCGCGATACCAAGAAGCGTCCCGACCGCAACCGCCGCGAGCGCGTTTTCGATATTATATCGCCCGGGAAGCCTGATCCGGTACGGCGTTCCGCCTACGGAAAAATCCGATCCGTCGAGACGCTCCTCGATTTTTTCCGCAAAAATATCCGCTTCCGAAAGTACGGTGCTGTATGAGAGTTTCTTTTCAAATCGCCTCGCCTCAAGATATTCTTCCGGTCGCTCCATATCAAGGTTAACGACCGCTACCCGCGCCCGCTCAAAAAGTTTCCGCTTCACGCGCCGATACTCCTCCATTGTTTTGTGGTAATCAAGATGCTCGCGTGTCACATTTGTTATCACGGCAATCTCGTACGGGATTCCGAAAACTCGATACTGATCGATCGAATGCGACGATGTCTCAATCACCGCGTACTCGCATCCCGCTTGCGCGGCATCGCGAAGAAATTTCTGCAACTTCCACGCGGACATCGTGGTAAATTTCGACGCATTCACCCATGCCCTATCGCCGATCGCAAAATTGATCGTCGACGCCATCGCGATTTTTTTTCCGGACTTCCGAAGAATGTTTGCAATACATTGCGTCGTCGTCGTTTTTCCATTCGTCCCCGTTATACCGATCACCTTCAATTTTCGCGCCGGCATACCGAAACACACCGCTGCCAATACCGCAAGCGGCAAATGATACAAAACATTTTTCACTCTCTGCGGCACCAATTGTTTCAAAAAATAAAGCATAATTATCTTCGCAAAAACTTTTTCAAAATCGCGAGGCCGGACTGAAGATATCGCAAACGATCGTACATCCAATATCTCTTTCCATCAAGAATAATGTCATAACACCCGGGATACACAACAGGTTTCGTGTTCGGTGAAAAACCCATCTTAAATCTCGTAATTCCCTCCCAAGATGAATTTTGAATTTTGAATTTTGAATTTTGAAGAGTACTTACGCCACCAAAATCGTAAAATTTGCATCCGCGACGCTTTGCTTCCCGTATCTGCTCCCACTGAAGAAAGAGCGGCGCCATCGTCTCGCGATATTCGTCGCTTGTCCCACCATGAAGATACGTTGCCGTATCGCCGAAAAATATGACAAGATTCGCCGCAAGCGCCCTCCCCTCATATTCGGCGATACAAAGAGCAAACATCGTTTCGGGAAACACGGTAAACATCTTCTCATAATATTCCCGCGGATGAAGAATGATATTTTGTCGACGCGCCGTCGCCTCGAGAAGTTTAAAAAAAATTTCACGATATTTTTCTTCTTTCGCAAGAAATACCCTTACGCCTTTTTTCTCCGCGAGCCGAACATTGTACCGCGTCTTCGACTTCATCTCGGCGAACAATTCTTCTTCAGATTTCGAAATATCGATCACGAAATTTTCCCGCGGTTGCATATCGTGCGGCGCCTTCACGATAGAAAACCCTCCTCCTCTTTCTAAGGGGAGGATTGAGGAGGGGTTTTGAAAAATGCCTCGCATCTTTTTCAGTACTCCTTCCGTCTCCGGTTCCACCCGCACCCACCCCACACTCATTCTCGTTGCCTCATCGATCAAATTCTTCATTCCTGATTCTAAATTCTTGATTCCGCTTTTCGGATACCTTGGAAAATACAGATACTTTCCGACAATCGGAAGCGTATGCACAAAAGCAAACGCGCCATCAAAAAAGGCAGCCTCTCGCCCGTTTGCTTCCTGAAACTTCGCCCATTCTTTCGATTGGAGAAATTGATCCATACCCGTATTACTTCTTCCCTAAATTTTTGAGTGCCTGCGTAATGCGCGCGCCAACATCCTTCACTTCCGGCGAAACAAGTTTGAGCGCCTCACGCGCATCACTCACCGAGTACCCCATCGCCGCGAGCGCCTCAAGCGCATCTTGATCGGCAAGCGCTTGCGCCGTACCGCGAAGCTCGGTCTCCTTTACCTTGTTCTGAAGTTCCACGATCACTTTCTCCGCCGTTTTCTTTCCTACTCCCGAGACACGTGTGAGAAGTGACGGATCTTTATGAACAATTGCCGTTCGAATCGTATTCGGATCCGCAATCGAGAGAATCCCGAGCGCCACCTTCGGACCGATCCCCGAAACAGAAATAAGAAGCTCGAACATCTCGAGTTCGTCTTCATCCAAAAATCCGAAAAGATTCAATTGATCCTCCCGAACATGCGTATGGATGTGGAGTGATACTTGTTCCGCGCCCGCGATTTTCCCGAGTGTGTATGCCGAAACCGAAACCTTGTACCCGACACCGGAACACAAAACAATGGCGTATCCGCTCTTTATCCCACCCAATTTTCCTTCCAAAAATCCGATCATAATACTCTGCGAATAATGATTCGATACCCCTCTAGACTAGCATTCAAGCGGGAATCTTGCCAAAACAAAAAATTCGTGATACAAAAGGATAGTCTCATTTCAGTGTAAAGGTCCTTGGAAGTTTGGCATGTGCTCGTTTTTTTGAGTTTCGATATGTCATATTGAGTTTTGATTTTTAAGTTTTGAGTTGATTCCTATGCCAATTAAGAAGAACGCGAGAAAGTATATGCGGGTAACCGCGAAGAAAACCCTCCGCAATAAAATCGTGAAGGGCGTTGTAAAAAATGCAGTCAAGGAAACCCGAGAGGCCGTCGTCGCAAACAAAGTCGACGATGCCAAAACCGCTTTCAAAAAAGCGCAAAAAGCGATCGACAAAGCCGCGGCAAAAGGAATTATCAAGAAAAATACCGCCGCCCGCAAGAAATCCCGCTTAAACGCCCTCGTCAAAAAGGCCACCCTCGCGAAATAATCAGATCTCATCACTGAACAACAAAACCCCCTCTCATCGGGGGTTTTTTGTTTTGCTCGACCAGTGGACCAATTTTGGAACCATGGATATAAAGCAATACTATCCTAATGCAGGGGTTTGGATGAAAAAGATTGAAGAATTATTATAAATACCGATAGATTCCATATCTAAATACTTTTTCTCTTGGTAAGTTTTTCATTTTCCTCTTCAATTTTCCCTAAGATATTCGACAATATACCCTCCCCGCCAAAGCCGTTTTCCAATAAAACTTTAAGGCTATCAATATCTATTAATGCCCTCCTTGTAGCAATATCATAGAGCGTCTGCGTAAATACGGTGTTTTGAGGATATCTTTCATCGATAATATTTTTAATTTTTTCCAAATTTCTTTCAAATAAAGCCCGTTCAGACATTATTCCAGAAAAAATAACCCTCAATCCCATTCTTGATACTTCATATCCTATTTTATTAATTTTTCCTTGAGGTAAATTAGGATTTTCAATTATTATTTTGGAGTACTCAGAAATCTTTTCCTTAACTCCACTATATAAGCAAAAAGGCTAGCTGTAATCCCGGCTTAGGAAATTCTTCTTTTTGTATTAAATCTTCTCCTCCTAGAAGTAAGCCATCATTTTTACAAATAAATCTAAGCTTCTTGTTTCCTTCGGATAAAAAATCTTCTCGCGTAAGGACTATCATGTCAAAAGTTGTTTCAAGAATTTCAAGATTATTTTTAAATTTTTCTATCGAACCTTTCATTCCTTGAACAATCAAATTGCTATCATCACCAGTTTCAACAACCACAACAATATTCAAATCAGAATATCCCGGGATAGCTTCTCCTCTTGGAATGCTACCAATTATGTATAAACTAGCTAAATTACCCATTAAAATCTGCGGCATGACCTTTTCAATTAATTCAACTATCGGTTCAAATTCGGAAGAAATTTTTTCTCGACTCGATAAATTTTCTATTTTAAGAGGGTCAAGCATTTTAAAATGATTGCTTATTATTTCAGCGCTTTCTTCCATCTTTGGAAGGTTACAGTTTTCAAGCAGTATCTTTGAAATTGCTTCAAGACTTTTTTCAGTGAATTCAATAGTTTGTTCAATATCCTCCTTAACTTCCTGTTGCCAACCGTTCAGACCAGCAATCCCCCTTTCGCTTATAACCCTTTTCCCATAATCCGTTAACACGCCTTTGATTGGAGGATTTATTTGAAATGTTCGATATAAACTGAGATCAGTTAAATTAGGGTTTAAGGTCAATTTAGTCCTAAAGTGATGGTGTCTGGTTCTTTTCCCTAGAGACCATGCAATTTGATTTTCAGCTTCCTGACCCCACTTTTTTAACTCATCACAAAGACCGGCCATTTTTTTTATTTCATCCTTTTTAATAAGCCTGCTTATTTTAAATTTAGTTTTTTCAACATAGGCTCCATTAGTTGTAAGGCTATCGCATAAATGACCAATCTTGTCTTTTAATTGGTGAATGAGGTCTAAAAAATAACCATACTGATAAAGTATATAATCTTCAAACTTCACATTGTGGGTATCTAAAAACTCATCAGTGGGAGTTTTACTAACCAGAGATAAAGCAAGTTTCATTTCATTCTTCACCCTCTCAATATCTCTTGTATATTCCCAAGCACATGTAAGTCTAGCTGACTCATCTGTATACCCATCAATAGCATAGTTGGGGCTCTGCGGTTTGTTGCTTGAAGAGCTGAAATAAAGTGGCGCTCTTTATTTTTTGAAAGTAGTTATTTTCTGACATATATGCGGATATGAATTTATTGCTATGTTTGCACTATTTTTACTGAAACACAATATGATCTCGAGGCTCTATTTTATACCCCGGAACACTATCTCGCCGAAGGATATAAAGATATATTATTTCTGCCATTTTATGTCCTAGGTGTCATTCTAGATGATGGAGGTGTGGTCTAGAATGAGTCGGAGTACTAAAAAAGACCCCCGATGAGGTCTCAACGACAATTTCTGATTTTTTACCCTTTTAACTTTTACTCCAGTTTTTCAGTTCTTGCTCTACGGAATAGATCGCTTGAACCTTAATCGGAGAACCATCATCCTCGCCGCCCATCCCGATTGATTGCCTTGCCTTTCCGAATATCTGTTCCAAAAGAAACTTGAGCATAATAGGGTCTTTCTTTGCTTGTTCCTTCGCTTCACTCACCAGCTCCATGATTTCTTCATCGGTGAAGCGCTCTCTTAGCTTGAATTTATTGATGGCGCCCTTTGGCCTACCAGCACCCTCTCTTTTCCCACCCAACGAAGCCATATGATTTTATTGATTCTTTATCAAATCATTTATAGATCTCTATCTCATCTACAGTGATATTCTCCAAGCAGCGCCCATCGCCATAATAATCGCAATCATCCTCCTCTTTTTTCCCAGTTATTTTAAAAACAGCGTCTTTATTTTCTTGTAAATACTTGAAATATTCATCAGTCATGCTCATATCCTTCGAAGCGAAGAACCATGGGTGACCCTCAAAATTATCCAGGACTTTCTCTTGCTGAATATCGTAGTAATCGAAACGCATATCGCCTGAAGTTGAGGATTTTCGGAGTACCCCATATCGCTCAACAAGCGTTTCTGGTGTAAATACACCTCTTGTCGATAACCATGCGATTACCACTACCGATAAAATTATCGGCATGCAAAATGAATATTTTTTTATTTTCATATTACTCTTTAACACAAACGATAATAACTTTGTTTTTTATTCGTTCTTCAAGCATAGCTTCGCAAATATGGTATTTAGGATCAAAGACAATATCTTCATCATTCATAATGCAACGAGAAACTTCATATCCATCTCTACACCAAACATCCATTTTATATGCCGGACTATTAAAGCTCACATTTACCCAATCTTCAGCTGGATTCAAATACCCCACATCTTCCCATATGAGATAGGCCGTTGATTGATGTATTCTTGAGCCTACTCCTCCAACTTGTATTACTTCCCCACCATATTTATCGGGCATAGATTCTTCTATTAATAAAGATTGCTCCGACTCTGAATTTTTATTTTCACTGATTGGTTTAATATTTTCATTCTTTCTAAGCAAACATAAAATTAAAACAAGGACTAGCATTGTCAAAGGAATCACAATAATGTAGAGTGGATATTTTTTCACACACAATTGTCTTACCAAAGCTTAAACTTTTGAAAAAAGCTGACAATTTTTTCCGAGACATGCCACGATGCAAACTTTCCATCGGGCTGTATTTCAGAATTGTCAGCGCTCTGCTCTTTAACACACAACCCTTCATTTAAAATAAATCCCTCATCACACTCACATCTACCCTCGGAAATCAGATATCTTGAATTATCACCCATCACTTCCTTACAATATGCCTCATTTGTTACGCAAGTGTCCTTATTGGAATCGTATTTTGAATTCAGGCCGAGCGATTCCTTGCAGTATTCTAAGCCATACTCCGCCTTGTCTATGCACTTATTTTTATATTCCCTGTATTCATCCGTGCACTCACATTTTTTAAGATCCTTACTGTACTCCGAATGATCCCCCATCAAATCACCACAATTGATTGCTTGTGATTTTTTGAGCTTAGCGCTCATGTCTTTTTCTATTTCTTTCTTTAATTTTTCATCAGCCGCATTTTGCAAAGACATTTCCATAATTAACTTCGCCGTGCTTGTTGCTGGATCTGCATAACTCTTTTGATATACTTGATTTTTCAAATTCTGTAGCTCTCTTTCTTGGTTGCGAATTTTTGCACTATTAAGTCCGCTTTCTGTTATTGGCAACGAATATGCTGAGACATAATTGGATTGAGCTAAGGCAATCAATAATGTAACTGCTAAAATTACTAAATTATTATTCATAAACGAAGTGTGTTATTTTGCAAGGCCATGCTCGAGAAGGCAATTATTCATTACATCGTCCCTCATATCAAGATAGTCTACTCTCTTTTCAATGTTATAGCCCTTTTCAACCATCGTTGCTTCATTTAAAACAATCTCACTCGCTCGTCGCTTTGCGTTTTCCCAGCAGTCACTTCTTATCCATGTTGGTCGCACTCCAAACCAGTAAATAGAGAACACTGCAATAACCAACGCAGCTACGATTATTCCCGATGTAAGTTTATTCATAATGATTCCAATTGAATTGATTTAAAAAATATACCTTAGTGCGATTTCTGTACAATTTCTGCCAATCAGACCCTCTTCACTCCCCCGTAGAATTATTTCTTTTTATTCCGAAATACTCCCGCCGCTTCTCCTTATTTTTCATCGTATGCACAGAGCAACTATCATCCTCACAATTCACAGTGAGGCACTTC
This sequence comes from uncultured Bdellovibrionales bacterium, assembly GCA_964436855.1. GTDB lineage: Bacteria > Patescibacteriota > Minisyncoccia > Moranbacterales > UBA1568 > CAYTED01. The sequence continues at coordinate 121,446 of CAYTED010000003.1, read as the reverse complement.
GCACACTGATGATCATCACATTTGCATTTCTCAATATATCTTATCGGGAATTGACACTTGTAATTTGAAACATCCCGGTAAAGGTACCGGCTTCTGAGTTCTTTATTTGCAACAATCCCTTCAAAAAATATTCTCGGTTTAGACCCGCGGTGTTCTTGTGGAGCATCAAACCATTCCACAATTTCAAATACCTCCCTAATGATTCCTCTAAAAACAGCGCAAGCGATCTTAAAATTAACTGCCCTTTCTTTTCTTATTGTCCAATTACCTTTTGTTACTTCCAAAATCTCATCGGAATTCATCTTTCGATTAAAAGATTTATTTATATTAATCAAAAGTAAATCATCTTCGAACTTCACCTTTTCTGCATGATATTTTATTTCCAATTCTTCCAAGCTCATTCTCCCTCTATCCGAAGAATCATGACCAAGAACTTTATTTGTTAAATTTTCTTTTCCAATATAATCAATAACAGCACCCTCGATTTCAAATGCTTCATCACTTGTTAACCCATGTCTCAAAATATCTATGCGTGGTTCCTTTCCTGTATACTCCCTTATTTCATTTATCCTTTCTATTTTTTCACTTTCCTTGGTCTTAAAATCATTCAAGTGATCTTGTGCTCTTTTTCTAAAGCCCTTTCCGACATAAAAAACACCTGCGTTCTCTGATTGCTTCCTTGGGTCAATGAGGAGATAGACATAATATCCAAGTTTTTCAACTGTTAATTCTGATACATTATTTTTATAAGCTCTTCCCATATAAAAAAGCGACCTATGAAGTAGATCGCCGAGGCATCCTCTTTTTTTCGCTTGAATGGACGACCCGACGGGACTCACACTCAAAAAACACCGAGGTGCTCCAATCATGTGCATCGAGCCGCCCGCTGAAGGGCTTGATTGGAGCCAAAATTACCAAGGTAACTTCAGTATGTATTGAGTATAAGTCCACCACTAGAATACGGCTAAATAAGACAAAAATCAATTAGTTTGATTTAATGAAGAATCTAATCTAAACTTGCAGGAAATTTATTAATATGGATTACATTCCCCACATTTCGGACAAAGCATACGAATCACTCCTAGAGCTGGAGGGAGGTAACTCAAACGCCAAGCGATATGCTGAGCTTTTGAAGCTTATTGTTGTTGATTGTGATTTTCAAAAACTAGTAACGGACATTCGAACTGAGATGCAAATTCCTCCTAATGAGTTAAAAACGAAGGGAAATTCTGCGCGATTGAAAAAATACATTCGACCAACAGAGTTCATCCGAGATTTCCTCGCGTTAGAGAGAATCTCCCTCGGAAATAATTTTGACCTCAAAATTACTACTTTCTTAAAAGAAAAGGGGTTTTATAAATTTAAAGAAAAATTCTATCACAATGATCTTCACGAAATCAATCTATCCACCCCCATTAGTACATACATTTTGACTGATAGATTTCTACTATTGCAGAACTGCGAAATGATTTCTGTTGCTATTGAAGATTTTGGTGGCACGCCAGAAATAACTCTCCAAGTTTCTCCTTATGTTTCAAAACAAGAACTCATTGATTTTGTTGATCGAAATTGGAATAGCCTAAGATTTGTGAAAAATAAAATAATCAAGAAAAGTTTTGAGAAACGAAATAGAATAAAAAAGAATTATTTCCGAGATACTTTTATAGTAAGTAAATTCAATGAATTCAAAAAAACAGGAGTTCGATATCCTGACCTTAAAACCGCCACATTTCTCCGGAAGGAACATGGGATTAATTTAAGCGAGGGAACTGTGCGTTCTATAGTCAGCAGAATGAGCAATCTTGTTGCATATAAGGACAGATAGCCTATACGCAGTCTCCTAACTGAAGGAAATACATGATACTGAAACAGAAAAGGGGTCAAGTACCTTTTTGTCTCCTATTGATATTATATCCCTCCCAAAGAAAAAGACATCTCGCAGGACGTACTCTTTCATTTTTGCTCCGGCGGCTGGATTCAAACTCTTCAAAACTTAAAACTTCGCGGCGAACATCGTGAGCGCGAGCTCGGGTTTCATCTGTCCGGTTTTTATTTTCACATCGCACTCGGAGAGGAGATGAAGCGCGTCGCGCAGTCGATCCATTGGAAGTTTCCCGATCATCCCAAGTGTCTTTCGAATCGAAAATTCTTTCATTCCCGTTGCTTTTGCAATGATTGCCGGTTGTCGCTCGCCGCGATCATAGGCTTCGCGCACAAGAAGAAGAAGTCGCGCCTGCCACGCGCAGGAACCAAGAATTTTGAACGAATCCTCCCCCTTCGATAATTCACGCTCGAACAGAAAAATCGCACGGGACCGATTCCCCGAAGAAAGCGCATCAAGCGCCTCGAACACGGTTCCTCCAAGCGAAAATTTCACGAGCTCCCGCAATTCGTTTTCTTCGACAATACCCTCTCCTTTCATAAACGCGATCTTCCGTACTTCATTCTCCAAACGATAGAGATCATCTCCACATTCAGCAAAAAGCAAACGAGTGGCAGTGGGTGCAATCGAAATCTTTGGATTCCATTCGGCAAGCAAACTTTTCACAAACAATTCTGCATCGCGCGGTGAAAGCGTATTCGGAACCGAAACCATCTCCGATTTTTTGAGAAGATACGCGACAAGCGGATCGGTTTTTTTCGTTTTGCCATCTTCGACAAAAACTAGTATCGGAAACGCGTCCGTCAAAATATTTTTTTTCGTTTTCAAAAATTCCGAGAATTCTTTGGAAAACGCCTCGCCCCGCTTCGACGCATTCCTGACGATTACGAGTTTTTCCGTCGCAAAAAGTCCCATCTCGATCGCATCCGAAAACTTCCGGACCGACACCTCCTCATCGGGATTTCCAAAATCCAAAACAACCGCTTCCCCGGAAGGATACTGTTCCAAAAAAACCGCCCGCAACTCCCCTTCCTCTTTTCGAACCAAGTATAGATTTTCACCAACAAGCAATTTCAACATATGCAGCAATTATAACAAAGCTCGCCTTAACACATAAAAAAGAGTCTTTCTGGGCGAATTTAAATCCAAAAGCACGGTCTTTTTTGTTCCTACAAAAAAGTTTTGGATTTAACTTCAGGGAAATTTCGCTGGAAATTTCCCGGCACAGAAAGACTGCTTTTTATGCACTATCAAACAAACTCTCTCCACAAAAACGAAGTGTAAAATCAAAAATCTTTCCGAGCAAATTTGAATTCAAAAGCATGGTCTTTTTGTCTGCAAAAAGTTTTGAATTCAACTTTAGAAAAACTCGGCCGGGAGTTTTTCGGCGCGGAAAGATTGTTTGATTTCTACACTTCCAAAAACCTTACTCCCCCCGAAACTCAAACTTCTGCCCCGGCACCATTACTTCCACCCAGATCTGCCCGGGGACAAATTTCACCTCATTTCCTCCCTCGTCAAAGAAAAATAATTTTGAATCAAGCGACTTCCGACTCTTCTTCCATGTCCCGCGATATTCTTTGCCATTCATATAATACCGCGCCTCCCCACTCTCCGTCGTATCAAACCACGGATCTCCCAACTGGAGATTGTTATACCGACCGGAAATATTTCTCGGTCCAACTTTTTCCCACTCCTCGAGTCCTTCCCATGGATCATTTACACCGCGCGCCTTGTAATCCACGTTCGCGAGAATTTGCTCATTGTCCGCAATAACCAAGACGACGTTTTTCGGTGCAATCCGTTTTCCATTATTGCGATCGGTATCGGCGACACCGCCCCAGGTGCGAAGATAGCTATTCGAATCGCGATCATACGCGTATTCCGCTTCCATCATCCCCGGATACGCAAAATCAAGATACCCTCCTTTCGGTCGGGCATCGAGTGGCGCATCCTCTTGGTGCGGATACCCTGAAAAATTTGAAGTTTCGCTATACCCGTAGTGCTTCGCCGCCTCAAGCATCGACGCGCCCTTCATATACCCCGTGTCTTCAACGCGCATCAATCCGGTGCGTTCTTTGCGAAAGCAAAAATTATTCGCCGGTTTTCCGCCCTGATTATTACAATCAAGATTATCGATCACGCCGTCATTTAATTTTTTCAAAGCAAACGCCGAGCCGCCCCACCCGACAAACACCGCATCGAGACTTTTCGCGACACTGATATAGTCGTGTCGCGCGCTTCGCATCGCCCCGATTTCTTCCGGAATTTCACACTGATACACTCCAAGCATTCGCGTCACAAAAATTCCTTCCGCTGGATTCGGCATCTCAAAAACCATATCCGCCTGTGAAAATCCCGCGACCGGCCGCGCTTGCCGATCGACCGGTTGCATGACCGCAAACGATCGCCCGTTCCACCGATCACATGCCACGCCGGAAATCTGTCCGACCGGACCGGTATTCGCCGGAGTATTACTCGATTGTTCGGATTTTTCGCGATTGATTTCAATACGTTTTACCTCTTTTTTCCGGAAATATTCCCGGCCGCCGGTAAAATAAAAAGCGGTTCCGGCAATCGCTACCGCCGCAAGAAATACAATCAGTTTTTGCCTTGTATTCATTGGTTTATATTTATTGATTTATATCCGCGGAAAACACGGAAAAATATCTCTTGTATCATACCACTTTCCTAAAAATACCACAGCTCGCTTACGATCGATCCTGTTTGTATCGCGTCAATTCCACCGGTTCGGAAAATTGTAAATGTTCCTCTTTCACCGACAATTCCTCGACCGGCGCGCCACGCGAAACAAAAAATGAAACCGCCTCCTCTACCAATTCTTCCGGCGCGCTTGCCCCGGCACTCATACCAATCACCCGAACACCCGAAAGCCACGCAGGATCAAGTTCGGAAATCGAATCGATCCGATACGCTTCGACACCTTCTTCGCGCGCCACTTCCATCAGTCTCGTCGAATTGGACGAGTTTTTCGATCCGATCACAAGCACCAAGTCACATCGCTTCGAAAGTTCGCGAATCGCCTCCTGACGATTGGTTGTGGCATAACAAATATCGGCAATTGGCGGAGCGGTAATATGCGGATATTTTTTTCGGAGTGCTTCGATAACGCCGGCGGTTTCCGAAACAGAGAGCGTCGTCTGCGTCAGATATGCGATTTTTTCAGGCATGCCGATATCAAGCGCCTCCACATCTTCAATCGTTTCGACGAGAGGAATCCTCTTTTCCTTTCCCTCGGCAATCACGCCCGCGCCCTCGATATGCCCCGCGTGTCCGATATAAACAACCTCATAGCCTTCTTTGAGATACCGCCCGACCTCAAGGTGCACCTTGGTAACCAAAGGACACGTCGCGTCGATCACGCGAATCCCTCGCGCGCGTGCTTTTTCGTATTCATCCGGTTTCGATCCATGCGCAGAGAAAACCGCAACCGCGCCATTCGGTATAGAAGCAACATCGTTTACCGTAACCGCCCCCTTACCCTCCAAGCGTTCAACCACATGCCGATTATGAACAATCTCGTGTTTCACATACACCGGCGCCGGAAATATCTCGAGCGCGTCTTCCACAACCCGTATCGCCCGCGCCACCCCGGCGCAGAATCCGCGCGGAGACACCAGAATCACCTTCTCCACTCGCTCGTTATTCATACGCCATTTCAAAAAAATAGTTCTTTACTTCGGATCAACCCACATACCCTCGGACTGAATCAACTTCACCAATTCTTCCACCGCCTCTTCCGAGGGAACTCCTCGTTTCACCAGTTCTTTCTTTCGATACAAATTCACTTTTCCATGCGATCCCCCGACATACCCGAAATCCGCGTCCGCCATTTCTCCAAGTCCGTTTACGATACACCCCATAATCGCAATCCGCACCCCCTTCAGATGCCCCATTCGCTCCTTGATAATATTGGTAATGGATTCGATATCGTAGAGTGTTCGCCCGCATGAAGGACACGAGATAAATTCCGTCTTGGTAATACGCCGATGCGTCGCCTGAAGAATACCGTAACAGGTGGGGATTTCTTTTACCGGATCTTCTGTCAGCGACACGCGAATCGTATCTCCGACTCCTTCAAGAAGCAGTGTTCCGATACCGATCGTTGACTTGGCGCGACCATCCTCGCCGTTTCCCGCCTCGGTTACGCCGAGATGAATGGGATAATCCATTCCCTCTCGATCCATCGCGGCGACAAGCATTCGATTGGCCTCGATCATCACGAGCGGATTCGACGCCTTCATCGCGACTACCATGTCATGAAAATCATGCTTCTTGAAAATCCGCAAATATTCCATCGCGGATTCCACCATTCCAAGCGGCGTATCACCAAAACGAGACAGGATTCGATCCGAAAGCGACCCGTGATTGGATCCGATCCGAAGCGCCTTCTTCGCCTGCTTCACGGCATCGATAAACGGGAGCAGTCCCTCCTCAATACGCTCGATTTCTTTCTCATAACTCTCATCGGTAAATTCAAACGATCGGAAAACTTTTCCATCCAAAAAATTCCCCGGATTGAGACGAATCTTATCCGCCCACTTGAGCGCCTCAAACGCCGCGGCCGGCAAAAAGTGAATATCGGCAATAAGCGGAATATCCACTCCCGCCTGTCGGAGTCGTTCCCGGATCGGCCCGAGCGCCTGCGCATGCTTCGGCGTCGGTGTTGTCAAGCGAATCAGCTCGCTTCCCGCTTTCGCACAAGCAAGAATTTGTTTGACCGTCGCATCGATATCAAGTGTATCGGTACTCGTCATCGTCTGCACACGAATGGGGTTGTCCCCACCAATTCCAACATTTCCGACCTGTACGACTCGCGTTTTCCTTCGCGGCTTCAATGTTGCAAAATTCTCCATAAAAAACTCAAAACAAAAAATTCCAACGACTCCCCGACTCTACCGCAAATCATTTTTCGCCGTCAATAAACGTTTGACAATGAAAAAAAGCTGCTTTTTCTGTCCTCATAGATATCAAGCAAAAAGCTCAAGTTGTTTTTGAATACTCGAATACACTCCATCATCTTCTTGATACGAACCGAGTGCAATACCTTCTTTTTCCGATCGAATCCTCTGGATAATGTTGAGTTGTTGAGAATAAACTCTCGCGACTTTGTCCTGTCTGCACGCTTTCGCAAAATTTACAAAAGAAGTGAGCTGATAGAATATTTCATTAAGGATCAATTTCTGCACCGGATGCACGGAAAATTCCTTTTTGCGACGCTCATCGATCCACATACGAGAAAGTTCCAAAATATGCGCCCGATCAACACCAACAACAACGCGCGGAAGGTCTTGATATAGTCCTTTGTGAGGCGAGTGGTCCGATTGAAAATACTTCACTTCCGAAAGTTTTCCTGCTTGAATTTTTTCCTTAATTTCACCAATCTTTTTTTGAGCTGTGTTCGTTCCAAAGGTAATATCTACCGCCAATCCCATATGGAGAGCTTGCTGATCTTTCTCATGAAATTCAACAATAATATCAACACCGTTCAAAAGATCATCGTATCGTGATGTTTTTATGGTTGAAACATTTTCGCCAAACCAATTACTCTGCTCGATATGCTCATAAAAAATCATTTCCGCAATATCAGCATAGATTTTTTCAACAGTAAGCCCCCTTTCATACTCTTGCTCCAATTTCCGGACACGAGCAACATCACGAGAGAGAACTTCAGCACCATACGGGTGGACGAAATCCTCAATATCAATCGCCTCACGCCGCATCATATCGCGCGCTTTCTCATAAGATTTCACCACATGGGGAAGTGATTCCAGCTGAGCAAGAATTTCTTCTCTTGATCCCTGGAGCAGTGGTGCTTTTGGTTCGCCAAATGCCATAACAGTAAAATAAAACCCTTATATCTCCCCCCAGTTCTTGCCGATCGCGGTTTCGGCGACGAGCGGTACACGGAGAGTATACACGCTCTCCATGGCCTCTTTCAAATCTTTTGCAAACGCATCCGCAGCCGCCTCATCAACTTCAAAAATAATCTCGTCGTGTACTTGAAGCAGCATCGCCGCCTTCCCTGCGTATTTTTCTTCCGCAAGCCGATCCGCCGCGATCATCGCAAGCTTCATAATATCCGCCGCAAGCCCTTGCACCGGCATATTGACGGCCATTCGTTCCCCCGAACGCGCGACTTGTACATTTTCGCTTTGAATTTCCGGAACAAATCTCCGTCGACCAAGCTCGGTCTCGACAAAACCATGCTTTCGAGCAGAAACTTTCGATCGTTCGAGATATTTTGCCACGCCGGAAAATTGCTTGAAATATTCTGCGATAAATTTCGCCGCGTCTTTTTGGAGAATATCCGCGGCCTGCGCGAGACCAAACGCCCCCATTCCGTAAAGAATACCGAAGTTAAAAACTTTCGCTTGTCGGCGCATATCGTCCGTTACCTTCTCTGGCGCGACACCAAATACTACTGAAGCCGTTTTGCGATGAATATCCTCCCCACGCTCAAATGCCTCAGTCAGATTCTTGTCTCTCGAAAGATGCGCCGCGATACGAAGCTCGATCTGCGAATAATCCGCCCCGACAAACACCTTTCCCGCTCCCGCCTCAAACGCTCCGCGAATCCGCTCGCTCCACGCCTGCCGCGCGGGAATATTTTGCAAGTTCGGATCGGTCGATGAGAGTCGCCCCGTCGTCGCCACCGTCTGATGATACGTCGTGTGCACGCGAGAATGCGCGTCCGCAAGCGCCGGAATCGCATCAAGATACGTTGTTTTCAACTTGAACAGTTCGCGATATTCGCCGATGAGCGAAACGATCGGATATTCTTTCAATTTCTCAAGCTCGGTCGACGCGGTCGAGAGTCCGGTTTTCGTCTTCTTGATATTCGTCGTCGGAATGTTCAAATCAACAAAAAGAATGTCCGCGAGTTGTTTCGGCGAATTGATATTGAATTCTTTTCCGGCAAAGTCGTAAATTTTTTTCTCAAGTGTTGCAAGCTCCTTTGTCATTTCTTCCGACATCTTCTGAAACGACTTTGTGTTCAATCGAACTCCGCGCTCCTCCATACGGAAAAGGATTGGGATGAGCGGAAGTTCGATATTCGCATACACATCAAGAAGTGTTTTCCTTGCTTCTTGCGTTTTCGAAATTTCTTTCAGTCGATCGCCAAAAATCGCATTGAGCGCATAGAGTGCCGATGCCTTTGTTTCCGTTTCTTCGCTCCCGAATTCCTTCAAGAGAAGTTCCGGAAAATCATTGCGTCCGCCAGCGCCCAACAGGTAATTCATAATAGAAACATCGCGGGCGACTCCGTTTAAAGCGATATTTTCCTTCGTAAGAAAATGCATCGCCACTTTCGCATCAAAAAATATTTTCGGCCGTTTCGGATGTTCAAAAAATTCTTTCAATATTTTTTTTGTCTCATCGTTCCACTCCACCGACACCTCTTCATCGCCCGATACGGCAAGTTCGATGTTTGCGATTGCTTCATCGCCAAAAAGCGATCCCTCGTTTTTCGTGATCCATACCGCCACACCCTTCCCATCATTCTCCGCAAACCATTTCTTCAGCTCCTCTTCTGTTTTCAATTTTTTATTTTTTATTTTCTTTTCTTTTTTGATTCCTGATTCTTGATTCCTCATTCTTGATTCATTCCCCGGAATCTTCTTCAGCAAACTATAGAACTCGAATTCTTTGAGGAGTGTTTCCACGTTCGCACGATCAAAATCGTGCGTCGCGCACTTTTCAAGCTCAACCGTAACCGGCGCCGCCGTATCGATCGTCCCAAGTTTTTTCGAAAGAAACGCGATTTCCTTGTCCGATTCCAGTTTTTTCCGCACGGATTCTTTCACATCGGAAAGATGTGTGTAGATATTTTCAAGCGTCCCAAATTCCCTCAAAAGATCCGTCGCCGTTTTGGCCCCAATACCCGAAACTCCCGGGATATTATCGGAACCATCCCCCGCCAAACCCTTATAATCCGGAATTTGCTCCGGTCCAAAACCATACTTCGCGAGAACCGCCGCGATGTCATAGAGCACCAAATCCTTCAATCCTTTCCGAATGGAAAAAACCTTTATACGATCATCAACAAGCTGGAGCGCATCATTGTCCCCGGTAACAATAACGACATCGATACCCTCTTTCGCCGCTTGCTTCGCGATCGTCCCCACGCAATCATCCGCCTCGAATCCCTCTTTTTCATAAATCGGAATACTGAACGCGCGAACCATTTCCTTCACTCGCGGGATCTGCGCATAGAGATCATCCGGCGCCTTGACGCGTGTCGCCTTGTATTCCTTATACAGCTCGTCCCGAAACGTCGGGCCCGCAAGGTCAAACGACGCCGCAATATACTCCGGCTTGAATTTTTCCATCACCGAAAGAAGGGTCATCGTAAACCCATACACCGCATGCACCACCTCCCCGCTTTTCGTTGTCAGCGGCGGCAGAGCGTGGTACGACCGGTGTATCAGCGCATTCCCATCAAGCAACACCAAAGTTTTTCGCTTGTTTTCCATAGAGAAAGTATACGCCGAAGAACCGTAAAAAAGAAAAAGATTCCGAGTCACATTGCTTTTATTTTAAAACTGTGTTTTACTATTTTGTCTGGCACCAACTTTATGAAAGGAGGCTTCAAATGCATGCCAGCGCATTTCCTGCATTAGAGCGGGAACAGTTCTTACGACGATGCGAAGATGCCGATCAAGAATACAGGCGGAAACGCTGGTCAAGGATCGCTCGAGAAGGATTTCTTTTCAGTCGATTCCTCTGTGCCCTCCTCGCTTCGGCTTACTCGGAACTCGAGTGGCCAGGCCTTCACCAGACCCTCAAACGCATGGAAGAAACCTAAGAAAAAGAAGTATGTGCATCCGCATTCCTGAAACAAGGGTCTGCGGATGTTCTTTTTTACGTGTGATCAGGAACGGGGCTTTTTCTCTGCCGATACATTTTCCAAATGATCAAAAAGGTCATTGTAGTACCCCTTCAATCTTTTAAAATACGCTTCATCACTCTCACTCTCCCCCTTCCATCGGTGATTCTTTGTGTATCGTTTCCCTTGCTCGCGTCTCATATCCTTTCCGAGGTGTATTTCTTCAAAGAAACCTCTTAATTCAAGTGCCTCAATACAAAGTTGCTGTTGCTTCTCGGGATCAGATTCTTCACCTATCTTCTGTATTAATGCTTCATCAAACGGTTCATCGAAGATCATCGTATATGTTGCGTACCCATACCGCGCCGGTTCGAAAATAACATAACAAGGATACACAAACGCCTCATACGCCCCGCGCGACCATCTGTATCCCTTTTGTCCGCTTTCTTGAATACATCGGAAAAGGAGTTTCCGTTCCCGATCACTCAAGATTTCGAAGCGCATCTGATCGAGTTCCACTGGCAGGTTGCGCGGATCTTCACTCACCTGACCGTTTAATTCTCGCTGTTCCCCTTCTCCCTCTGGAACAAACTCCCCCTCTATGGTTATTGTTACCACACCGCCCGACTCATTATTTGTGTATTTCTCTTTCCGTAGGCAACGTATGACTTCACGCAAAATCTTTCCGGGTCCCTGCATTTGAATAACGGGCGGGAGATTTTCAGTTCCGCGAAGTGTTCCGTTTTTTTCAACAATGATCTCCTTACACCCCTCCTCATACTTTCCGTTCCCCAGATCCCGCGGATAGTAAAACATAACCCGACAAGCATCCGAATCCAATTCCGCCGCCAAGAGAAGAAGTTCGCTGATGCCTTCAAGCTCAGTAATCGCATTTATCGGCTTAATGAGTTTTTGAGAAAGCTGTTTCCCGTCTTTCGTAAATTGTAGGAACTCCTCCCGCGCGCTCTTATATTCTTTTTCCAATCTCTCTCGAAACTGACCGCTTCTTTTCTCGACTTCAAATTTTTCATTTTCCTTCAAGGCCTCCGTCCATGCACGCTGTAACAAAAAATCTCGCTCTTTTGCGAATATTTTCGCATTTTCAGCCGACTCTCGCACGGTCTTCTTCTCCTCCTCGGAAAGCGTCGCATAGTTTTTCCCAAATTCCCGAACAAAAGTCTCCTCATCTTTTGCTTTTTTGTCGATTTCCTCAAACTGCTTTCGAGAATAAAATTCTGGAGACATACCGTTATTTTTAGCACTTGCTTATGTTTTAATTCTAGCATATCCACCCTTCTTTGCAGATCAAGCGCATCATCGGCCATTTCATCATTGCTCTTTCTTTATTCCCGATATATAATAACTGTGTACTATTTAGGCAACAAATATATGCAGATTGAAAAATACCTTCAAGAAATCGGGCTTTCGGATAAAGAGTCGTCCGTCTACCTTGCCCTTCTTCAGGTCGACAACGCCTCCGTGCTCGATCTTGCCAAAAAAACGAAGATCAATCGCACCACGATCTATTTCGTGCTCGAAAGTCTCCAGAAAAAGGGCTTGATCAGTGAAGTACAGCAAGGCAAGAAAACCTATTTCGCCGCCGAACCACCGGAGCGCCTTGAGACCTATGTTGAGCGGCAGAAGACTATTCTCGAAGAACACTCGAAACGTTTGAAGGATATGCTCCCCGAAATCAAGGCTATCCAACGGGAAATCGGCGAGCGACCAGTGGTGAAATACTTTGAAGGCCGGGATGCGGCTTTTAGCGCCAATACGGACTTTTTTAATGTTGTCAACCCGAAAGAAAAGATCGGATATTTCATGACAAATCGAGATCTTCTCGGTGAAATCTTTACTTCGGAAGAACTCACCCAGGCCCAAAAGGTTCGACCAACCCAAAAAATTAAAGCTAAAACCATTTATTTCTCACAAAAAGAGACCTTTCCATCAAATCAACTTTCAGAACGAAAAAAAATAGATTCCCCCTCTACGCCAATACTTTGCGATGTCTCGATTTATGAAGACAAAATTCAATTCATCACGCTAGGAAAAAAAGTATCGAATATTCTTATTCAAAGCCGAGATGTCGCCGATACACTGAAAACCCTTTTTAAACTTGCTTTCGAAAAACTTCCGTAAACGAAAAAAGTGATAAAAAATGAAAGGGGTCGGTTCTCCGTAGAGACCCGACCCCTGATTGTTGCCGACGTTGATAGCCGAAAATACTTTCTCACTCGGCTATTCGACGCCATCTCGCCCAGACCTAGCTGGGCCCTACACTACAGCTTCATACCGCTCATTTTTTTCTCCTACAAACAAAGAACTTCAAAACCTTTTCCAAAATTTTCAGCGAACCAATCACAACCAGCCTTCCATATGATTCTCTTTCCGAAAACCATATGGGGGGCTTAGCCGTTCATGGCCCACCTCCTTTCTTGGTAAAGGTCCCCGAACCTCTCGACAAAATTGTTACCACCTCGAGGTTCCCCCAATACTAGCAGAACCCTTGATTTCTGTCAAGGATTACTGACTTTTTTAATGTTTGGAATTTTTTCCATGACTTTTTTTGTTTCATTTTTTTGCACCTATTTTCCAAATTTTCCTCTTTTTTGTCAACTTTTATTTCCTTATTTATTGCTTTATATAAGCATATTTTATTATATTTTTCATAAATTATGACAAAAAGACTTGACAGAATTTAATTTTGGGTGTATACTCCCGTTTCACGATGCCAAAAGAAAGCGTCAGTGAAGATAAAAAAATGCGGTCTCAAAAGATAGGTCTCCCCGGGAACGGGGATTCAAGACCGAAGTACCTTACACACAAACAAAGGCAGACGCCTGGATCCGGCGGGACCGGAAGGAAAAAAGGGACATATTTATCAATAATCGCCCGAAATCCTCCTTTCGCCCGCCGAAACCAGACGCCTCCGACCAGCGCCTCATCGGAGCAGGAATTTTGGTAACGCCACATACCAACATTCCCGCTCTGGGGAGCGCGACAAGTCTGGAAACAGACGAGTCCGGCAACGGACGATAGGTCGGCGGCGTAGCGCACCGCGGCCGGGGAACGAAAGCTTGTACAGTTTCGCTCTCCAAATCCCCACCTTTCAAATTTGCGGACGGGTTCTCGCCCCGGTGAAAACGCAAAGGAGATTGGGTCGTGACCCTTGGCGGGGTTGCGATAGTTAGAAGGATGCCCGGCGCGCCAACGCCGCGTGTGTCTGGAAAGTCAGTGCCTATACCGACCGCCGCAAGCGGGAAGGGAAAAGGCTCCTCGATTACTGACAAGCGCACATCGTCTATTGAGATGATTCATCCCGTTGGATGAGTCAAGGCGAATGCGAATATCGAGGGAAGTTGGAGGGTGTTGGGCTATACCGCAATGCTTCGCCATGGGAAAGCGAAGCTGAAAAGCGGGAGCAAGGGAACGCACTCTTGCATGCGTGAAACGCCGGCCAGCGTGAATCGCAAGGAGCTCTCCGACGGATAAGGGTTGTACATAAAAGACCCGGGCCAAAAGCTCAAAAATGTTCAGTCAGAGTCGATTGCCTCTCGCAAAGGCGCTTTAACTTGCAAAACACTGCAAGGAAAATCGGCACGGTAGGAAAAAGGCTAGACCTACCACCCACCCTATTTCGATTCCGCCTACCAATGAGTAAAGGCGCGGATCATCAAGCCCTCTCTTGCAATGCAAGGTCGAGGCCGAGTTGGGGAATCTCGCAAAACTTCCTGCTGTCTACGGGTGCATTTTTCCCGTACTGATGAGCTCAATTTGTACGAGAGCGAAACAGCAAAGTTTTGACCATACGATGGTCACATCGAGAGAGTCGTTTTTTCTAGACGACACAAACTCTGCAATAGCAGCAATTCATTGTGACCAACCACCCACCACAGGAGGTTCGTATGGCAAGCGTCACCATCGTCGTAATTGACGGACGACCAGGCATCTATACCTGGGCCGATGGATACAAATTCCGTCGGGAGGAATCCCTGCTTGAGCAGGCACGCAAGGGCGAAGACCATCTTCTTCAGGCTTGCCTGTGGCTCGAAAACCACGGAAGGTCGGAAGATACTTGGGAACTCCTCGAGCGATTCCTCAACTGAAAAGGCAAAGGCCGGATTCGGGGCATGACGGGCCTGGCAACAGAATCGTCATTCGGAGAAATGTTCAGCATTTCTCCCCTCTATTGAGATCTTGATTACAACATCGAGTTCTCATCGAGATACGTTTTTTCAGAATCGGTGGATCAACCCCATAGAAGAAATTTATTCCTTCAAGAGTATTCGTGGGGTGTGCCCAGGGAGGGCTGCTGGTCCCAGAAGCCAGCACGTCGGGTTCGAATCCCGCACATTCCACCACCGATTTCTTGCGTGAGAGGCTGCCCTGCCACACACAATGCAGTACAAGAGGGGCTCGGGGGACGAAGAACCTCGAAAAATCGGATTCGCTCTACGCGAAAATCGGCGGGTGATCGGCTGACGACCATCATCGCGACGTACAGTACCGTAGAGTAGCGCACTTCGTTGCATTTTCACTCTTCCATTCCGATAACTACGGACTAACGGAAGAGATGTAACGAAGATCTGCCTCGGATGCCCGCCGAGGAAGCGCTTGCAAGGATGACCGATCAAACTCTCCGCACCGTCAGTGCGGCGTTGGTCCCCGGAGCCAATGTCAGGAGGGTAGGCGAATTACAGAAGGGGTAATTCGCGCATCTCCGACTTCTGGGATTCTTCTCGAGGAACAACCGTTCCTCTCCTTATTGACTCATCGTTCCATGCGAAGGATGACTCATCGGGAAATACTGCTTGAAAGTATTGTTGAGGAACAAACATTCGTGATCTTTCGCGAGTGTCTTTTCCCTAACAATTTAAGGAGAGAAAAATGGCTTGGTACTACAACCAAGAAGTTCGCGTTCGCGGGCGCATCGTTTCCGTATCGTTCCGTTCCGGGGCATACAACGGGGCGAGCGTCCAAAAGGGAAAACCACTCACATTCACTCGTAGCGTGAAACGCGCTATCAGAAAAGCGCTCAATCGCCCTCACAAAGCGAAAGAGCGTGCCGATATCGAACACGCTATCCAGTCGATGCTGGACTGATTCTGGCAAGACAATTTTTCGGAGAAGTCGTGAACACACCGCTTCTCCTCTCCATTGAGTATTCGATGTCGAATCGAGTTCTCATCGAGATACGTTCTTAGAATCATCATCCACTTCAGGAGATTGAGATGCTCGAAAAAGTTAAGATCTTCACGAAATGCGCCAATGACTCCGGCTTCGAGTCTCTAGAGAATGCGGTCAAAAAATGGCTTGCAAAGAAGAATCGGCAAACCAGCTTTTCGGTGATCGATCGGAAAGTAACGACCTGCACCGGAAAGAATGCGCTTGGCGAAATCTTCGTCAACTGCACCATCACCTTCTTTTATTATGGAGTAGATGGGTAGTAAGGGTCCCGAGAAAAACCCAACAAAATCTTTGCGGAGAAGTCAAAACTTCTCCTCTCAATTGAGAATTTGATTTCCCGTCTAGATCCCTCGACTTCGCTCGGGATGACAAGAAAATCGAGTTCTCATCGAGACAGTATCGTTCTTTCAACCAAAAGGAGGGTCTAATGACTAAAATCATTCTTGTCGTTCTGCTGTCGCTCGGTGCGACGATGGCCACGGCCGAAGAGTGCGTCCGGAACATCATTCCGAATCGCGGAACGATCTACCTTCGCACCGGACCCGAATGGCCGGATTATGCGAGCGCCATTATGGTCTCGTATGGCGAGCGGGCCTGTGCCAAGCGGATCGTTTCCGTCATGCAGTACCGCAAAGCGGAACTGCGACGCCATCCGGTGGTGTCGGGAATGATCTGCACCGTTGGCGGTTGGTATCAGACCGACGTGCGGCGAGCGATCAGCTATGCGAACTGGGAGCTCGTCATCAAAGACAAGCATCAGGTTTGCGAGCCGAAACCAAACCGTACAGCACGGGAACTGGTCCGATAAAGGCGGTCGAGTGGCGAGGACCACGATAAACCCCTCCGCGCTTCTTGTCCGCGTGTAGACAGGAAAATTTCGGAGAAGTCGTGAACACACCGCTTCTCCTCTCAATTGAGAGTTTGATCATCTGATCGATTTCTCATCGAGATTTGTTCTTTTCAACAACCAGAGGAGAAGGTTATGAACATCTATTTTGCCCGCATTACCGAGACGGCAGGCGAAAGCATCATCCTCGCCAAAAGCGGCTCCATCGAAGAAGTTGCCAGTGGCTTCGGGAACGAAGTTACGATTGAAGCGATCTACCGCGTCGAACTCGGAAGAGAGGAGGCAGCGATGCTCAAGACGCTCCTCGATATCGATCGGGTAACCAACCGAAACATCGTCGAGGACCTCATCACCAGGATCTTCGCGGCCGGCCGCAACTCCCGATAAACCAACCTTTTCCGGAGAAGAATGGTGACACCATATCTTCTCCACTCCATTGAGATCTTGATTACAACATCGAGTTCTCATCGAGATATTCCGTACTTTTACTTTGAGGAGGATTTATGGGAGATGGTTTTGTTGTCTGTATTGATTTCTCCAACAAGCATGATCGGTGTGATACCAATGTGTGCATGGTCGCGATTGCGACCAGTCGCGATGTTGGTGAGCGCCTGTGCCGTGAACTCCAGGAACAGGTGGATGCAATAGAGTGGATGCGCGAGGGAGGCGTCGAGGTTTTTTGAGGCCATTCCCCATGGATTCCATTCCGCCCGATTTTTACCCCCTGGAGTTTCGCAGTAGCGAGGATTCATAAGACAGGCATGTCCCAAGGATGACAGAAAACTCCTTCGCGATTCTCCTCCGCGTGTGGATGAGAAGGGTTCCGAGGTAAACCCGGCAAAAAGCCTCTTGGAGAAGTCGAAACTTCTCCTCTCTATTGAGATCTTGATCTCTGGATCGATTTCTCATCGAGATCTGTACTTTTCAACAACCGAAGGAGATAACCATGCAATGGATTCAGTTTTTCCTCGGTACGCCGAGGCGGTTGCTCGCGACACTTGCGGCCGGATTTGTGGTCGTAGTGCTTGTCGAGCCGAGCATTCTCGCTGTGCTCGTTGGTCGATTCGTAGCAGCGGTTGATCCGATCCTCGGACCGGTCATTCAGCTCATCGTGATCGGCTTCGCCCTGCGAATTATGTTCCGCGGTCTTTTCGGAGGAGGGAAGAAAAAATGAAGAAGCACAAAAAAATCTTCGCACCCCGCCTGCCGGAGCTCGCGCGCGAAAAACTCAAACAAGGCGGCGGACATCGATCAAAGAAAGACTACAGCCGCCAGCGCGAGGACACTGCGCTTCGCAAGCTCACGAAAGAATTTTCGTGAGTTTTTTCTCATTCATCGATTATTATCCTCCGCTCCATCTCCGAAACGCTTTCGATTTTCACCGTCATATATTGTTCCGGCAAAAGCTCCGCGATACGATTCGGCCATTCGAGAAGCGTGATTCCTTCCGAGTCAGCAATCCACTCTTCAAATCCGATCTCTCGAAATTCTTTAGCGCCCAAGCGATACGCGTCCGCGTGATAAATGCGCTTGATATTTCCACTGAAAAGATCATACTGTTTCATCAAGATAAATGTCGGACTCACATACGGCTTCTCCGCGCCGAGTCCCTCAAGCATACCTTGAATAAAGGTCGTTTTGCCCGCACCAAGATCGCCCAAGAAACACACAAGCGTTCCGGGTTTCAAGGTTTTTGCAAAGTTTTTCCCCGCCTCACGGGTTTCTTCCGCGGAATGAGTGGTAATTGTATCCATATAATTCTTTTCTCAAAATCACCACCTTGTCATCCTTGAGCAAGTCTTCGAATCGAAGGATATCAGCTTCAAAAACGAGATTCCTCAATAAGTTTGGAATGACTTACAAACTTTCAGTAAAACATCTTTCTTATTCCTAAATCATAAATCAAAAATCGTAAATCTACTAAAAAATCCGCCTGTTCTTGACGAAATTTTCTCTTTGTGCTCAAATGGAACGATGTGCTCCATTTTCGAGAGCACCAGTTCCTACCACGGAGGTCAATTTGGAAGCGAAGCGTTTCATAGATATAGCGCTTGGGGCAATGCTCCTCGCACTCACGTTTTTCCCGATGCTCGTCATCGTGACGTGTATCGTTGTAATCGATGGTCATGCCCCTTTCTTTCTCCAGCGAAGAGTCGGAAGAGGTGGAGTAGCGTTCCTCATCTGGAAGTTTCGTACCATGACGGTCGCGGAGGACAATCCCGGCGTGGACGCACTTTCCTATGAGGGCGACCCCAGAGTGACGCCCCTCGGAGCATTGCTTCGCGGGTTGAAGCTCGATGAGCTCCCGCAGCTCGTCAATGTGCTTCGGGGGGAGATGAGTTTGGTGGGCCCACGAGCAATTGTTCCAAGAGTGCTCGAGGAAGTGTTTTCGGATGAGCGCGATCGGAATATTCGCGCAAGTGTTCGCCCGGGAATAACCGGCCCAGCGCAGCTGACCGGTTGCAACCATTTGAACGGAGAGCGCGCAGAACATCGTGTGCTCGATCTCGAGTATGTCACGAACACTCCTTCATCGGCGCTTGCGGTACTCGCGCGCGATGCGGGAATTCTCTGTGATACGCTCCTTTTCGTCCTCGGATGTCTGAGGAAGGCGATTTCGGAGAGAGGAGTTCAGTCGCTCAAAGAAGCGACAGAGCTCCGGTAAGAGTTTCGACAGGCAAAACAAATTGAGCAGGGAACGATCTGCTTCGCTCTTCCGCCGGATACCACAAGGTGTCCGGTTTTTATTTCCCCAAAACGATTTTATTGCGTGTTTGGAAAAGTGGGTATTTGAGGTTCGTTTCTCTCGACATCTTCATTATCTGAAGATTCTTTTTTTCTTCGGGAAAGTGATGAGAGAAGGTCTTTTACTTTGTATGGATCGGGGACACGGCGAAAGAGAAAATGTTCTTCTTCGCCGGCGGTTTGGATTTCCACGTCGCCGAAATTGAGAAAAGTCTGAAAGAGTCCTTGTACGTCGACAGTGACATCTTGAATTTTCTGGAATTTGAGTTCGCTCGTGCGACGCGAGAAGAGCCCCGCTTGTTCAATATTGAGCACCCGATCACTGGTGATAATCCACATATCGAACCAGACATCGATCCAGGTGAGAAAGGCGTAAATCCATGCAAAGAGAAAGAAAAGACTTTCAAAAAAGAGAAAGAAGTTCCGGTATTCGGGGGAGAAGAGCTCGGGCAGGAAAAACGGGAGAAAGAAAAAACTGACGAAGAGTACCGAAAGGAATAATCCGACGGAAAGAAAGTGCATGAGAATATCGAACCAGTGTCGGTGGAGCACGAGGAGAATTTTTTCATTCGGTTGGAGGAGTGTGTCGGGTGTTTGCATAGGAGTTTTTGCTTCCCTCTTCCCTTTCTAAGGGGATGGGTGTTTGATGAATTTTGTTCTCAACCTCCCCTCAATCCCCTCCTTGGAAAGCCTGTCTGTCGGCAGACAGGGAGAGGAGGCCTTAGTTACCTCGGGAATGTTCCGAGATTTGTCACATCAAAATCGATCGAGAGGAAATTATCGAGTGGGAGCGTAAAAAAGAGAATCGCATTGGTAAAAAGAAGCACGAAAAACACCGAGAGGAATATGGTGATACCGAAAATCGCACCCGTCCGGCTCGGTGAATAACGAAAGAGATGATAGACGATAAAGAGTCCCGCGGCAACGCAGGAGAAAAAAAGTATCGTATAAATAATTCCAAAAAGAAGTTGCATATTTTTTGTTTTTCTCTTTGTTTTCAGTATAGCGCAGAGAAGCTCTTCTCAAAAGAGAAACGCGGAGTCGGGCGGAGTGAGGCCGAGGTGTTTGTAGCCTTCGGGGGTGACGACACGGCCGCGCGGGGTGCGGGCGAGGAAGCCGAGTTGGATGAGGTACGGTTCGTACACTTCTTCGATCGTCTGTTCTTCTTCGCCAATGACGGAGGCGACGGCACGGAGTCCGGCGGGGCCGCCTTTGAATTTCTCGATGATGGCGCGGAGCATAGACCGGTCGGTCGGCTCGAGTCCGAGCGGATCGATTTCGAAGAGTTCGAGCGCTTCGCGGGCGGAAGCGGAGTCGATCGTATTATTGCGATGCACTTGTGCGTAATCGCGGACGCGTTTCAAGATGCGATTCGCGACGCGCGGGGTTTGGCGACTTGATTTGGCGATCGTATCGGCGCCATTCTCGTCGAGGGAAACACCGAGGATCACAGCGGAGCGTTTCACGATTTTTTTGATCTCATCCGGGGTATAGAATTCGAGTCGGTGCGTGGAGCCGAAACGATTTCGCAAGGGGTTCGAGAGTGATCCGAGTTTGGTCGTCGCGCCGATCAGGGTAAATTTCGGGAGATCGAGCTGAATGGTGCGTGCAGAAGGGCCTTTCCCGATGATGATGTCGAGCTTATAGTCCTCCATTGCGGGGTAGAGGACTTCTTCGATTGATTTGTTCAGGCGATGAATTTCGTCGATAAAAAGAACGTCGCCCGGTTCGAGGTTGGTAAGAATAGAGCCGAGGTCGCCTACTTTTTCGATCGCGGGACCGGAGGTGATGCGGATATTCACGCCCATTTCTTTCGCGATAATGTGCGAGAGGGTTGTTTTCCCGAGTCCGGCCGGGCCGTAGAGAAGCACGTGTTCGATATTTTCTTTGCGATGTTTGGCGGCTTCGATGAAGATTGCGAGGTTTCGCTTGATTTTTTCCTGACCGACATAATCAGCAAACGATTGCGGTCGGAGGGTATTGTCGAGGACGACATCTTCGTTTTGTTGTTCTGGGGAGGCGGTGTTGAGAGTCATATTTTGGGTATTTGAAAATCCTTTAAATAAGGGAAAAAGTTGAAGCTTTCTCCTCCAGAATACCACTTCTTGACAAGAAAAGAAAGATTTGCTATCATAAGGGGTCATTTCTTGAAAAGTGAGTGATTTGTTTAGCCGGTATCGGATTCCGGTTGAACTGGAGACAGCTGGAGGGCACTATCTTTTCTCTTCAGTCAGGGGTCTTTTTGCCCAGATCGGGCGCTTTGGTTTCGGCTGGGGCGTTCCTCGGCGCTGATCCTTCCCGCGGACTTCCGAGTTTGCGGCCCGTCTCCGGTTTCACCGGGTTTCGATCATTCGACTTTCGACGAATAAAAAAGAGGCTTCGTAATGAAGTCTCTTTTCGTTGTTTCTATAATAATTCAAAACCCCTCCCTGCCCTCCCCTTAGAAAAGGGGAGGAGGAAGAAACATTAAGCGTTTTTTCGTTAACTGTTAATTGTGCACTGTTTACTAATTATTATTCTTCCGTTACGCGTTCGATTTCTTCGAGGGTGGTCGTGCCTTCGAGGGCGGCGAGGATGCCGTCTCCGGCGAGGGTGAGCATGCCATTTTCGATTGCCTTAGTTTCGATATCGTGCGCGAGGGCACTTCCGGCAACGAGTGCCTCAATATCGTGATCCATCAGAAGCGCTTCCGAGAGAACGATTTGTCCGGAGTATCCTACACCGCTGCATTTTTGGCATCCCTTTGCTTTCCAGATTTTTTCTTTCTGCGGGACGGCGACGGATTTTGGAAGTTTGGCGGTAATTTTTTCGATAAGCTCGAGTTCTTCTTTATTGGGTTTTGTTTCTTCGCGGCAGTGTTCGCAGAGTTTGCGGACGAGTCGCTGCGCGATGAAACAATTGCCCGCATTGGCAAGATCGTCTCCCGAGACACCCATATTGAGCATTCGGGGGATCGCACCGGCGGCGCTGTTCGCGTGCAGGGTGGAGAGGACGAGGTGTCCGGTGATCGCGGCTTGTACGGCAATTTGTGCGGTTTCTTCATCGCGAATTTCTCCGATCATCATAATGTCGGGATTTTGACGGAGGAGCGCGCGAAGGGCGGTTGCAAACGAATACCCTTCTTCATTGTTTACTTGCGTTTGTAAAATACCGGACATTTGGTATTCGATCGGATCTTCAACGGTAATGATTTTGACTTCGGGTTTGTTTAAAAGCGCGAGAATCGAGTACAGTGTAGTCGTTTTCCCCGACCCGGTCGGACCGGTGTTTAAAATAATTCCATTCGGTTTTTTTACTGCCGAAAGAATGCGATCGAGATTTTCTTTCCGGATATGGAGCGATTCGAGTTCGAGTTTTGCATTGGATTGGGAGAGGAGTCGCATCACTGCCGTTTCGCCGAAGCCGCCGAGAATAATCGAGAGACGGACATCGACTTTTGTAGAAACGATAGTGTCAAACGGCGCTTCGAGCGAGACGGAGAATCGTCCGTCGACGACGCCGGCACGTTCGCCCGACTTGAGTCCCGCCCAGAGTTTGATTTCTCCCAAGATGGAAGGATAATCGTTTTTTGAAAAGGTGGTAACAGTCTGAAGAATGCCGTCGATTCGGTAGCGAACGAGTACCTCGGTGTCGGTCGGCTCGAGGTGAATGTCGCCCGCGCGGAGAATAAGCGCCGCACCGAAAATCGATCGGATAAAATCGCGTTGATTCAGAGTTTTCGCGTATTCGGAAAACGCGGCGAATGATTCGAGATGAGACTTCGTGTCTTCGAGCAGCTTGGTTGGGATACCGGATGATTTGGAGAGAGCGCTTGGCATCAGTTCCGAATAAATGTCGCGCAGAATATCTCCCTGATCGGCAACGCGCGAGACTTCCTCGAGCGTGGTAATTCCTTCAATCGCTTTCAAGAGCCCGTCTTGGGTCATGGTGATCATGCCTTCTTCGAGCGCGGCGCGGAGGAGTTCGTTTTCGGTTGTTTCGATATTGTTGATAAGTTCGACGATCGACGGAATGATCGGAAACACTTCAAAAATACCCACTCGCCCGCGAAAGCCGGTCAAATTGCATTTTGCGCATCCTTTTGATTTCCACAGAAACGGAATGTCTTTCGGAATATCCACTTTTGCTTTCGGGGAAATGATAGCGATAAATTCCCGGAGCGACTCGACGGTTTCTTTTGCCGGCTCATAGGATTCTTTGCAGTCGGGGCAGAGTTTTCGGACGAGTCGCTGCGCGATAAAGCAATTGATCGATGAAGCGATGAGATCGCGTTTCATTCCGAGTTCGAGGAGACGCGGAATAGCGGCCGCCGCGCTGTTGGCGTGCAGGGTCGAGAGGACAAGGTGTCCGGTGAGAGCCGCGTTTACGGAAATATCCGCCGTTTCTTCGTCGCGAATTTCACCAACGAGGATGACGTCCGGATCTTGACGGACAACGGCGCGAAGCCCCTGCGCGAAGGTGTAGTCGCCGTTCTTGGAGACCTCGGTTTGCACGATGCCCGGGAGAGAATATTCGATCGGATCTTCGATGGTAATGATTTTCGTGCCGGGTTCGTTGAGCGTGTTCAGCAGAGTATAGAGCGTTGTCGTTTTCCCTGACCCGGTCGGACCGGTGTTTAAAATCATTCCGTGCGGCTTTGCAATTTCTTTTTGTACGAGTTCGTAGGCGAGGCCGCGCAGCCCGAGATCTTCCATTTTTCCGATAATGTCGTCGCCCGAGAGGAGACGCATATTGATACTTTCGCCGTATTTTCCCGGAATCGCATTGACGCGGATATCGACGCGTTTTCCTTCGAGATCAACAAAGAAATGCCCGTCTTGCGCGCGATCGCGGACATTCAGGCGCATTTTTCCGAGCATTTTAATGCGAGACGTAGCAAGCTGGGAAACGGACTTGGAAAATCTGCCGATGTCGTGAAGCACGCCGTCGATACGATAGCGCAGACGGACGACGTCTTCTTCCGGCTCGAGGTGAATGTCGCTTGAGCGCATTTTTTTTGCGCCGGCAAGGATGATTTCGAGCACCTGCGAGGTGGAGATTTTCTCGGCTTCGTTTTCGAGGTTGGCGAGCGCGCCGAAATTTTTGTCGAAGTCTTCGAGGTCGGACCCGGAAAGGGACACCTTCATAAGATCGAGGGATTTCAGGATCGGCGTATCGTGATAGACGGCGATTGCCTTGTCGAATGAAGGTTTTGAGACGATGTGGAGGGTTGTTTGCCAATCGTTTTTTTCGGTGAGAGATTTGATGTATTGTTTCGCCTCGGTATTCCGCGGATCAAGCAGAGCGAAGTGAACAATCTTTCCATTTTTTTGAAAGAGCGCGATGCCGAGACGCAGGGCGTCTTCTTCGGGGATAAGGCGGATGTCTTCGGCGACAATCGGAAAGAGATGAAGGTCGGCGTAGGCGAGGCCGACTTCTGCGGCCAGCCGAGAAGCGCTTTCTTCGATGGAAGAGCTTTTCAGTTTGCTCAATTTTTCTTCAAGCTCGGTCCCTTTTGTTTCGCCGACAGGCGTGCTTGAGCTTCGGATAACTTGGACCATATAACGCAAAATAAAAATTCAAAAATCAAAATGAAAAATAAGAAGTCAAAAAATTTGAATCAACAAGTATGATTATTCTACCAAATTTGGATGCAAAAAACACTCTTTGAAAGAGCGTTTGTTTCTTGCGGAAAAATATTTGAAGAGTGTCGTTATTTTTTTTCTCCAAGGATCGACGCGATAAGCTCCTCGGTTTTTTCCGGTGTTGAGTCGGGAAACAGAAACACATAGGTATCGCCGATCGTTTCGGTCGGAGGAAATTTTTGGAGAAACGGAAAGAGTCGTTCGGGACTAGCCGCTTGAATGTATGCAAAGGTTTCTCCGGAGAGACCGGGGAGAAGGATCAGAAAAAACGTGTTTGACGAAATGTGTCGGCGGATGCGCTCAAGAATGGCGGGAATGTTGTCGGGTGTGGCGCGGGAGAGGACAAGATCTTCGGACGTGAGGGTCGCGGCGGCGAGGCTGATTTCTTCGTGCGCGCGGAGACTTGCCATCGCGCGGCCCCAGAGTTTGAGGAGAGAGAGTGATTCGTTCCGATAGAGCGACTGAATCACTTGTTCGCGATTCGCTCCGAGAGAGAGGAGTTTCGCCGAGAGTTCAAGTGCTTTCGGAGTGGAATTTTCTTTCTGGAAGCTTTCGGTTGCGGCGACGATGCCGGTATAGAGGGCGTTTGCCGTTGTGTCGTTGATAGAGTCCCCGGCGGTTTCGAAGAGAAGTTTGGCGACGATTTCCGAAACGGAGGAGGCGACGAGATCGACGAAATTGAGCTGACCGAAACGTTCGTTTTCCGAATGATAATCGATATTTACAATCGGGAGTTCGTAGAAAATATCCGGATTGTCCTCGTAGGTTTTGCCGAGCGATTCGCGATCAGGCGCGCCGAGGACGAGGGCGAGGTCGAATTTGAATTTTGCCGGGATGAACGAAAAATCCCGCGGATCAATAATACCTTTTTCAGGCGTAATGTAGACCCGAAATTCATCTTCCTCCTGCGCGCTCCGAGTGCCGATAATCGGATTGAATTTCGTATTGAAGGAGAGGACGAATTCGCGCGCGCCGGCAAGGTGATCGAAGATCGCCGTTGGGTGAGGGAGGAATGAAAGAATCGAGGATTTCTCCTTGATATTTTCTCCGACGACAGTGGCGCGCTTCCCGTTTTTTTCCGCGAAGTGAGCGATCCCGAACGCGGAAGAAAGAAGGTCGATCGATGGATTTTTCGGGAGAAGGACAAGGATCTCGTTTGATCGAAGAAAAAGTTCGGAGAACTGTCGTTCGGGGGAAAGGCTCATATTTTCGGGAGAAAAATCAGAAAGTAAGAGCGTAGAATAGCGAAGGAACGGCCAAGTGTCAATGTTTGCTCGTCGTCTTTTCAAAACCCACACAAAAACTCCTTGATCTTTTTCTTCTTTTCTCTACAATACAGATTGTTTTTCTGACTAAATACGCACTATGTCCGGACACTCCCACTGGGCTACCACCCATCGCGCCAAAGGAATAAACGACGCCAAGCGCGCCGCCATTTTCACCAAACACGGTCGTCTGATTTCCATCGCCGCACGCGACGGCGGGGATCCTGATATGAATTTCAAACTCCGCCTCGCGATCGATCGTGCGCGGAGTGTCAATATGCCGAAGGATCGTATCGACCGCGCCATCAAGGTCGGTACTGGCGAAGCAAAAGAAGGCGCGCTCATTGAAGAAGTGATCTATGAAGCGTACGGACCGGGGCAAGTCGCGCTCTTGATCGAAGGCATGACCGACAACAAAAACCGCGCCGTCGGTGAAGTGAAAACCATTCTTACGAAGAACGGTGGGAAATTCGTGCCGAGTGGTTCCGTTTCTTTCATGTTCAAGCGTTGCGGCATCATCGTTTTTTCACTCGAGAAATACTCGATCGATATGCTTGAAATAGAAGCCGTCGAATCTGGCGCCGATGATTTCAAACTCGAAGAAGAAGTCTTCCTCGTCATCACCAAAGTCGAAGATCTCCAGACCGTGCAAAATTTTTTCGCATCAAAAAATATGATTCCAGAATCCGCCGAGCTCGGATACCTCCCCACACAAATGGTTTCGCTTTCCGCAGACGACCTCGAAAAGTATGAAAAACTCAAAGAACTCCTCGAAGACAACACCGATGTACAAACCGTGTGGGACAACCTTCAGTGAGCAATCAGCAATAAACAGTCAACAAAAAAAATACAGCGGTCTCTCCGCTGTATTTTAATCGCGATAAATGACTATTTTTGTGAAAAACGTATCATCTCCCGACGGCCGTCATAAGTTGATACTATATTCTCAATGCCCGTCGTGCACAATTCTCCACGACCGCTTACTTTTGTGTACAGAAAGTTTTGGAAAGATTTTGAAGAAAAAGAAAAATCCCGAGTAGCGCGTTCGCCACCCGGGAAACCATGAGGCTTTTTGTTCATGTCTGCCTCGGAACCTGTGCCTTTAAATAGAATCGCCCCATCTAAACACGGAACGTGCTTTTCGGGACTTCGACGGCGTTCTCGCCAGGCGCAATCTTCGATTCCAGACCAAGCGCTACCACTTCGTTCTGGTCGATCTGACGGCCTACGACAACGAAGCTTTCTTGATCGGTCTCAAAAACAGCTGGGCATGCACCGATCCCGCATTCGGGCGACACTTGTCTTATGATTTCCATAAGAAAAACCTCTTAAATGACAGGCGATATTGCCTGCACCAAATAAAGCAAAAATTTTTTAAAATGTCTGGAATAAAGACGTGTTAAATACAATTACCAAATTATTATTTTATGAAAGCCATAATATTAAATATTGTTTTGACTAAATATTCGACGTTTTGTATAGTTTAACTATGAAGAATGCGCAAAAAACAAAGGAGGCGCTGTTGGCTTTTGGATTTTCAGAGAAGGAAATCTGTGTCTTTTTTGCGCTCCTCAAGCACGGCAGCTCACGAATCACTGATCTTGCAAAAGACACCGGCCTCCCCCGCACTACTCTCTACCCTATTATCAATCGATTACTCGCCCATGAATTAGTCTCTCGAATAAAAATCAGAAAACACTTCGAATATGAATGTTCCGATCTTGATGCGCTCGCAAGAATGCTCGATGAACATGTAAAAGAATTAAAAGAAGAGATTCCCTTACTCCAATCACTCCTCAATGAGGAGCGTGTTCGCTCCCACTATTCAATCGAACTCCATACTACAAAAACGGGTTTTCGTGCAGCATATAAAATGATTCTCGATCTTCCGTCCGGGGAACGAGCATATTTTATCGAGGGAACCGGGTCTGCCAGACAAAAACTTTCTCATCTACATACCGAAACTATCGTAGCCTGGCAATCTGCTTTCAAGAAAAAAGGGGTTATTCTTGAGGCGGTGTGTTCACAAACAACCATTAAGCTTATCCAAGCGACCAATCCCGAAGTGAAGCGCGCCCATACCGGCCGTCTCGTCATCGGCTACATTCTCCCCGATGATGCCCTGAATTTTGACACTGATATTTTCTGCTTTAAAGACTTTCTCGTAATTACGGTCATGAGACGAGACGTTGCCATGATTATTCGAGGAAGAGAAGTCGCTGAAACATTTAAGATACTCTTTTCAATATTGACTCGGCTTGGAAAAAAAGTGGATTTGAACAATTATTTTTCGTAACATACCAATTCAACAATAAGAAAATTGGCGTTCCGGTTCAGTTGCACCAAATAAAGAAACCCGGAATGACAAGAGTGTTTTTTCAACCTATTCTTAGCTTGTATTATTTGTTCGCTGTTAATTGCTACATGATTTATGCGTATCCTCGGTATCGATCCCGGAACCGCGACCGTCGGCTGGGGGGTTATTGAAATAAATAATGGAAAGCCGGAATCCGTCGCGTACGG
Source organism: uncultured Bdellovibrionales bacterium (assembly GCA_964436855.1). GTDB lineage: Bacteria > Patescibacteriota > Minisyncoccia > Moranbacterales > UBA1568 > CAYTED01. The sequence continues at coordinate 92,522 of CAYTED010000003.1, read as the reverse complement.
ACATATTTCAACGAGCAAAGATTTGCCCCTCGAAAAGCGACTTACTGAAATCGCGGACGATATCGAAAAAATCGTCAAAAAATGGAAGCCAAAAGAGGCGGGCGTGGAGGAACTTTTCTTCTTTAATAACCAAAAAACGGCGATTTCCGTCGCCCAAGCACGAGGCGTTATTCTCTTGACTTTAGAGCACCTCCGTGTTAGTATTGCAGGCTACACCCCTCTCGAAGTCAAGCAAGCCTTGACGAATTATGGGAAAGCGGACAAAACACAAGTACAATTGATGGTGAAAGCTGTCTTGAAACTCAAAACAATTCCAAAGCCCGACGATACCGCGGACGCTCTCGCAATCGCTCTCTGCCACGCAAGCCGAAGAAAAGTGGAATCCCTAAGAAAAACTGGAAGTGTATGAATCTCCATCCCATTATCACCTTTTTCATAAACGAAGGCGTGCCGCTTGAAACGGTCGCACTCCTTTTGCTTCTTCCAGTCGTTGCGACCCTCGTTGCGTTTTTTCGCCAAGTTATCGGCATCAAAGCATTTGGCATTTATACACCGTCGATCGTTACATTCGCTTTTCTCGCTTTCGATCCGAACGGCCTCAAATACGGGATCGCCGTCTTCATCGCGGTCATCGCCGTCGGGACGCTCGCGCGCTATCTTCTCAAGCCATTCCGTCTCCTCTATCTCCCACGCGTCGCGATCACACTCTCGATTATCTCACTCGTCATCCTCGGCATCCTCGTCTCGGGCGGATACTTTCAACGCACCGGCCTCGCGGCGATTTCGATTTTCCCACTCCTTATTATGATCACCCTTGCGGAAAAATTTGTTGCGACACAGATTGAGAAAGGAAATCGCGTGGCGCTCATTCTCGCCGCCGAAACACTTGTTATTTCACTTGCTGGATACGCCGTTATCCGTGCCGAATCGATTCGAGAGTTTCTTCTCGCCTATCCGTGGGCGATATTGCTTGTTTTCCCAATCAACATCGTCCTCGGCAAATGGTCGGGGCTCCGTCTCTCGGAATACTGGCGATTTCGCCGTATTTTCAAGTACCTCTAATTCGCGCTCACCGACGCGGGTATGTTTGAATTTTTTCGAAAAAGCCGAAAATTGCTCGGGATGAACGCACGTAACCTTGGGTATGTGCGCCCATTCAACCGCAAGCGCGGAATGCGAATTGCCGACCGAAAACTCCTCTGCAAAAAAACGCTCTCTGATGCCAGCCTCCCTGTCCCTGGGCTTATCGGAAAAATTCGAAATCACGACGAGCTCGATCGGTTTGACTGGTCGAGGCTCCCCGATAGTTTTGCACTCAAACCAAACCGCGGTTTCGGCGGTGAGGGTATTCTCGTTGTCTATGCGCGGAAGAAGGGCCGTGAAGACGCTTGGGTAAAAGCCGACGGATCAATAGTAACCGTTGATGATTTGAAAATTCATATCCAAAACATTCTCGATGGATCGTTTTCTCTGTCTAACACACCCGACATTGCTTTCTTCGAAGAGCGCCTCAAACTCCTCAAGCTCTTCAAGCCATATTCTTTCAAAGGAATCCCCGACATCCGCGTGATCATTTTTAATTCCGTACCGGTAATGGCAATGCTCCGACTTCCAACACGCGCCTCCGACGGTAAAGCAAATCTCCAGCAGGGCGCGATCGGCGTTGGGATCGATATGGCGACAGGTACCACAACAAGCGCTATCGTCGGCAAAGGAACCATTATCGAGCACGTCCCGGGAACGCGCCTCGCCCTCTCCGGTATCAAAATTCCGTATTGGAAACAAATTCTCACTATGGCGGTTGACGCGCAGAAAATCTCCGGCCTCGGATTTCTTGGTGCGGATGTAGCGATTGATCGCGATCGCGGCCCCGTAATTCTCGAGCTCAATGCACGTCCAGGCCTCTCTATTCAACTTGCAAACTTCGATGGATTAAAGAGTCGCCTCGACCGTGTTCGGGATATCAAAATTAAAACAACTGAGCGTGGCGTTCGCCTCGGAATGAATCTCTTCGGTGGTGAAATTGAAGAAGAAATCGAAGAGCTTTCTGGGCGACGTGTCATTGGCACGGTTGAAAAAGTAAAGCTTATCGGTAAAAATGGAAAAGAGATTGAAGTCGAAGCAAAAATCGACACCGGCGCGGACTCGACTTCAATTGATACCGGGCTTGCGAGAGAGCTCGGGTTTTCCTCCGTATTGGAGTATTTTTCAAACATAAAAAAGCCGGTAGAAATACCCAGAGAAATCGTGAAAGAATTTGAAGCAAACATCAGAAAAGAACACCTCGGAAAGCACCCGGATCTCGATGATCTTATCGTCGTCTACTCATCAAGTGGCGTGAGCTTGCGCCCAAAAGTGAAGTGTTCTCTTTTGCTTGATGGTATTGAAATTTCAGCCCGAGCTTCTATTGTTGATCGCTCACAACTCGAATACCCGGTTATCATCGGAAGAAAAAATCTCGGGAAATTTCTTATCGATGTTTCAAAAAATTAATCCAACGCCCCTTAGTTATATGAAAAAATTGAAATTTGCCATTATCGGGGGCCGTCCCGGAGTACACGCCAAAGACCTCATAGAAGAAATTATCCGAAGAGGTCATATTGCGATTCCTGTTCGCATGAAGAATATCATAATCACATTTTCAGAAAATGAGCCCGTATTTATTTATAAAAATATAAACTTGCTCGACTGTGATATTTTTCTTTTCCGTGGAGGATACCGAATGGTTCGCCCGGCAGTTTCCGTCCTTGCTCAATATCTCCTCAACCAGAAGAAAATCATTGTTAATGACGATCTTGGCAAAGAGGGATTTTTCGGAGACAAAATATTTCAAGCGAGTCAGTTTCATCAACACCATATCCCACATCCGCAAACCGCACAGGCCTTATCCGCACGAGATCTTTCTTTTGTAATAGAGAAAATAGGACTTCCTATCATCGCAAAGCCAATATTTGGAAGCAAAGGAAATGGCATTAAAAAATTTGAAAATTTTCAAGAGGCAAAAGAATTTTTAAGAAAAAATAACCGGGGTTATTTCTTACAAGAATACCTTCCTATCGACGGAGATATTCGGGTTTTTGTTGTCGGCAATCAAGTTGTTGCCGGAATGAAACGACACATTCTTCAAGGAGATTTTCGCTCTAACGCATCTCTTGGCGCAAAGGCGTCTCGTATCGCCCTAACGCCGCAAATAAAAAAACTTGCTCTTGACGCTGCTCAAGTAATGAATTATGAGATTGCAGGAGTAGATATCATCAAAAAACAAGATGGTAAATATTGTGTTCTTGAAGTAAACAGCGCTCCTCAATGGAAAAAACTGAAGGAAGTGACGGGGATTGACCCCTCTTCGTTTATTATCGACTATGCACTCTCTAAATATTCAAGTGCCAGAAAAAAATAAATTTATGACAAAAAATTCTCAACTCATTCTTTCCGAGGCTACAGCACTCGGCTTGGAAACAAAAATTATTTCCGATTCAAAGCATTTATTTCGAATCTTTAATAAATCAAGATCACTGCTTGTATGTGAGTTGTTTTCCGTAGCGCGCGATCCCTATATGGAAATTTATCGTTTTTCAAAAGACAAGGCGATTTCGTACGCTCTTTGGCAAGAAGAAGGAGTTCCTCACCCGGCTTTTCATCATTTCAAAAACTTTGAGGAGTTTAAAAAATCTATCACATCCATCAGTCTTTCTTTTCCGCTTATCACTAAGGAATCCGGCGGATCAAAAAGTATGAATGTGCATATGAATATTCAGAGTGTCGACGAGCTTTTTCTTGTCGCACAAACATATTCAAAAAGCTTCCTTGTCCAGCAAATGGTTACCGGAAATGAATACAGGCTCCTCCTGTATAAAGGGAAACTCTTAGGAGCGCTTCAAATGATTCCCCCTCACGTTATCGGAAATGGAAAAAATACCATCCAAGAACTTATTGATTTGAAAAATATCAATGCTCTAAAAAAAATTATTCTCTCGCCTGCTGTTCAGACAACACTGAAAAAGAATGGGCTTACACTGAAAAATATCCCTGAAAAAAATACGGTCGTTCGTCTTCAAGAAAATTCCCGGCTTTCAGAAGGGGGGTCTACGCGCGACTGCACCGCTGAAGTGCACCCGGAGCTTCTCTCTCTTGCGTGGAAATCCCTTAAGGCGCTCAATCTCGATTTAAGCGGAATTGATATTATTTGTGAAAACATTTCCCTTTCACCGAAAGAGCAGTCCGTATACTTCCTTGAGGCCAATACATATCCCGATCTTCGTATACACTATTACCCAACAAGTGGGCAGCCCCAAATGGTTATCCGTCCGATTTTGAGAGATATATTTAACCTCCCCGCTTAAAGGCAATTGGTTCAATAACCTTGAAAAATACTCTTCTTTCTTGTACAATCGGCTTAGTGGAAAATAAAAATTTCCCTTAAACAAGCCTTGTATGACCATTATTCACTTCTTGCGGCCGAAAAAGGCGCGAGATGAAGATCCCCGCGAAGAAAAACCGAAAAACCGCTCAAAATGGCGGAAATTCTTTCGTTTTTGTGTAAAATTCACTCTTTTTCTCTTTGTTATCGGCGTCTTCTCGACAATCGCCGTGTTTGCCTATGTCGCGAAAGACCTTCCGAGTCCCGGCAAGGTAAACAAGCGCTTTATCGCCGAATCGACCAAAATCTACGACCGCACCGGCGAGCACCTCCTCTACGAAGTGCACGGGGAGGAACGACGCACGGTTATCCCTTTCTCTGATATGCCAGAAGCTGTTCGTGCCGCAACGCTTTCGCTCGAAGATCAAGATTTTTACTCCCACCATGGGATTAAAATTACCTCAATTGTCCGCGCCGCCTTAAAAGATCTCCTCCATCGAGGCGCAGCTCAAGGCGCATCCACCATCACCCAGCAATTTGTGAAAAACTCTCTCCTCACCAATGAGAAAACTATCGTTCGAAAGATCAAAGAGGCTATTCTCTCGATCGAAATCGAGCAGAAATTCTCGAAAGACGAGATCCTTGCGATGTATTTGAATGAAATCCCGTATGGAATGAACGCCTACGGTATCGAAGCGGCCTCGCAAACTTATTTTGGAAAATCCGCCAAAGATCTCTCCCTCGACGAAGCGGCGCTCCTCGCCTCGCTCCCGAAGGCTCCCAGCCGCTATTCCCCGTACGGATCCCGAACCAATGAACTCAAAATCCGCCAAGAGGTCGCCCTGAAAACGATGGCGCGTCTCGGTTACATCGGCGAAGATCAAGCAAACGAAGCTATCGCTGTAGATGTTCTCGCAAAAATTTCCCCGCAAAAAGACATTATCGCCGCGCCGCACTTCGTCATGTACGTAAAAGAATACCTCGCGACAAAATTCGGCGATCTCGCCATCGAACAAAATGGTTTCAAAGTATACACGACGCTTGATTGGGACAAACAAATGGCCGCCGAGCAAGCAGTGCGCGAAGGTGTTGAAAAAAATGCAACGAAATGGAAGGCTTCAAACGCCGCGCTCGTCGCAATCGACCCGAAAACCGGTCAAATTCTCGCCATGGTCGGATCAAAAGACTATTTTGATGCCTCGATCGACGGCAATGTAAACGTCGCCATCCGCGAACGACAGCCGGGCTCTTCTATCAAACCCTATGTCTACCTTACCGCGTTTACCAAGGGCTATTCGCCAGACACCCTTCTCTACGACACACCAACGCAATTCGATACGAATGAAGAAAAAAAATACGAACCGCAGAATTACGATGGAAAATTCCGCGGCCCGATCCCAATGAAAGAAGCACTTCCGCAATCGCTCAATATTCCCGCGGTCAAAACACTCTATTTGGTTGGCGTAAAAGACGCAACCAAAATGGCAAAAGACCTTGGTATCACGACGCTCAATTATCCCGATCGATACGGACTCTCGCTCGTCTTGGGTGGCGGTGAAGTGAAGCTTATCGATCACGCCCACGCCTATGCGACCCTCGCAGCAGGCGGTGTGAAACGCGAAAAAACCGCCATTCTCCGCATCGAAGGAACCGATGGGACGATGCTCGAGGAATACAAAGAAAACCCGGGGGAACGCGTCGTAGATGAAAAATATGTCGCGATGCTCGACCATGTAATGTCGACCAACGACTACCGAGCACCGGTTTTCGGCGAGAAAAATTTGCTTCGTTTCGACAATCGCCAAGTTGCCGCGAAAACCGGAACGACAAATGAATTCCGCGATGCCTGGACAATGGGTTTTACCCCCTCGCTCGCGGTCGGCGTCTGGGTAGGGAACAACGACAACGCCGCGATGACTCCGGGCGCGGATGGTTCGGTTGTCGCCGCACCGATTTGGCGAAATTTTATTGACAAAGCGCTCCAAAACTCCCCCGTCGAATCGTTTCCGGAATACAAAACAGACAACGATACCGAGAAAAAAGACGGCGAAGACAAAGACAACAAAGATTCCGAGAAAACCCTCGTCGACAAGCCGATGATAAACGGCAAACTTGATATGAAAGAAGACGTGAAGGTCTGTGAAATCGGAGATGACAAATTCTGCCTCGCGAATAAATTCTGTCGCGATAAAGACGTAGAGAAAAAGGATTTCGTTTCCGGACACGACATTCTCTCCTATGTGAACCGCGATGATCCATTGGGACCGATCCCGGACAAACCCGACCGCGATTCACAATACAAATCATGGGAAAAAGGTGTGAAAGACTGGTATGAAAACAAAGAAAACCGGAAGAAATTCGTCGTCGATGATCCGCCAAAAAATGAATGCGAACAAGACGACTTCAAAAAATATCTCCCCTTGATTTCTCTTTCCGTCCCGGGAAGCACCTCTTCCTCATCTCTCACGCTTCAAGCAAGCGTCAATGCGGAGTATGGCGTCGAAAGCGTCACTTACAGGGTGAATGGAAATGAAGTCGGCTCAAGCGGGAGCAAGCCCTACTTGGTGTCTTACTCTATTCCGGCGGAAAAAAACAATTCCACGCTTGAAATAGAAGCCGAAGTGAAAGATAAGAACGGCAACAAAGCAAAATCCTCCAAAAACGTCTCGGTGAGTTATTGAGTTGAAGACCAAACAAAAGGCCGCCAAGGTGGTTACCCTCCTTGACGGCTGTTTTTATACCTTGATCGCGGCTACAACATTGTTGGCCCATTCAGTGTCGAGAGGAACAATCGAAGCGCACCACCGACCATTCGTGCTAAAAAGTAGACCACAGTGATACACCCCCAATTCATTCCCATAAATCGTTCCAGGGAATAAAATTTGCATTCCTGGTTTTCGCCAATTTAGCGGTATGAGATACGGATTTGAGAGAAGATATTCTAGTGTTGTGGCGTCTAGCGCCTGTCGCCCGGCGAGTTTTTTTAGATAATCATATCCCCTTACAAACTCACTATTTGTTTCGCTATGCGGCGAGTACACCTCAACACAAAAGTCCCACGCGTATCTCTTGCCATTATGCATAACGACTTTCATGCCTGGCGGTGTAAAAGGAGGCGCGGCACAGTTAAATAGGTAATGCGTTTTCCCTTCAATATCATCATAGAGGCGCTCTAAGACACGTTTCTGTGTGACATATATTGCGCCAACAAGGTACGACCAATTCCTCTCCCTTAGCACTCCCTCTCGAAGAGAGAATTTTAGCTGATCCTTAGCGGGTATAGGGTCGGGCCTAGAGCATAGGTCCCTACCAAAACCACCACTTACCACACACCACCCTTCAACACTTAACCCGTAATCATAAAAGGTGTTGTGTTTGGGATCAAATTTAACGTATTTTAGATCTCTATACATCGGTGGTCGAGATGGAACGGTGATAATGTCTATCCGCACGAGACATAGCACCAAAAGAATTGCTGTCCAAAGTCTTAGCTTCATGCTAATTCTCCTTTAGGCCAATGATGCTTGTATTGTTAAATAAAACATTTAATTATGAACTTCTTTTAATTTTTTGTCAATAGTTTAGAACTATCAATTCATACTCACTTTTATCTCATCGATCCCCTGAAATCCAAGGGTTTCGTTGAGTTTTTTCTTGAGGTGCTCGCGATTGAGCCAAACTTCGCTCGCCCAAAGAGAACTCCGGAAACTCACGAAGAGTTTTTTCTTCTGATAGAATCGCGGCTCGATATTTTCTTTCCCGCGCGCGCCGTATTCCCCTTCAATCACCATTCGGAATACCGAAAATACGGTTTTGTCGTCTATTTCGCGAGAAATTTCTTCGCCACTGTCGACAATCGGGGAAAAATTCTTTTTTTGAAGATATTCTGAAAGATTTCGCATAGTATGCCGGATGAATTTAACCCTACAATAAATCGTTTATTTGTGGATTCTAGATCCCTGCCTTCGCGGGGATGACAGACTCTTATGAATTTATCACATGGTATCACTTTCGGACCGGCATCATAATATAAAGGAAATCGGAAATCACGGAACCTTTTTCATCAACCATTCGCAGAGAAGCGGGACTTTGCGGCGTATTGCAAGAGAAAAGCACTTTTGAAGAATGTGTCACCGAAAGCCCATCGAGAATATATCTCGGATTAAAGGTAAGCGTTATTTCTCCATTTCCTTCTATTTTCGCCGGTATTTTCACGGTGTTTTCTCCGATTTCCCGAGAAACCGCCTTCACCACCACCATTTCATCGTTCGGAATCACCCGAAAACTCACTTCTCCGGAACTTTGAGACGAAAACATACTTCCGATCCGGATCGCCCGCAAAAGAAGCTCCCGCTCAATTTCCACGTTAAAGGTGAAGTTTTGGGGGATAATCTGTTTATAATCCGGATATTTCCCATTGATAAGCCTCGAAACAATTTGAATATCCCCGATTTGGAAGAAAATTTGATTTTCAGAAACCATAATTTCCACTCGTTCTGTTTCCGGAAAAATATCCCGGGCGACTTCCTGAAGCGTCGTTGCCGGCAAGATAAGGCTTTCGGTTTTTTCCCGGAACACATCGTATTTTTCCTTTTCCGGAAGATCTTGGAGAGAAAAAATCTCTTCCCCGAGCCGAAAACTATCCGTCGCCGCCAAATGAAGCTCTTTTTCAAAAAAGAAGATATGCACTCCCGTGAGCTCAATACGGGTATCCGAAAGAGAAACGCACGGGAGAAGTCTTGAAAGGGCATTTTTGAGCGACTGTGCTGGAAGGGAAAAGAGATATTCCTCTTCAAACTGCGGAATGATCGGGAAATCCTTTGATTCAAATCCCTTTATCTTCATATCATAATTCCCGCTCACGATATGAAGCGTTTGATTTTCCGTTTCTAAGGAAACCACATCCCCTTCTGGAAGGTTATGAATAAAACTACTCAAAAGTTTTGCCGGAACCACAATTTTTCCCTCACGCTCGATTTTCGCTCCAATATGCGCAATCACTCCGATTTCAAGATTAGTAGCAGATATCTTCAGTCGTCCTTTACTTGTTTCCAGGAGAAAATTCGCAAGAATCGGGAGACTTGATTGCTTTCCGGTTACTCGCTCGAGTGACCCGATAGCTTTTGTAATATTTTCTTGAGTACAAAGAATTTTCATATGTTTATAAAGTAAATATTAATTAAATATATATTAAATATTATTACTATTAGTGTGGTGTATAAGTGGAAAAGTGAGTGAAATGTTTTATTAAAAGGGAAAATAAGGAATTCATAGGGGGAGATTTTGGGGATTTATTCTGAATGAATAGGGGGTAAAGTGAAAAAATATTCAGGGAGAGAATTTTTTGAAGTATTTTTTAACAAAGTATCCACAGGGTGCACAAGGAAAGAAAGGATTTATACAGGAGTTTTTCACAGGTTATCCACGTATTATTGTATTTAAGAATAATAAAGGTGGTCTTTTAGGGTGTTGAGCTCCTCTTTTATTTTTTGATTTTCTTGGGTGTCTTGATGGATTTTTTCAAATGCGTGAAGCGCGGTGGTGTGATCTCGACCGCCGAAAATTTCTCCAATACTGGAGAAAGGAGTTTGAAGCTCGCTTCGCATCAGGTACATTGCAACCTGTCGCGGATGGGAAATTTCCTTTTTCCGTCCTTTTCGAATGAGATCGTCTTTTTCGACTTTATAATATTCGGTAATAATGCGGAAAATATCTTCGGTTTGGAGGTTTTTCTTAGTTTGAAAAATGAGTTGGGAGAGGATTTTTTGGGTCGCCGAGAGAGAAGGAGTGATTTTGTGAAATTCACAGTACGCAACAATACGATTCAACGCCCCCTCAAGTTCGCGGACGTTTTGAGTGATATTTTCCGAAATATAATGAACTGATTCTCGATCGAGAAGAAAGCCTTTTTCTTGCATTTTCGCTTCAAGAATGGCGATTCGTGTCTCATAATTTGGACGACTGATATCAGTAATCATCCCGCCTTGGAATCGCGAGCGAAGCCGATCTTCAAGAGTGGCGATGGCATGTGGTGGTCGATCGCTCGAAATGACAATTTGTTTATTGAGTTGGTAGAGCGCATTAAAAATATGGAAAAATTCATTTTGCGTCTTTTCTTTGCCGGAAAGAAACTGTACATCATCGATAATGAGAAGGTCGATATGTTGGTAGTATTCTTTAAATTTATCAATTGTTTGATTGCGAATGGAATCGACAAGTTCGGTGGTAAATCGTTCGGAAGTAATGTATTTAATGCGTTTTTCCGGGTGATTTTTTACGAGTTCATTTCCGATAGATTGAAGAAGGTGGGTTTTCCCGAGTCCGACGCCGCCATAAATAAAAAGCGGGTTGTAGATAGTTCCGGGATTTTGGGAAACGGCATAACAGGCCGCTCGGGCGAGTTCGTTGTTCTCCGAAACGATAAAATTTTCGAAAGTATACCGATGGTTCAAATTAGAGTGATGCGGGTAAATGGGTTCGTTTTTTGCAATGGAAATCGGCTGAAAGGAGCCGGACGGGGTGTGTGAAGACGGTGTATAAGTCGTGTTTTGTTCGAAAGAAAGCCTTTCCGGAGCTTTTACGGCATCGATAAACGGACCGCGAGGCCGATGTTCCGAAGGAGTGGATCCTTGCTCGGCTTGTATAATACAGAGAATTTTTTTGATATCGGTTCCGGAAATATCCCGAAGCGCTCGAAGAATGTAAAGATTGTACTTGTTTTCAAGCCATTCTTTTGCGAATCCATTTGGGACGGCGATAGAAACCGATCCATCGGAAATCGAGAGAAGGGCGGTGTTTTTAAACCACGTTATGAAGTTTGCCTTGGAAATGGAAAGCTCGATTTGTCCAAGTGCGGCTTTCCAGAGCTCTTCATTGGTCATAGGGGAATATTCACGGGGGATAAAGAGAAAACGAAAGCATTATATCACGGAGCGAAATTGGTATCGAGGAAGCTGGTGTATATCCGGTGTATAAGTGGATAACGAGGCATACAGCGCATACCGTTTGACTTTTTTCTGAAAAGGAAGTATTCTTTTGAGTGTTGTAATAAGCTTTTCAGAGATATGAGCACGAAGAGAACCTATCAGCCGAAAAAACGCCGCCGAACAAGACGTCATGGCTTTTTGAAGCGGATGTCAACAAAAAACGGGAGAAAAGTCGTTGCAAAGCGACGCCGTGAAGGGCGCAAGCGACTGACAGTATAAAGGCGATATGCTTCCCAAGGGAAATCGAATGACCGGTACAGGGGAAATAGAAAGGGTTTTTCGTGAAGGAAAGCCCCTTTTTTATCTTTTTCTGGGTGGGAAAGTGGTATTTTCCGCTGAAAACAAAGGAAAAGAGGTAAAAATAGCGGTAATCGCATCGAAAAAATACTTTCGCAAAGCGACGGAACGAAATCGAGCAAAGAGACTTCTCCGAGAAGCAAGCCGTGATTATCTGAAAAAAAAGCTTTTTCCAGCGGGAGAATACGCCTTCTTCTATACGAAACGGCCGGAATCGCTTACACTGGAAGAAGTGTCCCGCACGCTTTCGGGATGCCTCCAAAAAATCCGAAAATAATATTTTTATTCCTATGACTGAACTTTTCCATACTCTTGTCGCTCAGCCGATTTATAACTCGCTCATTTTTTTCTACAATACCATCCCGGGGAGCGATTTTGGCCTCGCGATTATCGCGACAACCCTTCTTTTGAGAGTCCTCTTTATTCCGCTCTACAAAAAACAAATCAAATCGCAAAAGGAGCTGCAGGAAATCCAACCGCTCACGAAGGAAATCCAACGGAAATACAAAGATGACAAAGCGGCGCAACAGAAAGCCCTTATGGAACTCTATCAGGAGCATAAGGTGAATCCGTTTGCCGGGTGCCTCCCGCTTATTGTGCAGGTCGTTTTTCTGATTGCGATTTATCGGGCGATTATCAGCGTTTCCGCGGCAGGATTTTCCGTCGATGCCGCACAACTCTACTCTTTTGTTTCTCATCCCGGAGAGATCTCGCATCACTTTTTCGGAATTGCCGATCTTGCGAAACCGAGCTATCTTTTTGCGATTCTTGCGGCGGCGGCACAGTATTATCAGACCAAGATGATGCTTGATGTGCAGAAAAAATCCGCAGAAGCGCGAAAAGAAAAGGAAAAGAAAGAGGAACAATCGGATGAAAAGCCGGACTTCGCGACTATTATGAATAAGCAAATGCTTATTCTCGGACCCGGGATGACGCTTTTTGTCGGTATTACGTTTCCGGCGGGGCTTTCTCTGTACTGGCTTGTTTCTACGGTTTTCACTATTATTCAGCAGCAATTTATTTTCAAAGAGAAGCATGCGGAACATACAGAAGTAAAGAAATAACCGAAACGACGTATGAATCACGAAGAAATGGTGCGACAAGTTATAACCGAACTCCTGCAAAGAATGGGATTTTCCGGCGAGGTATCCGTTCAAAAATCGGGAGAAACGGCATATTCCGCCGATATTGCCCTTTCGGATGGATCGAAGATTTTTATCGGGCAGCACGGCGTTTCGCTTGCGGCGTTTCAATACATCGCGCGTTCGATTCTCTCCCAAAAGCTTTCGGAACGCATCGATCTTCTTATTGATGTGAATCATTATTTGGAAGAAAAGAAACCGATTCTCGAGCGCGAGGCCTTGGAGGCCGAAGAAGAGGCGCTTCGCACGGGCCGGACCGTCACCCTTCGCCCGATGTTCCCTTATGAGCGGAAAATTGTGCATACCTATCTCGCCAATCGCGGGAAAGTCCTTACGGAAAGTTCCGGAAGAGGTGAGGATCGAAAAATCATCATCAAGCCCGCCCCGCAAGTCGCTCTTTAAAGAACATTTTCCGAAAATCCCTCCCGAGACACGGGGGCTTTTTTCGTTTACAATAGGGCTATGGTTTTGGCGAGGAAAATAGCGTACAACGTGGTTATTGTCTCGATACTGAAAGTCGTATCGACGGTTTTTTTGTCGCTTTTTTCGATTCGGCTTATTACCGGGTATCTCGGGCCGGAGGGGTTTGGCCGGTATTCCACCGTACTCGCATTTTTTGCCTTTTTTTCGGCATTGGCCGATCTCGGAATGGGAATGATTACTGTTCGGGAGATATCGCGCGAAAATGCCAATGAACAAAAAATTCTTGGAAATGTGTTTTCGCTTCGTCTCCTCTCGTCATTCGGTGTCTTTCTTCTTTCGCCGATCATCATTCTTTTTTTTGATTATTCGCAGGATTTGAAGGCGGGAATTTTGATCGGCGCATTCGCCATTGTGTTTTCGACCATGTCGCTTGTTTTGAATGGTGTTTTTCAGAAACGGGTTGCGATGCATCGAGTTGCGATGGTGGAGTTTATCGGAAAGGTGCTTCAGGTATCGTTTGTGGCGTTTGCCATTATGTCGGACTGGGGATTTCTTGCGGTGGTTTCGTCGCTCCTCGTGTCGATGGGATTCAATGCGGTAACGGTATTTCTCTTGAGTCGTCGATACGTGTCCGCCGCGTTGCGGTTTGATACTTCGTACTGGAAAGAATTTCTTCGGGAATCGTATCCGATGGGGATTACCGCGATTATCACCTTCCTTTACTTCAAATTCGACACGATTCTTCTTTCGGTTTTTCAATCAAGTACGGATGTCGGTATTTACAATGTCGCATACAAAGTGATGGAAAACCTCGTTTTTTTTCCGGCAATGCTCGCGGGGCTTATTATCCCGCTTCTTTCGCACACGATTCGATCTGATCGGGCGAAGTTTGAAACGATTGCCAAAAAGACTTTCAAGGTGTTTTTTATCATTGTTACGCCGACTCTTGTCGGAACAATGTTTCTCGCTGATGATATTATTCGCATTGTGAGCGGGGAGAGCTTCGTCGCATCGATTCCGGTTCTGGAAATCCTCGTTTTTTCGCTCGCATTCATTTTTTTCGGGCATTATTTCAATATGATCGTGCTTGTTTCGAACGCGCAGAAGAAATTAATGTGGGCGCTTTCGCTCGCGGCGGTATTCAACATTGGAATCAACCTCTTTCTTATTCCAAGGTTTTCCTATATGGGGTCGGCGACCGCGTCGCTTTTAACGGAAATGCTCGTTGTTGTTCTCTCGGCCTCTATTGCTTGGAAAAGCGCGGCTTTTTTTCCGGGATTTTCCGGAATCGGGCGAATTTTTCTCGCGGGCTTCGGTATGGGTGTATTTCTCTTCTTTTTTGACAAAACAATGCCGTTTCTTGTGCTTGGATTTGCGGCGGTATTCCTCTACCTTGCCCTCCTCTGGCTTTTCCGAGGAGTTTCTCGCGACGAGATCGATATTATTCTCTCGGGGAGAAGGCTTGCCAAGGAATCCGCAGCAAGCGTGGATATGCATATAGAATGATTGAATTTCGAGGGGATGAAAGTCGCTATTATTATTCTTAATTACAATGGCGCGGATTGCTTACGCCAGTGCCTGCAATCCGTTTTTTCTCTGAAATATACGGATCGGGAGGTTTTTGTTGTGGACAATAATTCGGCCGATGATTCTTTTCGCATAACTGAAAAATTTCCGGGTGTTCGTACGATCAAAAATGATCAAAACCTCGGGTTCGCCGGAGGAATGAATGTGGGCATTCGCGCTGCGCAAGAAAGTGGTGCGGATTTTTTTTGGCTTCTCAATAACGATGCAACGGTTGCCCCGGATTCGCTCACGCATCTTGTCGAGCTTCTTGAAAAATACCCGAAAATCGGCGCCGCAAGCCCGATAATTCTTTTCCCGGAAGGAAAGGTGTGGTTTGCCGGCGGAAGCATCGATTTTGTTCGAATACGGACAATGCATCAAAGAGAGTTGTCTCAAAAAGATGCTTTCGAGACGGGGTACCTGACCGGTTGCGCATTTTTTATACGGAAAAAGGCGATCGAGCAGGAAGGGCTGTTTGATGAGCGGTTTTTTCTCTATTACGAAGATGCCGATTTGTCGGTCCGTCTGAAAAAAGGCGGATGGAAGCTTTTTGTAGAGCTAAAATCAAAGGTTTTCCATCGGGAAGTAAGCGTGAGAAACCCGAAAAAAATCTTTTATTTAGTGCTTTCGGGGCTTCTCTTTTTTGAAAAACACTCGAAGGGCTGGGCGAGGATTTGGTTCCGGATGTCTTATTTCTTAAGAAAACGTTATAATAAAGCCATCATTTGGTTTTTCGGGACACGGAAAAAGGAGGCGTTCCAGGTTTCCCATGCATTTGAAGCGTATGAGCGCCGATCTCGGGAGAATGCCCCTCCTCTCAATCATTTACGTGAATTATAGGAGCGCCCGCGTGCTTTCCCTCTCGATTCGCTCTCTCGCTGCTTCTCTGAATGGCGTTCCCGCTGAGATTATTGTTGTCAACAACGATCCATCGGAACGATTGATTTTGGAGCGGCTTTCAGCGCATCATTCTCTCATTCTTTTTCATTCTCAAAATGTCGGATTTGCGGCGGGGGCGAATATCGGCGCAAAAATCGCTCGCGGAGATATTCTTTTTTTTCTCAATCCGGATACCGAAATTCTTTCCGGGGATTTTCCCCATATGCTGGAGTTTTGTTTGAAAGAAAAACATATCGGTGCGCTTGGCGCGATTCTTATTTCAGAAAAAGGTACCGAAGAAAAAGGGAGCTTCGGGAGGCGGGCGTCGCTCCTGCGGTCGATTTTGGCGAAACTCCCGTTTTTTTCAAATCGACAGGCACATCGGATTGAATGGGTAAGCGGCGGGGCACTCTTTACGCCAAGAGTCGTATTTGAATCGCTCTCCGGTTTCGATGAACGATTTTTTCTCTATTTTGAGGATATGGACTATTGTGCGCGCGCGACTCGTTTCGGAAAAAAAATAGATCGAATCGATTGTTTTCGGGTAAAACACCGCGGAGGAGAGAGTTTTTCAAAGAGAAGGGAACAAAAATTCCGGTACTATGAATCGCAAGAGCGGTTTTATTGTAAAAACGGACACCGAATTTCGGCACTCATTTTTTCCATACTTCGAAATCTCTATGCTTGATCGATGCGTCGCCATATTTCTTTTCGCGCTTCCATTTCAATTCGCCCTCAATCCATCGGAAGGGGTGGATCTTTCTCTCGCGAGAGTGGCGGCAGCCGGGATTTTTGTATGGTGGCTCATTCGATCGCTTGCGCGCGGTGAGGTATCGCTTCCAGGTCCGAAAATTCTTTTTTTCTGGTCGGGATTTCTTGGTATCGCTCTTCTCTCGGTTTTTTGGAGTGAAGAACCAATGTGGACTCTTCGAAAATGGGCGTTTCTTGCGAGCTTGTTCCCGCTTCTCTTCGTTTTCTCCGATGTTCTTTCAAGGAAGGGCGTTTCATTTCTTCTGAAGCCAACCGTGTTCGGAGCGGCAATTGCCGGCGGGGCCGCGCTTCTCCAGTTTTTTGCGCAGTTTTTCTTTTCTGCCGAACGAGTTTTCCGGGTGCTTGTGGAAGAGGTATACCCAATATGGCTTGGGGAGAGCTTTGCAAGATCGGTTGCCGAACACCCGAGTCTTTTTGTGGAAATACTTGGCAAACCGATACTTCGCGCGGTCGGATTATTCCCCGATCCGCACATCGCCGCACTTTTTTTCGGGATAACCGGATTTCTCTCGCTGGGTATTTTTTTCTCCGAGAAAAAGACTGTATTTCTTTCCATCGCTATACTTCTTTTTTCCGCGGTTCTCTTTTCGTTTTCTCGCGGCGGGTATCTTGCGCTTTTGGTGGGAGGAATATTCTTTTGTGCGACATCGATGGCGCGGCGGCATTTTTTGAAAGACGTATTTTCTGTGAAAAAAGGCGCGGCGGTTCTGGTATTTCTTGCGATTCTTTTCTTTGGCGGCGGTGTGATTCGCGAGCGCTTTCTTTCGGTATTTTCTTTCGAAGAAGGTTCAAATGCGGCGAGGATCGGTATTTGGAAAGAAGTCGCGGGGATTATTTCCGAAAATCCTTTTTTTGGTGTTGGTCTCGGGAATTACCCGCTCTCCGTATTTCCGAGCGCTTCGTATCGGGACCCGTTTTATGCACACAATCTCTATCTCGATCTTTGGGCGGAAATCGGAGTATTCGGACTTTTGTTTTTTCTCGGATTGTTCGCCAGTCGATTCTCCGGCGAGGAGTTGAGAACCCCTCTCTTTGCGGGGATTGCTTCGGCAAGTATCGTTTTTTTCGTTCATTCCTTAGTCGATAGCGCGCTTTTTTCGGTACATATTCTCCCGATACTTCTTTTTCTTGTTGCAATGAAAGAATCTCTATGCAAAAAGCCATCATAACCGGAATACTTCTTTCTCTTCCGATACTTCTCCCGTTTTCCACCGAACGAGCGGTGATTGCGGGCGTGCCTCTGTATATTCCGGAAATGGCGATCATTGTTGCGCTCGTTCTTTTTCTTGTATCGGAGGGACGGGCGGGTTTTTCCGGTTTGTGGAGCACCTTTCTTTTCCTTCCGTTTCTTGTCAGAGCGTCGATTGTCCTCCTCTTTCTTGGTTGGTTTGTAAGCGCGCTCGTAAATGGTATTCTGGTGTCTGCATACGGCGAATTGAAAAGTTGGTATGTATTCCCGATTTTGTATGTGTTCCTCCTCTCCGTTTGGTTTTATAAAGGGAATATGCGAATGAACGATGTGGCGCTTTCTTTTGTTTTTTCCGGACTCCTCTTCTCGTTTCAAACATTTCTGGCTATTGCTTTTTCCGATACGGCGATAACGTATGACGGTCGATTGCGCGGAGGGTTCGATTCACCGAATCAGCTTGCTTTTTCGCTTGTACTCCCCCTCTTTTTCGCGGGAAATCTGTTTTTCCAGAAAAAGAATTCTTTGTTGTTGGGGATGGCACTCTTCTTTCTCGGGGGAACGATTTTTCTCACGCACTCATACGCGGCGATAATCGGAGTGGCGGCTGGAGCAATGGGGATTCTTTTGAGGAGGTATGTTGCTTCAGAGCTTTCAAAAGAAAGGACGATTGCTTTTTACATTATACTGATCTGTTTTCTTGTGACGGTTTTCTTTGTTGAGGGAGGGAGTGAAAAATGGCAAAGTCTGGTTTCCGGAGACAGGCGGTCATCGGTCGCTTCTCGGGAGATGATCTGGCGATCGGCAGCAAAAATTCTCTCGGACCATCCGATTTTCGGTATTGGACAGGGGAATTTTCCGGAGAAATATCTCGAGTATCAGAGGTTTTTCCCGCCGTATCTCGAATGGTCAGCGCCACACCCGCATAACATTTTTCTTACGCTGTGGCTCGATGCTGGGATTGGAGGATTTCTTGGCATCGCACTTCTTTTTCTTGTCGTTCTAAAGGAAGGCTTCTTTCTAGAGGGGGAACAAAAAAACGAGAATGAAGCTTTTTTTCTCGTTTGTTTGGGATTTGGAATCTTTCTTTTGTTTTCGGGAATGGTGGATACTCCGATCTATCGGAACAATCTCGCCTTTACTTTTTGGTTTGGAATGCTTGGAATTTTTCTTTTCAGGAAGAAAAACTAAAGTTCGATCGCATAGGTTTTTCCGTCGCGTCGATTGAGAAAGTAGAGGATGTCTTCCCTTTCTGAAAGAAAAAGATTGGTGCTGTCGAATTCGAATCCGATATCGCTTATTTCAACAAGACGACTCTTTTCACCGGTTTCAATGTTTACCTTCCAGAACGTGTCGGTTGTTTCGAGTTTTTGAGAAAAATAATCATTTGGAAGAGTGATGTTATCCGGAAGCGATCCGGGGAGTGCATAGTAGACAGTCTTTTCATCTTTTGACCAAGTTGCTTTCGAAACGAGTGTTCGGACATCGAGATTGGTGAATTCCCCCCCGTTTCGATTGATAGTCGAGAGGAAAATCTTTGATCCGCCTTTTTCTTTCAGGGAGCTTATGAGAGCCTTGCCCCCATTGGGAGACCAGAGGTAATCGCCGCCATATTTTCCGGTGAGGATGTTTTTTAGTTCGCCTCCTCCTCCGGGGATACCTTGAAAGTAACTCGTTTCATTCCCGTTCGGCCGATTCCAAATCGAAACATCCACGCTTTTTGGGATAGCGGCGATGAAAATGTTTTTGGTTGGAATATCGACGAGGGTCTTCCAGTTGCTGCCATCCGGGTTGGCTGTATTGAGTGTTACATCTCCCGTTTTTGGATCGTTGAATTGATAGAAAATTCGATCACCGAGATTGGAAAAGGCGGGATACTTCAGGTTTTCTTTGAGAGGAAGTACCGACCGGTCATCGAGTCGGACGAGATGCCACCGAAGAGATCCGGAATTTTCAAGAAGAAGAAGGGCTTTATCTTTTCCTTTCGCCCATATTGCCTCGATCGGTGTTCCGGGGAGGGAGTCGATCAGGGTTTCCGATTCCTTTGTTTCGAGAGAGAGGGATTTGAGGGTCTTTCCGGTGGTGGTGAAATAAAAAAGGCGGCCGGTATCGGCAAGGGTTTGCCCGACGCTTTTTTCATTGATGATGAGTTCTATTTTCGACTGCGTGGCAGGTTCTTTCGGAGCTTTATTATCCGAAGAAAAACTGGTGATATCGCTTCCGGGGACAGTCGGATCGAGTGGATTGTTCCGATAGAGAAAATTATATGCCCCAAAAAAAACAAGCACGACAAGAAAAATCGAAAGGGAAATGAAAAAAAATGTTTTCATACGGACATTTTAGTAACCCACATGAATATGATCGGCGCTGTCGCAGCTTACCTGATTGCCATTTTTATCACAAAAAGCCTGACTGGCGCCATTTTTTTTGAATTCAGCCACGATTCCCGGCCAATCGGATTTATTGCCCGATGTAAGATCGGTCGCGCGTCCGCTGTAATGCCGGGATGTTTTTGAGTGGCTTCCTCCGGAAAAACTGGTTATGGAAATGGCGTATTTTTGTGAGACGATAAGGATCGCATCAAGCATGTTTTCAGAGGGATTGATGCGAAGGTTGCAGGGCTTGGCATTTGGCGCATTGCATCCGGAATAACACCCGTCCATTGATTTTCCCGCAGCGATATCTTCCATATTTTTTCTCGGGGTAACCGGTCCGGATTCGGATCGACAAGAACCGTTTGTTGCGAGGGTGATTTTTCCGTTCGAGAGGATCTGTGCGGCGGCGCTTTTCATATCTCCCGGAACGGGAATACTGACAGATGTCGGCGAGGCTGCCTGCTCCTGGGCTCCTTGGGAAGAAAGCGAGAGGCTGGAGAGCTTGAGCTTGAGAAGATCCGGGTTGATGACGTAGAGAATAAGGTAAGAGGCAAGCGCAAGGACGAGACCGATGAGTGCGTCTTGCATAATGTCTTTACCGGAACCCATTTTGGAGGTATTTCCAGCGGAAAGCATATACATAAAAGCGCCGAGGAGAAACATAAAGAGCGCCGAGAGACCGACAATCCAGATTGCCAGTTTGTAGACGGCGGCGATATATTCCGGCAAACTGAATTCCGTTCCGCTAATCCCCGGAAGTTTTTCAAGAAGAGAATATTGAAGATTGGGGTTGAATGATTGGGGTTTAGGCTTGTCTGCGCCTTCTATTTGAACTTGTTGCGGAATAAGTGGTTTTTCTCTTGATCCGCAGCAGTTAAGATTCGATTGTAGCGAAGAAGATATCGGACCGATAAAAAAAGGATTTGAATCTGGGCAAGAGCGTGTGTTTGGGATGGCTATTCCGCCAAAAGCCGCACCGCAATCGGAATCACTGACGCGTGGTGTTGTAGAGGCGCAGTCGATTACTTCGTCGGCGTTGTTATAACAGAGCTTTTGCTTATCCGGTGGTGGCTGTTTTAGACAGCATTGGAAATCAAAAAACGGTGCAGCGAGTGCCCCGGAAGAATTTGGAAGCGATGATGGACAAGAGGTGTTTTTTGGAAATTTTTGTCCGTGGAGGTCAGTGCACTCTTTACTGGTTAGTGCAAAGGAATATTCCGGTGCGTTAAAAAACACAAGAAAAAAAATAAAAAAAAGTTTTATTTTTTTGAAGCGCATATAGCATGATTATACAACAAAATAAAAAAATCAACGAGAAATGAATACTCGTGATTTTGCACAAAAACCAATGCATGGGAGAATTTAAAAATCCCAGCTGCCATTCAGGCTCGATGACTGCGTGTAGTTCACCACGGTTGTCTCAAAGAAGTTTCCTTTGTCGGAGTTGACGTCTTGGAGTCGATCGAGATGTTTGTAGGGATTTTCGATCGCTTCCGGATAGAGGGGATCGATATTGAGCATACCGAGACGCTTATTGGCGAGCCAATGTGTGTATTCGGTGGTGGTTTGCCCGTTGATGCCGGGAATACGATCGCCGAGAATATGCTTTCCCCACGCAATTTCCTGCTCAGCGGCGGTTTTCATCATGTCCTTGATGAGCGATTCGTCGTAAATCTCCGGAAACTCTCGTTTGATTTCGCGGATGATATTGGAGAAGATCGTTACGTGCGTGAGCTCGTCACGGCGAATATAGGCGATCATTCGCCCGGTTGCGAGCATTTTCATGCGATCGACCAAGGTGTCAAAGAAAGCAAATCCGTTGTAGAAATAAATTGATTCGAGCAGGAAGTTCGCGACGATTCCACGGAAGAAATTGGTGTCCGACGGATGATCGATGAAATCCTGGTACATCTGGCCGATATATTTGTTTCGCTCGAGCAAAATCTTATCGTTTCGCCAAAAATAATAGATTTCTTCACGCTCTTTACTCTCGACCACGGTTTCAAGAATCGTCGCATACGATTGCGAGTGAATGGCCTCTTGATAGGCCTGTATCGAGAGAATGAGATTGACCTCGGGCGAAGTCACATAGTCCGAGAAATGGGGAAGATTCACCGTTTGAATTGAATCAAGAAAGATGAGGAAAGAGAGAATGCCTTTATAAGCAAGCTGTTCTTCGGGAGAGAGATCCGAATGAAACATCCGCGCATCGTCTTTGAGACCGGAGACTTTTTCGGGCACCCAAAAATTTCCGATCATAATCTGATAGAGCGACTTCGCCCATGGGTATTTCGTGGCATTGAGATTGAAAAGTCCCGTGGTTCCGCCCTTTATGATCGTTCTCGACTCGACGGAATCGTTGCCCGTCGGATTGAAGAGCGCGTTTGTTTGCATTGCTTCGGTCATAGGAGAGGAATGAAGAATCTAGAATTTTGAATCTGGATTCGGTTATTTATTTTCGAAAATATTATCCACTTATTTTCTATTGCAGAGTTACAGGGAGTGAAGGGTTGTTTCAAGATGGCTTCGTCTAGATTCTTTATTCTAGATTCCAGATTCTCTTTTTTATCCGCTGCAGGAAACGCAGTTATCCTTTACTTCTCCCGAAAGCGATCGGACATAGTACACGGTTTTGATCCCCTCTTCCCACGCTTTGACATAGTATCCGTAGAGTTGCGCAGGGCTTACTTTTGCCGGGTCGATCATCCACTCGAAGCTGATAGACTGATCGATCCAAGGATAAATCGTTGCCATCATCGCGATCACGTCGTTCATATCCATATTGACGTATTCTTTGTAAAACCAGAAATTGTCCTTGGAGAGCTTCGGAGCGACACGGATCGTAGGTGCGGAGAGATTTGTCTCAATGAAATATCGCTTGTAAATAGGGAGAAGCGCTGCAGTGGTGCCGACAACGCCGGCAGTTGAAGTGTTCGGCGCCGGAGCGGTGTGATAGGCAAATCGAACGCCATGCTCTTTCATATCGGCAAAGAGCCGC
Source organism: uncultured Bdellovibrionales bacterium (assembly GCA_964436855.1). Taxonomy (GTDB): domain Bacteria; phylum Patescibacteriota; class Minisyncoccia; order Moranbacterales; family UBA1568; genus CAYTED01. The sequence continues at coordinate 69,539 of CAYTED010000003.1, read as the reverse complement.
TTCCAATCCTCGCCGAAGTTTGTGTGAATCTCAAACCAATCAACAGCCTTTCCAAGAAGTATCCCCTTTGAGTACTCGCTTCCCGGATAGAGTTCATAGTGTCCGCGCTCCTTTGCAAGGTCGATCGAAGAGCGGTAGGTGTGGTAGGCGTACCGCTCAAACAAGCGATCGGCTTCTTTGCGTGCTTCTTCTGAATCATAAGCAATCTTTCTCGTGGCAAGATACTCGGCAAGTCCGAGATACCCGACGCCGACGCTTCGGTACCGCATGGAGGTGCGCTTGGCTTCCTTGATCGGGTAGTAGTTGAGCGTGATGACGTTGTCGAGAACGCGCATCAGTACGGGGAAAACGCTCGCGATCACCTCATCCGAAAAAACAGTCGCGACGTTGACGGACGCGAGATTGCAAACAACAAGGTCTCCCGGATCATAGCGAAGAATGATTTTTCCGTCCTCGATTTCTTCCTCGATAAACTTTGAAGCAGAAGTATTCTGGCAAATTTCCGTACAGAGCTGAGTGGAGTAGATGTTGCCCGCGTGCTTGTTGGGATTGAGGCGATTGACCGTATCGCGGAAAAATACATACGGCATTCCGGTTTCGACGGTTGTCTTGAGGAATTTCTTGAAGATCTCTTTCGCTTTGAGTGATCTCTTCATGGTGAGGCGCTCGTTTTGTTCCAATTCCTTATAAATTGTCTCGAAATCCTCATTGAAATGATCCTGAAGCGAGATTCCGGTAACGGATTTCACCTCATGCGGATCAAAGAGTGTCCAGTCGCCGTCATTTCGAAGGCGCTCCATGAAGAGATCCGGGACAGCAACCGCAGGAAAAATATCAAAGGCTTTGGCTCGAATATCCCCCGTTTCGGTCTGCAGATCGAGGAAGTCGTAAATATCGAGGTGCCACATATCGAGCGTGACGGATATAGCGCCAAGCCGAGAGCCAAGCTGATTGACGGCGACCGCTGTGTCGTTGATGACTTTTATCCAAGGATTCACCCCGCCCGACATGCCTTTTACCCCACGAATAGCGCTGCCTCTCGCGCGAATATTGCCGAGGTAAACCCCGACACCACCGCCAAACTTGGAGATTTGTGCCATATTTTCCACAGCGTGGTAAATCCCCCGCAAATCGTCGTCAACATTGATCTTGAAGCAACTCGAAAGCTGATGGTAATTGGTACGCGCATTGAGGAGTGTCGGCGTGGGGAGAGAAATACGCTGCTTCGAGCAATGTTCGTAAATCTTGAGTGCAAGCGGAAGACGCTCACCGTCTTTTTCAGGAATCGCGAGGAAAAGTGCCACCGCCATGTACATTTCCTGAGGAAGCTCCTCGACAACCTTATTCGGATTAAGAAGATATCGCTTGATAAAGGAAACGATCGTCGTATATTCGTAGCCCTCATCGGTCGCGATATCGAGGTGTTTCCCTGCTTCAAGGATGTCTTCTTGGGAGTAATATTTGTAGAAATCCTTATAGTAGAGTTCTTTTTGTATATATCGGTCAAAATGTGCTTTGAATGCCTCCGGAGAATAGATCTCCTTTTGTGTGATGTTTCGATTTTTGATTGCCTTTTTGTAGATTCCTCCAAGGAGAATACGCGCCGCAATATTTTGCCAGGAGATATTGTCGATTGTTACAAGGTCAATACAGGTTTTGACAAGAAGTTTCTCAATATCGGAAGTCCTGATATCCTCGACGAGGTTTTTCTTGAAAGCACCCATCAGGTCTTCAAAACGGCAAATATCGCTGTAGCCCTTTGCCGCTCGATCAAAAACCGCCCGAAGTTTATTGATATCAAAGTGCTCTTTTGATCCGTCGGTCTTCGTTACCTTGAGCGTATTTTTCTCAAACTCCCGAATCAGTTTTTCTTTTCGTTCCGCCCGTTCTTTCTGTCGTTCCGCTCGATAGAGAATATATGCCTTGGCAAGCTCAAATTTGTTTGCCTTGACGAGATTGCGCTCGACAATATCCTGAACATCTTCGACGGAGGGCATTCGATTGACGAAAATCTCATTGAAAACGTGTTCAAGGTCATGCACGACCTTTTTGGAAATTTCGGGAATAAACGCTTTGTCGTTTTCCCCGATTGCATCACAGGCGAGCTCGATCGCATTATCAATTCGCTCCGGCATAAAGTCGACGATATCCCCTTCCCTTGTTTTTATTTTTTCGATGGCCATACAATCCCTCGGTTAATGCGGGTTAATTGAAAACAGTATGTTTTGTAAAAATAGTGCGTGTAAAACGTGCGACTGTGTTTCCTACTGAATCCGACCCTCAACCACTGTCCAATCAATGTGATCAAAGAAAGTATTGAGATAATCTGCCTTTTTCAAGCCATAATCGATCATATATGCGTGCTCGAAAACATCCATAACAAGAATTGGTTTTGCGCCGGCGAGATGTCCCAAGTCGTGTTCATTGATCCAGAGATTGAAGAGCTTCCCGTGCTCCTCGTCGAGCGCGAGAACGACCCAGCCGATCCCACGCATCGCGCCGCATCCGACAAAATCATTTTTCCAATTTTCAAAAGAACCCCAAGTCGAGTCGATCAGAGCACCGAGCTTCTCTCCGGAAAACGAAGAACGTTCCATGCTCATGTTTTCGAAATAGAGCTCATGAAGTCGCATGCCATTCCACTCCCAGCCAAATCGTCGATGCAACTCGGCATATTCCGGTGTTCCGATAGCAGCTTGTTTGAGAAGGTCGACCAGAGTATTGGTATTTTTGACATACCCTTCGTAGAGCGTGAAGTGATTAGTAAGAAGTGTCTCCGAAAGTCCTTCCATCCCGATAAGATGCGAGAAATTTTTTTGTTCGTAAGGCATGAGTTTGTTTTAAGAGTGAGGCGCGCGAGAAAATATTTTGGAATAGTTAGATTTTTCCGACAAGATCCACTCCCGGCTTGAGCGTCTCTTTCCCCTTTTGCCAGTTCGCAGGGCATACCTGTCCCGGATGTTCACGGACAAAAATAGCAGCCTCGAGTTTTCGGAGTGCTTCGTCGGCGCTTCGACCGATATTGTTTGCGTGAATTTCCGATGTTTGCACTACGCCATCCGGATCAATGACAAACGTACCGCGAAGCGCAAGACCCTCATCTTCAAGATAAACATTGAAGAGGCGGGAGATTTTTCCGGTCGGATCGGCTCCCATTGGAAAGGCGATTTTTTTGATTGCGTTCGAGTGATCATGCCACGCCTTGTGAACAAATACGGTATCCGTACTGAAAGAAAGAACCTCGGCGCCAAGCGTCTTGAATTTTTCATACCGTTCGGCGAGTTCCTCAAGTTCGGTCGGACAGACAAAAGTAAAATCTGCCGGATAGAAGAGAACAACCACCCACTTCCCGCGAAGATCTGAAAGTTTCATTTTTCGAAACGATTCATCTTGAAAATATTCGAACTCGATATCCGGAAGAGTGTCGCCTACGCCGAGTACGGTGGAGCAAGGAGCTTCCGAGCTTTTTTCCGTATGCATATGTTTGGAAGAGAAAAAATTAGGATGTCGTTCGAGAAAAATTCTCGACGCTCACCTATCATACGACTCGGAAAATTCGCCTGTCAAATAGGCGCGAAATAAGCGTATTATTGGAACATAAAATAGAAAAAAATCAAATATTTTTCGAAAAAATTACTATATATAGTGTTTTTTCTTTTATAAAATACACAATAAGAAAAAAAAGGAACTCGAGAAAGTGTTTTGAAAAAATCAAAGAAACGACGTGTGGCGCATACGGAGAAAATGTTTTTTGGACGAAGAACATTGTATACTCGGAGTATGAAAAAGAAAGAGTGGAAATTTGAAGGAATTGTCGGCCCGAAGGATGCCGGAAAGCGTCTCGACGTTTTCTTGTTTTCAAAATTTTTTGAAACATGCGGAGCTCCAGAGCAATCGCGGAACACATTTGCGCGCTCGGTGCGAAATTTCGGGGCGATCGTAAATAATCGTCCGGTAAATCGACCGAATCGTAAATTGCGATCTGGTGATCGCGTGGCGTTTTCTCTCCACGAAGAAGTGTTTTCGGAAGTTCGCAAAAAATCAGTTCCCGTTCCATTCCCGGAGATTCTTTTTGAAAACGAACAGTTTTTGATTCTCGAGAAACCGGCACATCTCGAAACACCGCTTTCATCAACAGGGAAAGATTCGGTGCTCTCGTGGTTTCTTCAGAAGTATCCGAAAGAGGCGGCACTATTGGGCGAGGAGTGTCGATTTGGTCTCGTGCACCGACTTGATCGGGAGACATCGGGAGTAGTGGTGCTTGCGAAGCAACCGTCCGTATGGAAGGCGCTCAAGATTCTTTTCGAAGAAAGAAAGGTGCAAAAGACGTATCGGGCGCTCGTATACGGAAATCTTTCAAAGAAAATCGGATCGATACAAGGAAGTATTGCGCGGATTCCGCACACATTGCGCCGTCGAGTTGCCAAAACGACCGATACCGGAGCAAGAACCGCCGAGACAAAATATACGGTCGAAAAGCGATTTTCCGAATTTGATCTCGTGACGCTTTTTCCGAAATCCGGTCGAACGCATCAGATTCGGGTACACTTGCTCTCAATTGGTCATCCGGTAGTTGGCGACTCGGTATACGGGCGCCGGCTTTCGAGGAATCTCTTGGGAAAGATATGGGCGCCAAAGAGGCATCTCCTGCACGCATCAGGGCTTTCTTTCAATCTTTTTGGAAAATTCTATCATTTTTCTTCCGAGCTTCCGGAAGACTTTCTATCGGTGCTTCGGGCGCTTGACGAAGAAGTAAAAACGCGATAAGATGGATTCGCTTCTATTCAGGGTGAAACACCCTTTTCTTTTTTCAGAAAATGTTTGAACGTTTATGCACAAGAAACTCATTGAATTCAACCAATCACTCCGCAAAAAATCCACTCTCCCGGACCTTCATTCGGGTGACGTGATCAAGGTATACCGGAAGATCAAAGAAGGCGGAAAAGAGAGAACCCAACTTTTTCAGGGGACGGTTATCGCCCTCAAGGGTGGGCAAAGTTCGTCTCCGACGATAACCGTGCGGAAAATTTCTTTTGGAGTCGGTGTAGAACTCGTACTTCCTCTTCTTTCCCCGGCAATCGAGAAAATCGAGATTGTAAAGAGCACCAAGTCGCGACGCGCAAAACTGTATTATGTCCGTAAGAAATCCGTCCGCGTACTTTCGAAGAAATTGAAAGAGGTTGCGCTCAAGGCGAAGGACGTTGTAGTGGTGGAAGAGGGTACGCCCGAAGGAGAAACCCTTCCGGCTGAAATGGAAACGCCGAAAGAAGAAATACCGGCGGAGGAAAAGAAAGGGTCTGAATGAACCTGAAATCCCCCGCTCTCACAAGCGGGATTTTTCTTGCCAAAAAGAGAGAAACGATTGATAATAGACTGTGTTTTGAGAAGAATGCCCAGGTGGCGGAATTGGTATACGCGCTAGCTTGAGGTGCTAGTTCCCGCAAGGGATTGGAGGTTCGAGTCCTCTCTTGGGCACAGAATAAAGCGCACAAAGCGCTTTTTCTTTTTGTGGTACAGTAATAATGTTGTTCGCACGCTTAGCTCAGTTGGTTAGAGCACCTCGTTTACACCGAGGGGGTCCAAGGTTCGAATCCTTGAGCGTGCACCGTTGATTTTTGGGATAATGTGTGGATAATAGAGAGGTGTTCGTTTCAAATGCCGGAGTAGCTCAGTGGTAGAGCGAAGGACTGAAAATCCTTGCGTCGGCAGTTCAATTCTGCCCTCCGGCACAGAGCTCAGGGAAGGTGAGAGACAAGAAGGGACCGTAGCTCAGGGGTTAGAGCGGTCGGCTCAAAAAGTTCATTTCAAATTGTGTTGTGGGTTGTGGAGTTCGGCATGACAGTTATTGCAAACGAGTATGCATTTTCGTATCTCGGTATCGATTTGGGATTGTTTTCGATTCGAAAGAGATCGCATATCAAGTTGGAAACTCTTTTGCTTCGGGTCGATATGATGAAATGTAAGTGCGGCGAGGTTTTTGTCGTAATTGCAGATGGAGCATTTTCCACCAAATCGCTTTAAGAGAAGCATTTTTCTTTTGAGTCCCCGAGCCTGTTGCGCTTGGTATGATTGGTGAACTTGGTTCTTGCATTGCATCGAACAAAACCGAAGTTGCCTTCCGGATAATGTCTTGCCACACACGGTACAAGTTGTGATTTTTTTCATAGCGAAACAATAACACAAGATGTAATGAATACGAAGGGCTGCTTGGGAAGTAATTTCCAAGTGATACTCTGCCAAATTCGGGGAAATCTAAACGACAAACTTTTTGCAAGTCGCATGACAATCCCGAGCCAAGCCCCTGCGTTTTGCTGGGGAAGGTGTAGAGACTAGACGGCAGACACCCTGTTTGGGTGAAGGGATAGTCCAGCTCACAAATTTGAAAAAAGTTGCGAAAGCAATAGTGAGAAGCATAACCGATTGGTCGTTGGTTCGATTCCAACCGGTCCCACAGAATGAATTGATTGAGGGGGGAGTTTTGTACAAAACTGTAAAGCAAAAGCGGGTTTGCCCGCCGAAGGCTTTGCGAAAGCGGGTATCGTATAGCGGCTATTATGAGTCCTTGCCAAGGACTAGATACGGGTTCGACTCCCGTTACCCGCTCAAAAATTTTTCTTGAGCAAAATTTTTGAGCGAGGCTCGCCCATCCGCCCTTCGGGCTGGATGAAAGGCGGCCCGCTCTCAAATAGAATATGTATGGCATCTATATCCTTTTAAGTTTGAAAGATAAAAGGACCTATGTTGGTTATTCTCAAAATATCACCGAACGATTCAAGCAACATGAGTCCGGCCGTGTAAAGGCTACAAAAAGTCGTCGACCATTGAGAATCATATTCACAGAAGAATTCAAAACTGTACAAGAAGCAAAAAGACGTGAGTTATGGTGGAAAAGTGGTGCTGGTAGGAGAAAACTAAAAGAGATGTTTGAAAGTGACTTTAAAAGCGAGTGAGATTCTCCCGCCTGCCCGTCCGAAGATTTATGAAGAAGGGTTACCCGCTCCACGTAAAATTCACTTTGTTCATCACGTGGCACGCAGCTAAAAACGAGGCTTACCAGAGCCTTGTTTTTTATTACCCCTAAGTTCAGTCGAACTGGGGTGGACAAGATGATGAAGATTAGTATTTTAATGAGTCCGCTTTGGATAGGCACACAAACCTATATCCACAATCTAAGAAACTTTAACGAGACGAGAGCGCTCCTCTCCCAAATAGAGCGGGTGATTGACGATTTTGCATCGAGGACGCGGTCAAATTCAGGAGGGAATGAGCTCCATCAATTGGTTCTCCAAATGCTCAATCTAACCGGGCAAGTGCCCTTCACAGAAATGAGATTTGGGAATATCCAAGGATTACGGCTGGAGGTGGACACGAAAAACTGACTGTGGCCGCTGCTCTCTTGAGAGGGGGTGGCGGCTTTTCATTTGTGTACTTCGCTGCAACATAAGGGAACGGTACATTTTTGAAAAAAGGAATTGCAAGAGGCTCTCTATTTATTCGGACAAGAATGTCTCTCATGGTATACTCGGTATATGCAAAACATGCAAAAGATAGCTACGCGAATATTTATCTATGCCTCAGTTGCTTTTGGGGTTTTGGGAATTATTCTGGTCATGACAAGTCCTTTTGGCCCCGATCAGCCTGATACCCCGACCCAAATCCTGCTTATCAGGCTTATTTTTGGCACAGTTTTTATTATTCTCCCCTCTTTTGCCTTGAGTGTGGCCGGCAAATACCTCAACGGCAAGCTCTAGCCGAGGGCTTTTGTCAATCACGAATAGTGAGCTGTAAAACGACCTCTGAAAAGAGGTTTTTTGCTTTTATAAAGCCATAATTCGAATAATATCATTGACAGGAATAATAAAATGTGCTATATTGTCCAGTCAACCTTAGAGCTCAATTGTGAGCAGGTTCAAGGAGGCGACCCGGCCGGAGGGGCGGCCAGGATAAGATTCTAAGGCAATATATGGCTTTTCAGAAGCTATTACGTTCAGCACTCTTTGCGGTAGTAGTTGTTTCTCTGACATCTACGGCGCTTGCGTCAGATGAGTCGGCTGAAACGCTCAATACGGAGCTCGCATTGTATTCTTTTTCTTCGGACCCGTTTCTTCTCGATTGGACCTTTCGTGTGGAACATGTGGATAAGTCGCTCGAAAACGAGTTATCCACCCAATATCCCGCGAACAAAGAGGATGCCAAGCTTGAAAAATGGAAGGCAAAGCAAGCTGAAAAGTGGGAAAACCTTCCGAAGGAGAAGTTTATCATCAACGCGTCTGCCTATACGGCCGCCGCAGATGAGTGTGGAAAATCGAACGGAATTACCTCTTCGGGACTCAAGGTAGAGGAAAATCGAACCCTCGCCTGTCCGCCGGAATACCCGTTCGGTGCGAAGATCGCGATCGAAGGAATGGGTGTCTACCGCTGTGAAGACCGCGGTGGAGCGATTAAGGGGAATCACTTCGATATTTATATGGAAACCAAACAACAAGCCTTCGCTTTCGGTCGCCGCAATTTGGAGGCCGAAGTCGTAGACTAAAACAAAGAGAGTGAAGAATCCCGTTCCTCGCGAACGGGATTTTTCTTTTGACTCTCCTCCGCGCATTTGCTAGGCTGATTCTGTTATTCTTCGAAAATTTGGTCGCGTGGCCGAGTGGTGAGGCACGGGTCTGCAAAACCCTTTACTCCGGTTCAATTCCGGACGCGACCTCAAAAAATACTTGTTGAATAACATAAAATCTTGGGCCAGTGGCGGAATTGGTATACGCGCGACACTTAAAATGTTGTGCCTCAAAAGCATGTGGGTTCGAGTCCCACCTGGCCCACCAGATTAAAAAACGAGATTCAAGCCTCGTTTTTTATTTTCTCCAGCACCTTTGGGATTTTCTTGAAATCTTTGATGAGCGTCTCGCGGAGGCCACCATTGTAGAGTGCGGCGGCAGGATGGAAGAGAACGAAAAAAGTCCGCTCGCCCATGTCAGGAAATTTTCGACGGAACGCCTGTCCGTGTACGTCGGAAATTTTCATTCCCGGGAGAAAGTTTTCCATCGCGTGGCGACCAAGCGGAACGATCAGTTTTGGATCAATGCAATTCACCTGCTCCACAAGCCACTCCCGACAAGCTTCTTTTTCTTCCGGTAGTGGATCGCGGTTATTTGGCGGTCGATACTTTACAACATTGGTGATGTAAATGTCTTCTCGTTTCAAGTGAATGGAGTGAAGCATTTCGTTCAAAAATTTTCCTGCCGCACCGACAAACGGAATCCCTTGTTCATCTTCTTTTTGTCCGGGAGCCTCTCCGATAAACAAAATTTCGGCATCGGCGTTTCCATCTCCCGGCACTGCTTGCGTCGCGGTGTTGCGGAGCGCGCAGGCGCACTTCTCTTTCCATCGGGTATTGATTTCTTCAAGAAGCTTTTGTTTCTGTGTCATAAGAGCCGTAAAGAGGGATAATTTTTCATTTTGATGTTTTCATTTTGATTTTTATACTACCTCCCACCCCATTTCAGTTTCCACGATTCTTCCGGGAATTTCAAATCCGCTCGCAAACTTGTGCCCCCCGCCCCCGAAAAGTTTCGCAATGCTCGAAACATCGATATTTTTTTCCTGATCCGACCGTAAACTTCCTCGAATAGTCGAGGGATCTTTCTGAAACAAAAGGAGAGAAAATTTCGCATCGGAGACATTGTTGAGGAGTGGCACCGCCTGATTGATTTCTTCAACCGAGGCATTACACTCTTTGATATCTTGCTCGGTGAGCGCGGAGACAATCATTTTGTTTTCTGCGAGCATTCGCGCCTTAAGGAGCGCTTTCCCCCAGATACGAAGCGTTCCGATTTTTCGATTCGTAAAGACCGTCTCGGTGATTTTCTTGAGCTTTGCTCCCCTTTTGACAAGATCGGCGCCAATTTCAAACGTCCGTGGTTTCGTATTCGTATGCTGAAAATTCCCCGTATCGAAGAGAATGCCCATCAAGAGCGCGCTTGCCGCATGCGTATCAAACGGTATCCCGGATTGAACAAAAAAATCATACACGAGTTCGGATGCCGAAGATGCCTCATCGTCAAGAATGGAAATATCCGCGGCAACGGAAATATTCGGATGATGATCAATCACGGCAATGACCGGATCATGTGTTATTTTTTCACGAAAGATATGAAATCCGCGATCGACACTATCGGATCCAACAATCACATCGTACGTACTTGGATTGATAGTATCGGGATGAAGAAATGTTTCTTTGGGAAAAAGTGGGGAGATATATCCGGGAAAATCATCGTAACAGGCGATATCCACCGGTTTTCCACTGAACTCAAGCGCGTATTTGAGCGCCAAATTCGATCCGACGGAATCCGGGTCGGGACGATTGTGCGCGAAGAGAAGTATACGTTCGGCCTTTTCAAAGACGTAGGAAAGATTTTTGAATTCGGAAGAAAAACGGTGCATACGGCGTGAAGAAAGTTTATTCCTCGGATATTTGTTTTAAAAGAAGCTCAATTTCGCTTGCTTTTGATTCGGTATGATCAGAAAGAATATGGATATGGGGGCGAATTTTCATCGTAAGATTCCGGTGAAGTTTCTTTTGCAGGTCCGAAAGATGGTTTTTGACAGCGGTAATCGCATACCCCTCCTCCCCTTCCGGATAAATTGAAAGAGAAATTTTAGAATGCTGTAAATCCGCCGTCGTATCGGCTTTCACGACAGTAACAATAACCCCCTGTTTCAAAGAGAGCTCTCGTTCGATAAGTTGTGCAAACAAGGCGCGAACCTGTTCATTGACGCGTGCGATTCTTCGTGAGGGCATAGTGAATTTGGTATATAAACAAAGCCTCGAAGTGTAACGCATTTTTTGGAAGAAGACAAGGTTTTCGTTGTGAGGTGCGATGAAAATATTGTGCCCCCACCAGGAATCGAACCCAGATCTCCCCCTTAGGACGGGGTAGCTCTATCCATTGAGCTATGGAGGCGAAACTTGACAAAATATAAAAATATTGTGGACCATACCGGATTCGAACCGGTCACCCCTTCCATGCCATGGAAGTGCTCTACCAAATGAGCTAATGGCCCAAACAAAAGCCTTTCTACTATATTCAGGAATCCTATTTCCGTCAAACGAATAATTAAGACATAATATTATAATTATGTCAATATAAAAGTAATGAAATGTTCCACGTGGAACAAAGAGACAGTATAGATTCAAAAAATTGTTCCACGTGGAACATTTTTGTAGAAAATACAATTTTGAGTAGCTCTATTATTAGTATTTAATGTATAACAAGTGTGTAAATGTAATTTCATCACCAATTTGTTCCACGTGGAACAAAAGTATGTGAAAAAGATATATGAAATTGTTCCACGTGGAACATTCTGTACTTAAAACGAAATCATGGATGATTTTTTTATCTATAATACTGAATAATAAGTGTATAAGTACAATTTTATGTTCCACGTGGAACATTATTGAAATAAGTATTTGAAAATTTGTTCCACGTGGAACTTTTTTTTGTTATACTTTTATTGAATTTATTCATAAATTACGATTAAAATATGAAAATTTATACTGAAACGCGTTGTTTTCGTGGATGTTCCACGTGGAACATCTGATAAAGGCAAGGTAAATTGTTCCACGTGGAACAAAATTCGAATTTTTAATGAATTATATGTGGATAAATTGTGTTCAATGAAGATTTTGTAAAAGATTGTTCCACGTGGAACATTATGAAAGAAAACTACAAGATCAATTTGTTCCACGTGGAACAAATTGATTCTCACAGAGAGCCTATCCCTCGAAGTACTTGACAAAATATATAATATATTTCTTAATATTTTTTATAGAGGGTTTATTATTGAGAGTATTTCTAAGAGTTGTTATTTTCAATCTTGTTTTATACGTACCCGCGTCGGTATGTCGGGCGAGTTTGGAGATTTCCTTTTTGCAAGAATGCATTCAATGGATTTCCATTATGAAGGCGGATGAGCGTTTCAGATTGGAAATAAAAGACTGGTACTACCGCGTGAAGCTTGTGCCTTATAAAGTTATGTGGACTTGAAGTGATATTTCAAAAAAGATTTTTTTCTTTTTTTTTCAAGAATGATATACTGAAAGCAAACAAAACCGGAGTGATATTATGTTGAGTGATATTTTTTTTCAGAGTATAAAAAAGCTGTTCGGCTTGTGCGTGCGGCCGACAGCTTTGTTTTTTCTTCTTGCCTTTTTTTCCGTGACTGTTTTTGTCTCGGCGGACGATACGTTTTCCGGAAAAAATATTTTCGAAGATAGTGATGGTGATGGTTTAAGCAATGAAGAAGAACGTCTCTATGGAACCGATCCATTTGTAAAAGATACGGATGGAGATGGGTATTCTGATGGTGTGGAAGTGCGCGGCGGATATGATCCGCTTGTGAAAGCGCCGGGGGATAGAATTATTCAAAAAACATCGACTGCGGAATCTTCGTCGCAAAACGATAATTCAAAAGAAAATCTCACGAAAAAAGTTTCGGAAAGTGTTGCGGATCTGGTGACGGAGTCGGGTCAGGGTGACATATCGCTCGATCAGGTGGACGCGGCGGTATCGAAAGCGCTCGATGGTATGGATGATAATGAGGTGGTGCTGCCGGAAGTAAGCATTGATGAAATAAAAATCCGAAAGCTTTCCAAGAAAGAGAAAAAACTCGATGCGGAAGAACGAAAGGCAAAGGAGAAGGAGTATATCGTGGAATACCTGACATCGATGGCTTATATTTTTGTGAATAATTCTCCTGTGGCATTTCGAGACATAAAGGAACTTGAATCTACTGCTACATCTATTGTTGATCAATCCTTTTCAAGCCTTTCTACCGGAAATTTTGGCTATGTTGAGGACCTTTCGAAAAACGCAGAACACATGTTAGAACAAATTCGAGAAATGGAAGTTCCGGAAGCTATGGTAGAAACACATATGAAAGCACTTCGAATGGCAAAGTACGCCATTCAACTCAAGGAAGACGCAAAATTTCTTAATGATTCATCTGGCGATCCACTTCGTGGTATAGCAGTACTCGCCAAAATTCAAGCATTTATGAATGTCTTTTCGATTTTTGTTGAAGACTTCCAAGGAAAACTTTCAGAATATGAAATTGCAAATGTTCCAATAGAATTATAGAAACTTGTATGATTTCTTTTGCTAAAAAATCCATCTTTTTTTTGTGGACGATCCTGGCACTTTTACCGATATCGGTTCGTGCGGACGGCTGGGGTACGAATCAAGCTGCTGCAATATGGACATTTATTGCAAATCAATCCGCACATCGAATGGAAGGAATAGAACTTGGGGCGCTCAAAATGACAGCGTTCACTGCACTTAACCAACAGATAAATCAACTGATTGGTGGCGTAGGTGGTGGTGGACCGAGATTTGTGACCGATTGGCGGGAAGAATTGTTCGCGCTTCCGGAAGTGCGAACACGGGATTATATGAACGATGCGTTTACACTGACAACGCGAGGGATGGGATCGTCGGCGAATTATATCAGCGCAACCGATTATGGTATTGGGAATGGCGGGAATTATGCGCGACAGCTTGAGGCGCGAGCGCGAGCGACCATTTATGGAGACAATCCGGGAACGGTAACCATACAGAATTACGGGGGAGTCGATGCGATTGATCGGGGTGATTGGGGGGCATTCCGTGAACTCGTGGCAAATCCTTTAAACAATCCACTCGGGTATTCTCTGACAATGGAGCAGGTATATCAAAAGAAACTTGAAGAGGAGAAAAAACTTGCTGAAGTGCGGTCGATTGCGAATCAGGGATTCAAGGGAACGTCGGTCGGCGGGGATGATAACAAGGTATCCGCACCCGGAATTCTTCTGAAAGACTTATATTCCAACGCGCAAGACTTGCCGAACAAAATAATAGCGGGAGCGACCAATCCGACCGAACTTGCCGGGTCGCTTGTTGCGGCGCAGCTCAATAAGGCGATGAATAACTTGGTTCAACAGGGCGTAGGGACGGTGCAGGCCCAGATCTTGAGCGAAATGCGATCGACCGCGGCGCAGGCCGATGCGCTCATAAATGGGGCGACGCAAGTACTTGGGCCGGGCGCACGATTCCTCCCGGACATTCAACGCGAAGCGACGATTAAATTTCGCGCGGCGACAAAGGAACCGATTTACGGAGATTGAAGGAAAAAATATGAAAACAAAAACACCCCCGAATGGGTGTTTTATTGTGGCGGCTTTTTTTGGTGGGTGTATCTGGATTCGAACCAGAGACCTTCACAATGTCAATGTGACGCTCTAACCAACTGAGCTATACACCCTTTTTAGAGCCTGTTCTTAAAATCCGTATTCTGCTGCAATTCCAGTTTTTTGGCTGCAAAAGATTCAGATTTCATCGGGTTATCCTCCGAATAGCCCTCCTCAATCTTCATTTTTTTCGCTCAAAAAACTAGAATTTCGCGACGAAAGAGACTTTGAGAACAGGCTCTTACACCTCTCCCACGGAAGCCATTTCCTTTTGTACCATTTCTTTTTCTTTTTGCCAATCCTGCGGGTGATTGCCGGCTATTTTTTCGAAAGAAAAGTACCAGAGAGACTGTATGAAAATACTTCCGAAGAAAGAGAGCGCGATATATCCAAAACACGCAAGGAGTGGCAATGGAGCGAGAGACAACGGGGAGGGGATGATATCGAACATAATTCGAGAGAATAGGAAAAAGAGCGCGGTAACAATCAGAATGAACAGCAATGAAAGAAAAGAAAAACTTTTTTCTTTGAGGAAAAGTTCGTAACTTTGAAGTGCAGAGTCTTTGAGATTGAGGTGCGAAAGAAGCAGATAGAAAACACCGAAATTTTTGATCAGGAAAAGAAGAGCGAGAAGAGGAAGAAAAAAAACGATACCGAGTATGCGAAGAATATCGAGACTTCCTTCCGGACCGGGGAAAACAACCGAGGGAAGGAAAAGAATCGAGAAAAGCGAGAGGAGAATAAGGAAGAAGAAAAAATACCAACGTCCGAGCGCGCCGAGTGCGGCAATTCGGGAAAGAATCGATGCGGGGTGTTTTGACGGGTCATAACAGAGGACAAGGCCGCTTTCGCCGACGAGAAAGAAGAATAGCGAAAGAAAGAGAAAGAGGAAGAGCGTGGTGCTACTGAATGTTCCGCTTGTGATTTTCTCGGCAAATGAAATGGATTTTGAAAGAAGGAGAAGGGTGATTGTAGGAAGAGAGAGAAAAAATCCGAATACCCAAGCGTCTTTTCGATGGATGGTGAATCGAAAAGCCCGGAGGAGAATGGTGTTGGGAGAAAATGATTCCGGCGCCGGAGTTCCCCGTGTCGGGGGAATCTTCGGGGAAGAAAAATTTTCCATAGCGTTATATGACTTCTTTTGCTGACGAGGCTGTGCTTGGTTCAACAATACCAACGAGCGCATTGAATTCATCTTTCTCAAGAGTTTCTTTTTCAAGGAGGGTTTTTGCGATGGTATCGAGTGTCGTGCGCTTGTCGGTGAGAATGGATGTCGCACGTTCGAATGCCTCGGTAACGAGCCGCGAGACTTCGGCATCAATCGCTTCGGCGGTCTTTTCGGAATAATTTCGTTCTTCGTGAAGTTCTTTGCCGAGGAAAATAAGCTCTTCTTTGTGTCCGAAGGTTCGGGATCCGAGGCGACTCATTCCATAGCGGGTGACCATATTGCGTGCCATAGCGGTGGCGCGCTCGAGGTCGTTTGAGGGACCGGTGGTCGTATCGTCGAAGATGAGCTTCTCACTCGCGTACCCGCCGAGAAGTGTGGCGAGTTCATCGGAAAAATATGAACTTGAGTGGAGCATTTTGTCTTCGGTTGGGACAGCAAGCGTGTATCCGCCGGCATGTCCACGGGAAACAATAGACACTTTTTGTACCGGATCGGCATTCGGGAGCGATGCGGCAACAAGCGCGTGCCCCGCTTCGTGATAGGCAACGACGCTTTTTTCTTTTTCATTGATGACGCGACTTCGCCGTTCCGGACCGAGGATAACTTTTTCGATCGACTCAAGGAGTTCGATGAGTTCGATTTTTTTCTTCCCTCTCCGAGTGGCAAGAATGGCGGCTTCGTTGACAAGGTTTGCAAGATCGGCGCCGGAAAATCCCGGGGTACGTTCGGCGATATTTCGGATATTGATTCCGTCGATGATCGGTTTTCCTTTAATGTGAATAGAGAGGATTTGCTCCCGCTCGTTGATATCCGGAAGATCCATCGTAACACGGCGATCAAAGCGTCCCGGACGGAGAAGCGCCGGATCGAGGACATCGGGACGATTGGTAGCGGCGATAACAATAACGCTTGAATCGGTTTCGAACCCGTCCATTTCGACGAGAATTTGATTCAAGGTTTGTTCGCGCTCATCGTGTCCGCCGCCAAGTCCCGCGCCGCGGTGTCGTCCAACGGCATCGATTTCGTCGATAAAAACGATAGCGGGCGCGTTTTTCTTCGCTTGTTTGAAGAGATCGCGGACGCGTGAGGCACCCACACCGACGAACATTTCGACAAATTCCGAGCCGCTGATATTGAAAAAGGGAACGCCTGCTTCTCCAGCGACCGCCTTTGACATAAGGGTTTTTCCGGTGCCGGGAGGGCCGAGCAGGAGCACGCCGCGCGGGATTTTTGCGCCCATATCGAGGAATTTTTTCGGATGTTTCAGGAACTCTACGACTTCCATCAGTTCTTCTTTCGCTTCGGTGGCGCCGGCGACGTCTTTAAAAGTGATACGTTTTTTCTTGTCCTTCGGATCGAGAATGCGCGCCTTGGAAAGACCGAATGAAAGCGCTTGGTTGTTGCCGCGTTGTGCTTGGCGCATCATAAACCAAATAAACAGTCCGATAAGAAGGAAAGGGAGGAGAAACGGAAGAATAACCGCCGCCCAATACGAAAAACCGGATTCTTGCTCGATAACGATCGAAACCTCTTTCAGTTTTTCCGTATCGACATTGTAGTTCTTGAGAGTTTCCGTAATGGCGGATTCGGATTCTTTCACGGCTTTTCCCTTTGTTCCATCTTTTTTCTCGATAGAGAGATCGTTTGCCTTGACGGTAATTTGTTTGATTTCGCCGTTATTGATCTCCGAAACAAGGTCGGATAGAGAAATATTGACCGGTTTTTTCTCGGGGGTTTGATAGAGAATCGCGATTCCCACAAAGAGGAAGAAAACAAGGAGAATCGTCGAGAGGTGTCGAAGAATTTTGTCCATAATTTTGGAGGGTTACAAAAGGCTTTTTACGAGGGTTACCTTATCACCTTTTCGGAGAAGTTTCAATCCTTTCATATGAAAGGATTGATTTTTTGATTTTTGCGAAAGAAGGAGCCGATCAATTTCGAGCAGGGCGTTACCGGAGAGGGGGTTCAGATCTTTTTTGAAACAATGGAACAAAGATGGAAAGAGATGTTTTTTTTCGGTATCGGAAAGG
Source organism: uncultured Bdellovibrionales bacterium (assembly GCA_964436855.1). Classification (GTDB taxonomy): domain Bacteria; phylum Patescibacteriota; class Minisyncoccia; order Moranbacterales; family UBA1568; genus CAYTED01. The sequence goes on along the minus strand of CAYTED010000003.1, from coordinate 52,120 downwards.
GAGAGATAATCGTTTCGATCAAAGGTAATCGACTGTTCTTCCTTATTTTTCAAAAAGGGAAAAAGTTGAACACTCAACTCTTTTTTTGAGGAAAGTTCTGCCGCAAGGAGTGTTGCGGAACGGGACAAATTTTTTCGAATAGCCTGCTCGTATTGTGTTTCAAGGAGCGGAAGAAGCTCATTTCGGATACGGTTGCGAAGAAAACGAGTGTCGAAATTGCTTTTGTCGGTACGAAAGGGGAGATTGCGTGTAGCGAGGTAGGAGAGAATTTCTTTGCGAGAAACCGTGAGGAGTGGCCGAATAACGGAGTTGTTTTTCTCTGGGATAGCGGAAAGCCCCGCAAGCCCTGATCCGCGAAACAATCGCAGGAGAAAGGTTTCCGCCTGATCGTCTTCTTGGTGGGCGGTTACAATGCTTTCATACCGGTATTTTTTCCGGAGTTTTTCAAAGAAATCATAGCGAAGAACTCTCAAATTTTCTTCGAGATTCCCTTTTTTTGGAATACGGGGGCGAAGGACCTCGCAAGGGAACTCATATTTTTTTGCGAGTGATCGGACGAAGCGTTCGTCTTCGTTCGAATCTGTTCCACGGAGACGATAATTTACATGAGCGACCACAATGCGAAAGTCGTATTTGGGCGCAAGGAAGGCGAGGATATCGAGGAGGGCGGTACTGTCGGCGCCTCCGGAAATCCCGAAGATAAACGACGATCCGTAATGCCAGAGGTTTTTTCGATGGCTCTCGTTTTGAATACGGCGAATAAGCGCCCGAGCGTTCGGGGGAACATTAACGGCGGCCGGCTTCCTCGAGGGATGTTCTAATGATGCGCGCCGCTTGTTCGATGGTTTCTTCGAGTTTGCCCTCGGTGTTTTCGATCGTGTAGTCATAGATATCGGTATGCTTGAGCCATTCTTTGGTGTATTCCATTCGCTCCCGGATAAAATCTTCGCCGGGGTTGTCGCGTCTGCGGATACGTGATTCGAGAGTGTGAAGCGGGGCGGTGAGGAGAATGGCGACAATATTCGGGAAGAGTTTTTTCGCGGAAATAACGCCCTTATAGTCTATTTTCCAGAAAGCGATTTTTCCCGAACGTTCGATGCGCTCGAATTCTTCTTTGGTAATACCGTAGAGATTCCCGTTATATTGTTCGGCCCACTCGATAAACCGACCTTCCTCAATGCTCTTTTGGAATGTTTCGTACGAGACGAAAAAATACGGATTTCCATCGCCCTCACCCTTTCGAGGTTCTCGCGTTGTTGTGGTATGGACGGTTTCCGTGTCAAACAGACGATTGAGTCCGGCAATAACGGAATCTTCGCCGGCGCCGGATGGTCCGGAAATGATAAAAATATGATGTGCGTTCATATGGGAATTAATGCATACTTTCTCCCTTTTGAAAAGAAAACCGCTCTTTGTGCGAGCGGGTTTTCTTTTTTGGGAAGCAGGGACATTATTCCTTTGACGCCTCGATTTTCTCTTTTATTGGCAGAAGTCCCATTCGATGCGATCTTGGCTCAATCGAAAGAATTTTCCAGTTGTAGGTTTCGCCGATTTGGAAAATTTCTTCCATCTTTCGATTCGGGTACACATCGTGAAATTCCGAAACGTGCGCAAGACCGTGAATGTCTTTGTCGAGATAGACGAAAGCTCCAAAGTGATTGATCTTGTCGACTTTTCCGAGGACGGTGTCGTCTACATGATACTTCTCTTCGGCGCGGGTCCACGGATCTTCACGGAGCGATTTCATCGAAAGAGAGATACGCGTATCTTCGATGCCGATGATTTTTGCTTCAACGTGATCGCCGGTTTTTACGATTTCACGCGGATCGTCGATCAATTGCCATGCGAGTTCGGAAATGTGAACCAAGCCCTCGAGTTTTTCGGTCGGTTTTTTCTCTCCTTCAACTTCCGGCGGGAAAAATTTGACGAATGCGCCAAAGTCAACCACGCCGCTCACTTCTCCGGAAATTGTGTCTCCGACGTGGAGCTTGTTGATAAGAGCGCGCTCTTTTTCGCTCTGCGCGGCCTTTTCCGAGACGATAAGTTTGTCTCCCTCACGATCGCTGTCGAGGATGCGAACATGAATTTCGGTTCCGATGAGCTTCTTCAAGAGTTCGAGGATTTTCATCTTGTCGCCGTCTTCAACGCGCGGATAGTGTTCGTTTGAAAGCTGGGAAACCGGGAGGAAGCCGACGATGCCGTTCACCTCCACCATCAGTCCGCCCTTGTTCGCGTCGACGACCTTGGTCGTAACGACCTCCATATTCTTTCGCTTTGCTTCGATATCTTCCCATGAGCGTTCGTGAGACGCTTCGCGAACGGAAAGCTCGATATACCCCTCTTCTCCCTCATAGGAAACAAGAGTGGCGGTCACACGATCGCCGACTTTCAATTTCGATCCGCTGCGCATCCCGTCCTTCATTTCCTTGCCGAGAACGATACCGGTTCCAAGGGCGCCAAGATCGATCAGGGCGTGATTGGAGGAAACGAACGAAACCGCTCCTTCGATCACATCGCCGATTTCCGGAATGACAATAGATTCCTTCTCGAGAAGGGCTTCCATAGCGGAAACCTGCTTTTCTTCTTCAGTTGCTTGAGTCATAGAATATTGCTTTTGGGACGATGCGCAATCCCGTAAAAAATTATGAGCGCATCTGTCTGATAAAAAGCAAAACATCCGATGAAAACGGATGCGATTCAAAAACAGTTGAAATCTGAAAAGCCCGGAAAAGGCTTTAAGAAGGATTTCTTCCGAGGATTGAATGGCATCCCCGTATTCAGTTGTGTTACTTTTTATAACGAACTGATTATACCGGAAACGAAAAAAAATGCAAGTGTGAAGAGAGAATGTATGTGTTTGATTTCCGCGTTGTTTTCGGTTAGAATAGGACAGTCATTGATTGAGCGTTTTACCTATGCAAATCGAATATTACGGCGACTATTGCTTTAAGATAACGACGAAACCGGCGGGGCGGGCGACGGAAGACGTCGTGATCTTTACGGATCCGTGCGGGAAAGCAGTCGGTCTTCGGGCGCCGTTTGGACGCGCGGATATTGTTCTTCTCTCTCATATGGATCGAAATGATGATGATATCTCCGGACTTTTGAAGGAAGAACCGGTGATTCTCGATGCGCCGGGGGAATATGCGGCAAAAGGCGTAACGGCGCTCGGGTTTTCTTCGTATCGTGATGATAAGGGTGGTTCCGAACGAGGTGCGAATACAGTGTTCGTATTCGAGTCCGAAGGGATTCACATTTGTTATCTTGGCGCCATCGGGCACGATCTCCCTGCCGACTTGCTTGAAAAAATGAACGGCATCGATATTTTGCTTCTGCCGGTCGGTGGTGGAGACGCTGTTTCACCGAAACTCTCGGACGACATTATCCGGAAAGTTGAACCGAAAATCGCGATCCCGATGCACTACAAGACAAGCGGAATGACGGGAAATTTTGGCGATATGAAAGCGTTTTGTATGGAAGCCGGGTATTGCCCCGAAGGAAAAATCACCAAGCTTTCCCTGAAAAAGAAAGACTTGGAGGGGAAAAATATGGAAATCATTGTGATCGATCGGGAGTAGGTTTCTATCGTAACGAATGGTATGATCGGGAACATTGAACAAAAAATTCGAAATATTCAGTCGGAGCCCGAAGGTGTTCGAGCGAAGTATCTTCTTGTTGCGGTGGTGGTTTCAATGATAGCGGTGGTGTTTTTGTGGATTCTCTCGGCGCGGGAAGGGCTGCGCGGAATTTCGCAAGAAGCGCCGGCGTTGAAAGAAACGATTCTTCCGGATAAAGAAGGAACGTCGATACAAAATATCGGCGACCCATCTTCTCGGGGGGAGTCCGCTTCCGATCTCGAACAGGCGGATGAATATTTTCGATCGGAATTCGGACGGAGTCGGTAGGATTTCAAAAAAATTATAAGTAGGGGTATTTTTTCCGTATGGCAAAGACAGAAACATTATTTGAAGGAAAGGTTGAGGGTCGGAATATCACCGATGAAGTGAAGCAGTCGTATCTTGATTATGCGATGTCGGTTATTGTATCGCGCGCGCTTCCCGATGTTCGCGATGGTTTGAAACCGGTGCATCGTCGCATTTTGTACTCGATGTGGTCAACCGGACTTCGATCAAGCGCAAAATTCCGAAAATCGGCGACGGTTGTCGGTGAGGTGCTTGGAAAATATCATCCGCACGGCGACTCGGCGGTGTACGAGACTATGGTTCGTATGGCGCAGGATTTTTCGCTTCGCTATCCGCTCGTTCACGGGCAGGGAAACTTCGGCTCGCTTGACGGCGATGGCGCGGCGGCATACCGATATACCGAAGCGAAACTCGCCGCAATCGCGGAGGAATTGTTGATTGATATCGAGAAAGACACGGTGGACTTCATCCCGAACTTCGATGGGATGCACGAGGAACCGACCGTGCTTCCGGCAAAACTTCCGCAACTACTCCTCAATGGGACGGTTGGTATCGCGGTCGGTATGGCGACTAATATTCCGCCGCACAATTTAAATGAACTCTCGGACGGAATCGTGCACCTGATCGACAATCCGGATGCAGGGATCGAAGACTTGATGCAATTCGTCAAAGGTCCGGACTTCCCGACGGGCGGGATTATTTACAACGAGCGCGATATTCGCGAAGCGTATGCGACCGGTCGCGGGAAAATCACGACGCGTGGTCGCGCGGAAATTGTCGAGGCGAAAGCCGGAGCGTATCAAATTGTCATTACGGAAATCACCTACGCGACGAACAAAGCAACCCTGATCGAGAATATCGCGAACCTCGTGAAAGACGGACGTATTGTCGGAATCAAGGATCTCCGTGATGAATCCGACAAAGACGGTGTGCGGATCGTGGTTGATCTTAAGAAAGAGGCTTATCCGGAAAAGATTTTGAATCAGCTCTATTCACTTACCGATCTTCAGAAAAATTTTAACGTAAACATGCTCGCGCTCGTCGATGGTATCGACCCGCAGATTCTCAACCTAAAGTCGATCTTGGAGCACTATATCGCACACCGCGAGAAAGTCGTGATTCGTCGCACCGAACACGACCTTGCGAAGGCGAAAGATCGCGCGCATATTCTTGAAGGTTTGAAAAAAGCGCTCGATCATATCGACGAAATCATCAATACGATCAAGAAATCGCCGACCAAAGAAGAGGCGCATATGAACTTAATGAAGAAGTTCAAGCTCTCCGAGCGTCAGGCGACGGCGATTCTCGAAATGCGCCTTCAGACACTCGCCGGACTCGAACGGAAGAAAATCGAAGACGAACTCGAAGAAAAGTACAAACTGATCGCCTATCTCGAAGATCTTCTGAAGCACCGGAAGAAAATTCTCGGACTCGTGAAAAGCGAGCTTATCGAATTGCGCGACAAGTACGGCGATGAACGAAAGACAAAGGTCGTGAAGGGCGGGATCGGCGAGTTTCGACAAGAAGATCTCATTCCGAATGAAGAAGCGATTATTACGCTTACCGAGGATGGCTATATCAAGCGGATGAACCCGACCGTGTATCGCGTGCAGAAGCGTGGCGGAAAGGGTGTAATTGGTGCAGTTGCGAAGGAAGAAGACAAGATCGCGCAGGTAATCACGCTTGAGACGCACGACGACCTGATGTTTTTTACGAATACCGGAAAAGTATTTCAGACGAAGGCGTACGAAATTCCGGAATCGTCGCGTACGGCAAAGGGTCAAGCCGTGGTGAACTTTCTCCAGATTTCGTCGGAAGAAAAAATCACCGAAATGGTTGCGGTACGGAAAGGCGAAGGAAAGTTTCTCTTTATGGCGACAAAGAACGGTACGGTAAAGAAGTCAAAAATCGAAGAATTTGCAAATGTGCGCCGGAGCGGGCTCATCGCGATCACACTCGACAAGGGCGACCTTCTCGGATGGGTACGGATTACGACCGGATCGGACGAACTTGTCATGGTAACAAAAGACGGTCAAGCGATCCGATTCAAAGAAACCGATGTGCGGCCGATGGGTCGCGGCGCGGCGGGTGTGCGCGGGATCAAGCTCGACAATGGCGACGAAGTGGTGAGTGCGGATGTCGTAAAAAAGGACGACCTGAAAGGAATGGAGCTTCTCATTCTCTCGCAGAACGGACTCGGGAAACGGAGCGACCTCAAGAGTTACAAGGTGCAGAAACGTGGCGGTTCGGGAATCAAGACGATGAAAGTTACGCCGAAAACCGGAAAACTCGTCGGCGCGATGATCACGAGTATGGGAAATATCGAAGACGATCTTATTCTCACATCGGAAAAAGGAACGATTATCCGCGTGCCGTTCAAATCGGTCCCGCTTCTCTCTCGCGTAACGCAGGGTGTGCGCGTGATGCGCCCGCAAGCAGGCGATCAGGTGAGCGCGTTTACCATCTTGTAAGGTATATACGCTGCATTTCTGAATTGGTAAATGCGGAGAGAGCTTCGTGATAAAACCCATATTTCTGTCATCCCGAGCGGAGTCGAGGGATCGTGCATTTTCTCTGAAAGAGGAGAGATTCCTCCACCCGCAGACTCGGTTGGAATGACATCTCTGGGAGTTTCGTAATTCAAAATAGATAAAAAACGAACCCTCCGGTGAAACGGAGGGTTTTTGGTTGACTCGCGACTTCCTTCAGGATGTGGCGATGACACTGAATGTGAGCATATCGATTCCGAGCGTGAGAATGCCAGTGTTTGTCGGGATGACCCGCTTATCTCCCTGCATAACAGCCATCTTATTCACCGTGATCGGAATGTTCGGTGAAAGAATAACCGCATCGTCGCCGAACTCGATGGGGACGCCGCCGCCTCGGAAGATCTGCCTAAGGACATCGAACGAGGCAACTCCCTGAAGCGTGAATTCATTGAGCACGCATTCACGGAGGGAGTTTCTTGGCGTAAAGGTTCTTCGCCACGGACGGTGATGCGCTTCGATCTCGAAAATCATTTTTAAGCTCCAAAAATACCCAAAATCGGGCTGTCTCCTATAAATCATATTTTTAGGGGTCAGTCAATGAAAAATTTTCCGAAATTTGCCAAAAGGAAAAAGTTGTGTCATTCTCAATCTGTAATAATTTTTTTTGGTAGCCTACCTTGGTGTACGAGTATCGGCACGAGGGTAGAGCTCGACAAAGTGTATGGCGCTTTCAAACAAGCAGAAGGGGCGGGTAACAAAGGAAGTGAAGCGGCACGAGAAAGATACCGGTTCTCCGGAATATCAGATCGCCCTCTTTACGGAGCAGATCAAGCGATTGACGGCTCATTTGAAGAAAAACAAGAAAGATTTTCATTCGCGTCGGGGACTTCTCAAGATGGTGGCGAAGCGAAAGAAATTGCTTGCGTATCTCGAGCGAACCAATGCGGATGCCGCGAAGAAGCTCGTCGAAAAACTCGGATTGTAATCTTCCAAACCGCTCCATCGAGGAGTGGTTTTCGTATCTTGGTATTTTGTTTACCATTCTTGAGCCTTCTCTCTGTATTGTTCTGTGAGCCAACCCCCGCTTGTCATTCCGAATGATCCGCCGGCTGGCGGAGAGTCGAGGAATCTCTTTCTTGATAGGGAGATCCCCCGACTTTGCTCGGGATGACATGAGTGGGTGTTTTCGTATTTTGTGGGGGAGGTGGTAGACTGAAAAAAGAAATAATATGAAAAAAATTATGGCTGTCCGCCCGATTCCCTGCGAAGTATCGTTTTGATATTTGGGAACGAATGAGTGGACCGCCTGACGGCTCGTTTGGTATAAGAAATAATTTTTATAAGGGAATCGTGGCGGATGCTCATAATCGTAGCTATTCGCTTCGCTCATAGACGATTATGGCAAAGTTTGCAGAACAACGGGTCGGGGTGCTCGTAGACATTCAGAATATGTACTACAGCGCGCGGATCATTTATAGCAAAAAAGTGAATTTTAAAGCCGTGCTCGACGCGGCGGTATCGGGGCGGAAACTTATTCGCGCGATCGCATACGGCGTGAAGACAGTTGAACAAACGGAAGAAAAATTTTTCGAAGCGCTTGAGAAGAGCGGATACGACGTGAAGACGAAAGATCTCCAGATTTTTCCGGATGGATCGAAAAAAGGGGATTGGGATGTCGGTATTGCGGTTGATGCGATCAAAATGGCGCCGAAACTCGATGTGATCGTACTTGTATCCGGCGACGGAGACTATCTCCCGCTCGTTGAGTATCTCCAAGGAATCACGGGTTGCCGGGTGGAGGTGATCGCGTTCGGCGAATCCGCTTCGGCAAAACTCATCGAAGGAGCAGATGATTTTACAAATATTTCCGAAGACAAACGGAAGTTCCTCATTTAGAATATTTATATACAAAAAGAAAACGCCCGGGATCCCGGGCGTTTTTTGTGAGAGCAAGAACTCACTTTTCCTCTATTTGTCATCCCCGCCTCCGCGGGGATGACAGAGAATGAAATGGCGCATTCAAAACAAGAATGATTTTTTGCACCCACAGTTCAATTTTTTTTTGACAAAGCACCGGATTTCCCGTACGGTAAAAGTGGTTAACAAGTAAAAATGTGGCACGAAGATGGCTAGAAGGCACAGCGGTGCGTCAAAGGTTTTGGCGTAAGGCCGTGTTTCTTAGCTTCTTTCCGTGCCGTGGTTTTCCTATGGAAAAATCATGGAGTCTGCAGCTCGGCGGCCGCGAGCTTAAAATTACGGCCGGTTTGCTCGCCGGACAGGCGAACGGTTCGGTAACAGCGCAGTACGGCGATACGGTTGTCCTTGCGGCAGCAACGATGGGAAAGGGTGCGTCCAATATTATGGGCTACTTTCCTTTGATGGTGGATTACGAAGAACGGTATTACGCGGCGGGGAAAATTAAAGGGTCGCGTTTTATCAAACGTGAAGGTCGCCCGTCGGATGACGCGATTCTTTCGGGGCGCGCGGTGGATCGGACGATCCGACCACTTTTCAATTCACGGATGCGGACCGATGTGCAGGTGGTGGTTACAACCCTCTGTTTTGATGGTGAAAACGATCCGGATACGGTTGCGATGAATGCGGCTTCGGCGGCGCTTGCCCTCTCGGATATTCCGTGGAACGGGCCGATTGGTGCGGTGCGTGTCGGAATGACGAATGGCGATTTTGTCTTGAATCCGGCGACGGATGAGCGCGAAGTCGGGAAGCTCGACCTGCTTCTTTCGGGAACGAAGGAAAAAATCAATATGATTGAGGCGGGTGCGAACGAAATTCCCGAAGAAACGATGGCAAAGGCGTTTGAATTTGGTTTTGAGGCGATTCAGAAAATCGCGACCTTTATCGAAGATATCCGCACGGAAATCGGCAAAGAAAAGCGCGAAGCGGCGATGCTCTTGGGATCGGAGGCGTTTGAAGCGGGTGTGCGGGAATTCTTGAAGAATTCTGGTTTGAATGAAGCGCTTTATCTTCGCCCGAAACAGGCGATGCAGGAGAAGGTTTCCGAAATTGAGGAAAAACTTGCCGAATACGTGAAGGAAAACTTTCCGGATGAAAAATACGCGAAGGAAATAACGGGCATTGTGTATGAAGAGGTGTCCGATGAGATTGTACACGAGAATATCTTGAAGAAAGACGCTCGTCCGGATGGGCGTGGTCTCGAAGAAATCCGACCGATCTGGTCTCGTGTGGGAGTTCTCCCGCGAACGCACGGCACCGGGCTCTTTACGCGCGGTGAGACGCAGGTGCTCACGGTTGCGACACTCGGCGCGCCCGGCGATGAAATGGTGGTTGATACGATGGAAGTCGATATGAAGAAGCGATATATGCACTTCTACAATTTTCCGCCGTATTCGGTGGGTGAGGTGAAGCCGATGCGTGGTCCGGGACGGCGAGAAGTTGGGCACGGCGCCCTCGCGGAAAAGGCGCTCCTCCCGATGCTTCCGCCGAAAGAAGAATTTCCGTACACTATTCTACTTGTCTCCGAAGTGCTCTCCTCAAATGGTTCATCGTCGATGGCGTCAACGTGTGGTTCAACGCTCGCGCTTATGGATGCGGGTGTTCCGATCAAGAAGCCGGTATCGGGTATTGCGATGGGAGTGATTACTGGAAAAGAAGGGGAATACAAGGTACTGACCGACATTCAAGGACTGGAAGATCATTATGGCGATATGGATTTCAAGGTTGCGGGAACGACGGATGGTATTACTGCGATGCAGATGGATGTGAAGATCGATGGACTCACACCGTCGATGCTTGCGGTGGCGATCGCGCAAGCAAAGCGAGCCCGTCTCGAAATTCTCGGAAAAATGCTTGAAACTTTGCCAGAATCGCGCAAAGAAATGTCTCCGTATGCGCCGCGTATCATCACTCTTCATATCAACCCGGAGAAAATCCGCGATGTGATCGGCCCCGGCGGGAAGATGATTAACCGGATTATCGATGAAACCGGCGTGTCGATCGATATCGAGGATGATGGATCGGTTTTCATTACCTCGACCGATGAAACGAGCGCGAAAGAAGCGACAGATTGGATCAAAAACATCACTCGTGAAGTGAAAGCGGGCGAATTGTTCCAGGGTCGTATTACGCGTCTTATGAATTTCGGTGCCTTTGCGGAAGTGTTGCCGAACCAAGAAGGACTCATTCATATTTCCGAACTTGCCGATTATCGCGTGGAAAAAGTGGAAGATGTGGTGAAGATTGGCGATATCGTTCCGGTTGTAGTGAAAGAAATCGATGCGCAGGGACGGATCAATCTTTCACACAAGCAGGCAAAGCGAAGGATGGAAGCCGAATCGGGAATTGCGACCGAGTAGATCTTCCGTGAAAAAGAATTGCCGTATATAATGAAAGGAGCAGAGCTCATCTCAAAAATAATTTTCGACTTGCTTTCCGTTCTTTTCGGCTGCAAAATGCTCGTATCTCGTCGGGTTATCGCCCGATAGCCCTTCTCAATCCGTGCATTTTTCGCACGAAAATCTACGAAAAGCGTTTCGAAACTATTTTTGAGATGAGCTCTAGCACTTCTCTCCTTTCTCTTTTTGAAAAAACAAATTTTTTTATGGGTATCTTTGGAAACAAATCGTCCAATGGATCGGATCTCCCGAGTGAAATTCTTGACTCGGTGAATACGATGCAAGATGACCTTGATGTGCTTGCCGGGAAAAAAGCTCCGAAACAAAATGTACAAGCGAAGGCCGCAGTAAGTCGGCCGGGAATTTTCAATGATAATCCCGCCTTGCGGAATACTCCGCCAGCAACACGAAATGGCCTCACGTCCCCGGTAGTGGTAACCGCTGTTGATCGAAGCGGGGCGCGACCGGATCCTCGTGAGTCAAGTCCGTTTTTACTCGAAAAAGAAGAGAATCTGTCGGAACCAACAAGAAAAGACTCTACTGAAAATCCCTTGAAGCTCGATACTCTTCCGCCGAAACCGATTTCTTCGATTCCTCCGTCAACGCTTCCAATCGCTCCCGATGCATTTCCCGGGAACGGTGGGATGCGCCCGAAAAAAGAACTCCCGTTTTCCGGAAAGCCGGTTTTTCAGGAGAAACCCGCGGAAAAAAGCGGTAAAGGATTATTGATCGCGGGGCTTGTCCTTCTTTTTGTGGCGCTTCTTGCCGGTGGTGCGTTTGCCTATTTTTTCTTCTCTTCAAAGAGTACCGAGGAGCCGAATATGCAAGCGCAGGAAATGACTCCGACCGAAACAGCTCTTCCTCAATCAGAGCAGAGTTCGGAGGCTCCGAATGTTTCGACTCCCTTCTCGCTTTCTTCTCCGAACTATCTCTCCGTTGATGTTGAAACGATAACGCCTGAAGCGTTTCGGGGACTTCTTTTGGAGAAAAGCGAATTGCTCCGAGTAAGCGGCATAGCGCAACCCGTCGAATTCTTTGTAACCGATAAAAACAATAATCCGGTTGCCTTTGCAAGATTTGCCTCCCTAATGAAAATATCGCTCTCGCAAGCCGTACTCGACCAAATCGAAGAGTCGTTTTCTTTGTATCTTTTTCTTGACGATGGTGTCGCTCGAGCCGGTCTCACGGTGTCGTTTAAGAATAAAGATTTGTTGAAACAGGCGATCGAAAAAAGTGAAAGCGAGATCCCGTTCGCACTGCAGGCGATATATCTCAATCATTCTCCGAAAGCAAAAATATCAACGGGAAAGTTTTCTTCCGGTTCGCATAATGGATTTGAAATACGATACTTCAATATTACCGGTGGAGAAGGTCTCTCTGTCGACTACGCTTTGCTTGGGAAAAAATGGGCGATTGGAACAAGCAAGAATACTCTTCGATCGATAATCGACACATTCGGCCCGTCGTTGTGAGAACGTGTTCGATGAGAATATCTTTTTACGGCTGAATGAAGCCACAAAAAAATCCACGACTATTTTTTTCCTGAAAAAATTCGAAAAATTTTCTTAAAAAAGAATTTTTTGAGAAAAAATATTTTGGCTCAACAAAAACAAAAACAAAAAAGCATTTTTTCGATTGACCGAAGGTGATTTTTTTGCTATAATTGATCTGTAACGGTGAACTTTGACAACTAGAGGAGAGAACTTTCGCGTTTGAGTACAGCTCAAGACGCAACCGAGGAGCGGAGTAAGCCGTACTGATCAAGATACGGTGTCGAGCACCGGAGGTTGCAACGAAGAAATGTGCCAAACGCGGAAGTGCTCTAAAGGGTAGAAGGGTTCCAGTCGCAATATCCCCCTATTGCGGCAGGAACCCTTCTACTGTCCGAACAAGAAAGGTAAACTTTGACCTTTCTTACCCCATCAAAAAATCCGACTGATGGGACAAAAACAAAAACAAAAAAAGGGAGTCGGACAAAAAAAGTTTCGAATCGAAATCAATTGGAAACTTCTCTTGTCCGGCTGCCGACCTCTCACGATAAATCGGGAGGAACAAAAACAAAGAAAAAAAGAAAAAAAATAGTTCTTTCAACAAAACGGCAATACGCCAGAGGACGGTAGTAAAGGAGGAATCGCTTCGTCGGAACCGATTCAGAGATGCGCACAAAACACACGTGCCTCATTGTGAATTCCCGTTGCCTTCACACCCGTGGGCGACAGAATCCAAAGTACGTGTTGGCGCATCAGTCGGGCGCTACACTCAGCCAAATAAATTATTATTAGGGCGCAGACGTAGCGCCCGGCACCAACAATGCTCAAAAATGGTGCCGGGAGGTAATAAATAATAGAGAAAGGAAGGTAAGGGGAGTGAAAAAAAATGGAAGAAATAGGTGTGAGATGGCCAAGACGGGCCGTTTTTTTGTTGCTTTTTCGCCCGCTGCGAAGTGAGGCTGCAAAATCTTAAATTACAAAACTCCTCTTTCTGTCATCCCGAGCGAAGTCGAGGGATCTTATATTTCATTTGAAAGAAAAGAGATTCCTCCACTCTCCGCCAGCTGGCGGATCGGTCGAAGTGACACTTTTGAGAGTTTCATAACTCAAAGTAGAATAGGGTATGTTCTCATTTTGGAAAAAACAAACGAAGAGTGCCGGGAATTTTGGCGAAGATGTTGCGACGGATTTTTTACGGAAGAAAGGGTATCGGATTCTCGATCGGAATTACGCAAATACGAAGGGAAGGCGACTCGGAGAGCTTGATATTGTCGCGGAATATAAAGGAGAAATTGTCTTTGTGGAGGTAAAAACGCGGGAATGGAAAGAAAATGCGCCGCTTCCGGAAGAGAGCGTGACGCGCACAAAGCTTCACCGGTTGGAAAAAATTGCCGTTTCGTATCTTCGAGCGAAGAAAAGAGAGGCCTTCCCATATCACTTTGACGTTCTTTCCATTTTTTTAGATGCTATGAATGGAAAAATACGGGAAATACGGCATTTGGAGAGGGTGTTTCTTTAGAAATTTTTATGCTATACTTTCCTTGTAACGGTTTAATGTAAGAGCCTGTCCGAAATCTCTCTTTCGTCGCGAAACACTGAAATGTTGAGCGAAGAAAGTGAAGATGGAGGAAGGCTATTAGAATATAACCTGACGAGATCTGAACTTTTTGCAGCTAACATTTCAGTGTTGCAGCAGAATATGGAGATTTCGGACAGGTTCTAAACGTATGGATGCGGCAAAAACGGCTCAATTGAAAGAAAAACTTCTTGGAGAAGCGGAACGCTTAAAAGGCGAGCTTTCACGATTTGCAAAGCCGGTGGATGGAGAAGGGGAATATGAGACGAAGTATCAAGATATGGGGACGGATCGCGATGAAAACGCAAGCGAGGTGGAAGAATATGTAGACAATAAGGCGCTTGAAGTAACACTCGAACACGAATTGCGTGAGGTAAACGACGCGCTTTCTCGAGTAGAGGCGGGTACATATGGAAAATGCGAGTCGTGCGGAAAAGAAATCGATTTTGATCGGCTGAATGCCTATCCGGCGGCACGAACACACACAACGTGTGTTGTCGGAGAGTAATCTTGGCGGTATGAATACGAAAAAGGCGGTTTTTCGAGGGATCGTTGCCGTCTTTTTTCTTTTTGGTATAGCACAGAGCACTCGGATACTCATACCATATTCAATCTGTAATTCATTGGGTGGATTTGGAACGGACATTCCCTCGAACATACTTTCTTTTTTTAGCGGTGTATTTCTTTTTCTTGGAGGTTGTGTGCTGTGGAAATACGGGCACATCGTTCCGTTTATTCTTTTTCTTTCCGGCGGCCTCTCGAATCTTTTCGAACGCTGGCAATTTGGCTGTATAACCGATTATATTCGGGTATTCGAGTGGTTTCCAATCTTCAATCTGGCGGATGTATACTTAACAGTGGCTGGAGTATGTGTGATCGTTCTGGCTACTCGGAGTAAAGAGCCTCTTGTTGAGAAATGAAAAATGTAAATCTCAAAAATCCCTGCCTGTCGGCAGACAGGAAAATGACCATGTAAAATGTAAGATTCGGAATACATTTTCAATTTTGATTTGTCATTTTTCATTTTGATTTTTCAATTTTAATATTGTTTTATGCCTTCCAAAGTCTTTTCCGCGGCAACGCTTGGTCTTGAGAGTTTTCCGGTGGAAGTTGAAGTGGATATTCTCTCACAGGGATTGCACCAGTTTACGCTTGTCGGATTACCGGATACCTCAGTACGTGAATCGCGTGATCGCGTAAGCTCGGCGCTTAAAAATAGCGGTTTCAAGCCGCCGCACCACTCCGGTCGCGTAACCGCCAACTTGGCGCCGGCGGATATTCCGAAGAATGCGCCGATTTATGATTTACCCCTCGCGGTCGCATTTTTGCTTTCGACCGAGCAGGTGAACCTTGATCCGTCAAAGAAACTTTTTTTCGGAGAGTTGTCGCTTTCCGGAGAGACGCGTCGCGTGCACGGTGCGCTTCCGATCGCTCTGTTTGCAAAGGAGGCCGGATTTGAAGAGCTCTACCTTCCGGAGGCGAATGCGAAAGAGGCGGCGCTTGTCGATGGCATTTCTATTCTTCCTGTAAAAGATCTTTACTCGCTCGCGAGACATTTTTCGGGAGAGGAAAAAATTCTTCCGTTTGAAAAAACGGTGTTTGAAA
This sequence comes from uncultured Bdellovibrionales bacterium, assembly GCA_964436855.1. Classification (GTDB taxonomy): domain Bacteria; phylum Patescibacteriota; class Minisyncoccia; order Moranbacterales; family UBA1568; genus CAYTED01. The sequence continues at coordinate 36,664 of CAYTED010000003.1, read as the reverse complement.
CGGAAGAAACACTCTCAAGCGCGACCGATATGGCATTTATTCGCGGACAAGAGCAAGCGAAACGCGCACTCGAGATTGCGGCTGCCGGAGCGCACAACCTTCTTTTTTCCGGCCCTCCCGGATCGGGGAAAACCTTGCTCGCCCGGGCACTCCCGACGATTCTTCCGCGGCTTACTTTTGATGAAAGTCTTGAGACAACGAAAATCTTCTCAATAGCGGGGCTTTTGCCAAAGCACGACGCATTGGTCAGAGAGCGCCCGTTTCGAGCGCCGCATCATGGGGCGAGTGCGGTGTCGCTCGTGGGCGGGGGAGCCTTTCCGAAGCCGGGAGAAATCAGTTTGGCGCATCGCGGCGTACTTTTTCTCGACGAGTTTCCGGAATTTTCTCGGCAGGTGATAGAAAATCTTCGTCAACCGCTCGAAGAGGGTCATATTACCGTTTCACGCGCCAAGGGGACGCATCGATTTCCGGCGCGATTTACCCTGGTAGCGGCGATGAATCCGTGCCCCTGCGGTTTCTTTGGTGATCCGGACCGGCCGTGCGTGTGTCCGCCGTATAGTATCGAAAAATACAAACGGAAGATTTCCGGCCCGATTCTTGATAGAATAGACCTTCAGGTATCGGTACCGCGAATGAGGGTAGAGAAATTGGAAGAAAGCGTTTTATCGGAATCAAGCGAATCAATTCGAAAGCGAGTCGAGGCAGCGCGTGCGATTCAGAGAAAGCGGTTCGAGGGAACGAGTGTTCGATCAAATGCCGAGATGGGCACGGAAGTGCTTCGAGTACACTGCGCGCTCGATGATATTTCGAAAGAAATTCTTCACAATGCGGTGTCGAAATATCGGTTGTCGGCACGCGCGTATCATCGGATTTTGAAAGTCGCGCGAACGATTGCGGATCTTTCGGCGCTTCCTCAAATAACATCGACGCATATCGCGGAGGCATTGCAGTATCGGTTTACGGAGGAAGAATAATGTGCGGATGAATCAGGAATCAAGAATAAAGAATCAGGATTTGAAAAAGAGGAAGAAAATCTTCCTATTTTTTCTGTTGCTTGGTATAGGCATATATTTTGTTTTTTATAAGGACGAGAAATTGAATTTTGACGGGGAAAAAACGATAACAATCAATGATGATGGGATTATTGCGGAACTTTCGGGCGTGTCCGGGAAAACGGTGGAAGCCGTGCTCCGAAACGGTGGAGTAAAATTGCGATCCGAAGATACGGTATGGCCGGAACTTTCATCGAATATTTTTCCGCATCAAACGATTTTGATTACGCGAGCGCGAACGGCAACGGTAAGAGTCGATGGCAAGGAAATGGGAATAGTGTCGCGCGCACGAACGATAGGAGAAATGTTTTCCGATGTGAATATTTCGCTTGATGAAGACGATATTGTAAAACCGGAACGGGGCGAATATCTCACAGAAGATGTAAAGATTTCCGTTACACGCGTCGAGATTCGCGAGGAGCATAAAGATACGTCGATTGCATTTGAGAAAAAAATAACGGAAGATTCGGAACTTTCGTTTCGAAAAACGATCGTGACGCAAAAAGGAGAAAACGGAACCAAGCGGACAACCTATCGTGTGGCGTATCACGATGGCAAAGAGGTGAATCGAAAAATTACGAATACGGAAATTGTGAAGGAGTCGGTTCCGGAATTGACGACACAGGGAACCTATGTGAAACTCGGAAAGTCGCATCGGGGCGCGGCATCGTGGTATGCCTTCACCGGAACGATGGCAGCGGCGAATCCGTGGCTTCCGATCGGAAGTTATGTGAAGGTAACGAATATGGAGAATGGAAAATCGGTGATTGTACGAATCAATGATCGCGGCCCGTTTGTTCCGGGGCGCATTATCGACCTCGACAAAGTCGCTTTTGCAAAAATTGCCTCTATCGGCGCCGGCGTGATTAATGTGAAGATGGAGGAAATAGTTAATTAGAAGTGAATGTTGAACATAGAGACAGAAAAAGGAGTTAAAAATAGGAAATAAAAAAAACGAACTGTGCACAATTGTAAGCGACCGCTTATTTTTGTGTACAAAATGTTCTGGGAGATTTTAGCGCGCATATAACCCCCCCGAGCGTAAGCTCGGGGAGATTCACGAAAAAAATATCATAAGTTGTCAGGAATATATGGAACATATAAAAGCGAAGAAGTCGCTCGGGCAGAATTTTTTGAAAGATGAGGATGTGCTCGCGCGGATTCTCGAAGCTGCCGGGGTGCAGTCGAGTGATAGGGTGCTTGAAATCGGTCCGGGAACCGGAGCACTTACCGAAAAACTTGCACAGGCAGGAGCGATGGTACACGCTGTCGAACTCGATCATCGACTTGTTGAACGATTGAATGAGCACTTCGTTCATTCTGAAAATGTTTCAATCCTTGAAGGGAATATTCTTGATATTCACTTGGAAGAAATGCTTGCGAATGTCGGATATATTCATCGCAAATATAAAGTGGTGGCGAATATTCCGTACTATATTACCGCGCCGATTATTCGGACGCTTCTTTCACTCTCGGCGCAACCGTCGATGCTCGTTCTTATGGTGCAGAATGAGGTGGCGGAAAGATTGGCGGCGAAACCCGGCGATATGTCGCTTCTTTCCGTGATGGCGCAATACTATGCCGATGTGACGAAAGAATTTGTCGTGTCGCGCGAAGCATTTGATCCGATTCCGGAAGTGGAAAGTGCGGTCGTAAAACTCCTTCCGAAGAGAGTTTTTGATCGAGAAGAAGATCGAAAAATTTTTCAAATCGTTCGTGCGGGATTTGCCGCGCGTCGGAAAACACTGGCGAATAATCTTGCGAATTCGCTTCATATTTCCCGCGAAACGGTCGAGGCGAGACTCGCGAAGTGTAACCTTCTCCCGACTGTCCGCGCGCAGGAGCTGTCGGTGGAGGAGTGGATCCGATTGGCGGAGATGAATTAGAACTCCTGTTTATTGTTCAGGTTTCGATTCTGTGCTCTTTTGATAGTCTCTCAATTTGTTGTCGAGAAAAGTTTCTGTCCAGATACAATCATCTGTCATGAAATATTTTCTTACGATGATTTTATCGCTAAACAATTGTGAAAAAAAAGAGTGATTGATTTCGAATCGAACGATCGCAACTAAAACATACAATCCCCGCTATCGTGGGGATTTTTGTTATTTTATGATATGACGAGAAGGATGATCGCTCCGTAGAAGAAAGCAAGGAGCATCATCCATCCCGCGAGGTTTCGATATGAAAAAAACCTTTTTTGAGAGGATGATTTCTGAACGAGGAAAAACGCGAGTGAACCAAAGAGGAGTGCCGGAAGAAAGAGACGACGTTCATGAAAAACGAAGGTGCTGCCAATAAATGTAAGGAAGGAAAGCGCGGAAAAAAGAAGTTTCGCCTGAAATTCTCCAAGAAGAACGGGAATGGTGAAAACGCCGTCCGAACGATCGCCCGCGATATCTTTGAAATCCTTGAGCGGGAGGAGGAGAGTATAGGAAAAGAGGAGAAAGAAAACAAGGGTTTTTGGAAGCGCGAGAGTGTCTCCTTCGGAAATGAGAAAAAATCCGGAGAGAAGAATAAGAATGCTCGCGCAGGCGGCGGTGAATGTTGCGATGACAGGAAAGCGTTTTAACCGGAGCGGAGGGAGGGAATAGAGAGAGGCGACTGCTTGGTAGGCGATGAGGAGAAGGGTAATTTTGAAACTGATCAAGCTTGCGAAAAAAATCGATGCGAAGAAAAAAGAAAAACCGATCGATCGGTAGAGCGTAGGGTTGATCGTATGTGTCGGAAGCGGGCGATCGGGATTGGTTTTTTTGTCGATCGCAATATCAGCGAGATCATTAGCGACGACAGAGGAAAGCCACGTGGAAACGGAAGCCGCGATCAAAAGAAGAATCGCGAGCATGTTGAAAAAAGAAAATTCAAGTTTTGCATTGGCAAAAAATATCGCGAGAAGAATACCGAGAAGCGCGAGACCGCTGTGATAGCATACTTGCGGAAAGCGCGCGTTTCGAAAAAGCGAAAGAAAGAGATGGCGATATTCTTTCCAGAGAAAATACCCGATAAGAAAGAGAAGAAGAGGGGCATATACGAGTGACATTTTCACATTGAGCGCGCTTACGGGGTCGACCAATGGTCGCTCGAAGATATTATTTGGTGAGAGGAACATTCCGGCGACATCGCTTTCTCTGACAGAAAAAAATCCCTTGCGGACTCCATCGGTAAGGATGGTGATATACGACGGAAAGGTGCCGAGAACGAAGAAAAGAACATACGAAAAAAATGCGGCTTTGAGAGCGATAATTTTCTTTCGAGTTTTGAGGAAAATGTACCCGGCAAAAAAAAGAACGGAGAATGCGACTTCGAATCGGACGCCATAGGTAACGCCGATCTCGGGTGTGCTTCCATAGAAAGAAAAGAATCGATCGATCAATCCGTGAATACCATCGAATTCGTAGAAACTCCAATAACCGACACCACCCGAATACACGTAATCGAAAATCGGCGGGAAGAGAATAATGAGAAATCCGAAGAGGAGAACAGATGTGGTTTCTTTCACGGCAGTACCGGAGAATTTTTTCAGAAGAAGAAGAAAGAGAAGGAACGCGAAGAGAAAGAAAGAAAACGTGTGAGAGAATTCGAAGAAAAGATAATGAAGCGATCGATCAGGAAATCCAGCGATCATATTCTCGACAAGAAGTCGCGCCGAAATGAGTGAGAAAAATGTAAACAAAAACAATGGATACGAAATTTCGCCTTTTTCAAGAAAAGACATGAATTTTTCGGCTTTTTTGAGCATAAAAACATTGTAGCCCTTCTGAAAAGGAACGTAAAATTCCAGGATCGGAAAATCAATGATACAATTCGTGGGTTGTAAACGGTGATTTTTGTGAAAATAAAGATATGCATCCACTGGAAAAAGATTTGAATCCGGAGCAGGCGCGGGCGATGAAAACGACCGAGGGGCCGGTTTTGATTCTCGCCGGTGCCGGCTCGGGAAAGACGAAGACGCTCACGCATCGCATAGCGTATCTCATGGCGGAAAACAAGGTACAGCCGGAAAATATCCTCGCGGTGACCTTTACGAACAAGGCAGCGGGGGAAATGCGTGAGCGTGTGGAAAAATTGCTCCGGGATTTGAGCGGAACGAATGCGCCATTTCGAATGCCGGTGCTCGGGACATTTCATTCGGTATGTTCGCGTATCTTACGAGCGGATATTAGCGAGCTTGGGTATGAGAAAAATTTCACCATTCTCGATGCCGATGATCAGCTCTCTCTTGTCCGAAAATCAATGAAGGAGCTTGAGATTGATCCGGATCAGGTAAAACCGCGATCTATCCTTGAACAAATTTCTCGTGCAAAAAACAATCTTCTCACGGCGGCGGATTTTACGACGCAGGCGGGGAGTTATTACGAAGAGCTTGCGGCGAAAATTTATGCAACCTATGAAGCGGAGCTCAAAAAACAAAATGCACTCGATTTTGACGATCTGATCGCACTGACAGTCAGGCTTTTTCAAACATCAGAAAAGACACTCAAGAAATATCAGACACTTTTCCGATATATTATGGTCGACGAATATCAGGACACGAACCGATTGCAGTATACGCTCGTAACGCTCCTCGCTGCGAAACATCGGAATATTTTTGTGATCGGCGATGACTATCAGTCGATTTATGGATGGCGGCAGGCGGATATCAGGAATATTCTTGATTTTGAAAAAGATTACTCTGATGCGGTGGTGATTACGCTCGATCGCAATTATCGGTCGACGCAGGTCATTCTCGATGCGGCGCACGGTGTGATCGGCAACAATGAAAATCAGCGGCACAAAAAACTCTGGACCGAGCAAAAAGAAGGAGAACTTCTGACGCTCTATCCGGCGCGCGACGAAGAAGAAGAGGCAAGGTATGTCGCCGGAGAAATCGCGAGTGCGCAAAGTCGCGGGCGAAAGGCAGGAGATTTTGCCGTGCTCTACCGAACCAATGCCCAGTCGCGATTGCTCGAAGAAGCGTTTCTACGAAAGTCGATCCCATATCGAATTGTCGGTGGACTGAAATTTTATCAGAGAAAAGAAGTGAAAGACATCGTCGCGTATCTTCGTTTGGTCGGGAATTTTGGTGATCGACTCGCGCTCGAGCGTATTGTAAATGAACCGAAGCGTGGTATCGGCGAGGCGACGCTTTCCGCATGGCTTTCATTTGCGGCGGCTAAGAATATGACGCCGATTGAAGTGTCGAAAGTGCTGTCAACCACTGAAAGCGGCCTTCGAGAAGGGAAAATTGCAGCAATCCGTGCCTTTGCAGAGCCATTCTTTCGATGGCAAGAGGAATTGTTGCATGGATTTGATGGTGAGCGAACAGACCTTTCGAAGTTTGTAGAAAAAGTTGCCCGCGAAAGCGGATACCTTGCCTCACTCAATGACGGAACGGCAGAGGGGGTAACCCGAGAAGAAAATACCCGAGAATTTTTTTCGGTCGCGAAAAAATACGATGGACAACCGACACAGGCCGCGCTCGCAACTTTGCTTGAGGAGGTGGCACTGGCCTCTGACACGGACGAAATTGAGTCGCGTGCCGATTCGGTGCAGCTCATGACGGTGCACAGCGCAAAGGGACTGGAGTTCCCGGTAGTATTTCTCGTTGGACTCGAAGAAGGAGTGTTCCCGCATTCGCGGAGCAATCTCTCCCTTTCCGAACTTGAGGAAGAGCGACGACTCATGTATGTCGCGCTCACTCGGGCAAAAGAAAAATGCTATCTCCTGCATGCCGAACAGCGGCTTTTGTTTGGTTCGACCAATGTCAATCCGCCGTCCCGATTCCTCTCTGAAATTCCGGGAGAGCTCATCAAGGAGGCCGAACGATTGGAGCAATCATTTCTTTCCTTTGGCAATGGAAGACAAAAGAGTGGATTCCGGAAACAATATAGTGTGTCAAAACTTTCTGCTCCGCCAACAAAAACCGCAACGCAAAATGGATCATCCGCATCAGCAGGATCGAAAGTACAGGCGGGAGATGTCCGTCCGGGCGATATGGTCGAGCACACACAATTTGGACCCGGATTGATTATTTCGCTTTCCGGAACAATCGCAACCATTGCTTTCAAGCGCGCCGGCGTGAAGAAAATGGCCCTCGGCCTCGCTCCACTTCGGAAGGTTTGACTTGACTTTCTTTGCTGTGTTCGGGTATACAGGAAGAGTCTCTACAGAAGGGGAGAAATGAAGGTGAGTACGGTTTTGAACCAGGTGAAGCAGTTCTTTGATCCGGTGTTTGGTCTCAAGCTTGTTTCAGCCAGAGTCGAGTTTGATGACAAAAGACAGCCGGCAGTGCTTGTTTTACAGTTTGAGGAGGACGGAAGGCCGATCAAGAGTCTCCAAATTTCCCTTAAGCGAAATGGGGTGGATACTCCAGTCATACATTTAGAGATCACTTCGACTCGAGATGAAGATGGCGGAGGAGGGGGGGTAATGCAGTGTGACGTGTGCGGGAGTCTCACAGCTCCTGCTTTTTCTTGCTCATTTTTGAATTCGGAAGTAGGATGGAGTACTCTATAAAAGTGAGTTGCTCTATTGAAAATAAGCAAATATGCCTTAATTGGCGATATAAAATAGAGACATGAAGCAATTCAGTTTTTAATTTTGAAGTACGAATTTCGAATCAAACTCGAATATTAAAAAATTTTAAATTAAGAATTCAATCAAAATTCAAAATTAGAAATTCAAAATTCTAGCATAGGAATATGAACACTGCCCCCGAAGATATCAAAGCGAGGCTCAATATTGTCGAAATCGTTGGACAATACGTGAAACTTGAAAAAGCCGGTATAAACTGGAAGGCGCGCTGCCCGTTTCACAATGAAAAGACGCCATCGTTTATGGTGAGCGAGGAACGGCAGTCGTTTCACTGCTTTGGTTGCAATAAGGGAGGCGACGTCTTTACTTTCTTGATGGAACTCGAGAGTGTGGATTTCAAGGAGGCGCTTTCACTTCTCGCGGAGCGTGCCAATGTCGATCTTTCCGCATACCGAAAAGAAGGACAAACATTTTTTGATACCGAAAAAGAATCTCTAAAACCGAGAATTTCCGAAATCCTCGAACTCTCCACGAAATTTTTCGAGAAACAACTCTGGGATGGCGCCGGCAAGAAAAAAATCCTCGAGTATCTGCACGAGCGCGGACTTTCGGAGGAGAGCATTCGCCGCTTCCGTCTCGGATATGCGCCGGAAGGTTGGCGACATCTCTTTGACTTTCTTATCGGTCGAGGATATCGCGCGGAAGAAATCGAAGCAGCCGGACTGGTGATCAAAAAATCAAGAGAAAGACATGCTCAGGCATCTTCCGGAGAAGCGCCGTATTATGATCGTTTTCGTGATCGAATTCTTTTTCCGATCGAAGATACGGTCGGTCGGGTGATCGGGTATTCGGCACGCATGGCACCGGGAGGAGATGAGTCTCAGGCCAAATATATCAATACTCCCGAGACAGCAGTGTATCGCAAAAGCAAGGTTCTCTACGGGCTTTCGAAGGCGAAACAAAATATCAAACAAAAAAATCATACCGTGATTGTCGAGGGGAATATGGATGTGATCGCCGTGCATCAGGCGGGTGTGACAAACGCGGTTGCGGTATCGGGAACGGCGCTTACCGGAGAGCAGCTGGATATTCTCAAGCGATATTCGAATCGGGTGAAGTTTTTTTTCGATATGGACGGTGCGGGACAAGCGGCGGCGAAAAAAAGCACCGAACTCGCACTTGGAAAAGAAATGGAGGTGTCGATTATCGCAATTCCATTTGGAAAAGACGCGGCTGATATGGGAAAGGAAAACCCGGAACTGTTGCGTGATGCGATCGCGAAGGATGTCTTGGCGCTTGAATATTTTCTCGAGAAATCCGCTCGGGAACGAGGAGTGGACACGCCGTCGGGAAAACGAGCGATTGTCGATGAATATCTCCCGATTCTTGCCTGCGCGGAAAATACCGTGGATCGCGGACATTTTCTCTCGAAGCTCGCGTTTCGAATCGGGATTGACGAACGCGAACTTGTCGATGGATTGGAAAGGACTCGTCGCGCGAGAAAAAATTCGCCATCTGGCTCACAGGGAGAGACGTCGAAAAGTGCGACCACAGCGGCTACAGCAAGAAGAATTGACACGCGATTCATCAAACGATCGGAAATACTTCGGGAAAAAATAATCGGACTCTTGCTCGTGAGTCGCGCGGCACGCGAGGAAGCGGCTTGTTTTTCCGATGAAAATATGGTACGGTTTCTTTCACAGGATCCGTTGTTTTCTCTCGCGGTTCGAGCGGGACAGGAAGGCAAGGAACCTCTCGATATGATGTCCGACCCGGATATCAAATCAAGGGGTACCAAGCTTTCATTCGAAGCCGAAGAATCATATGCCACTCTTCCTTCCAATGAAGAAGAGAATCGGCCGGCATTCGATCGCGAAACGCTTTCGGGGTATCGGGAACAACTTTTTGTCGAGCTTCGGAAAGAACGGCTTGCCGAAATAAGCCGCGCATTGGAAGAGGCACGAATGTCGGGGAATAAAACTCGGGAAAAAGAACTCCTTGCGGAGTTTGCCGAGCTGTCGAAGCAATGAGCTATAAGTACAATAGATCAGAAGAAAATGTGAAGGGAAAGAACCCTCCCTCTTTTGGTTTCAGTATAATTCGTGAAAGAAATGTCTTATGAAAAAATCGGAGAAGAAAAAAAAGAAGAACGTCGCCGCAAAGTCGCATGCGCACCGCGCCGCGAAAAAGCACGTGAAAAAAACGGCGAAGAAATCTTCGAAGGGAAAAATATCGCAGAAGAAAAAACACGCTGCGAAGAAAAAATCGGTTTCAAAAAAGAAACACGCCGCGTCGAAGAAGAAAAAACCGGTAGCAAAAAAAGCTGCTCCGAAAAAGTCTGCCGTATCGAAACGAGTTTCCGCAAAAGAAGAAAAAGAACAGGTAAAACAATCGGCGTTCGACGAACTTCTTCTTCGCGGGAAACAGCGCGGATTTGTGACGGAAGACGAAATTATTCATATCCTTCCGGATATCGAACAGGACTTGGAACACTTGGAAAATCTTTATGAAAAACTCGAGACGTCCGGTGTACGGGTGGTTGGCTCGGAAGAGATGCTGAAGCTTGAGGGAGATAAACCTGAAGATGAGAAACGAAAAAAACAGCGTGAGCGCGCGGAATTGCAGGCGATGGCGGAGGAAAGCGAGGATACATCGGATCTCGTGCAGATGTATTTGAAAGAGATTGGTCGCGTGCCGCTTCTTACCGGCGAAGATGAGGTCCGACTTGCGAAGGCGATCGAAAAAGGAGACCTTGCCGCGAAACAAAAACTTACCGAAGCAAACCTCCGGCTTGTCGTTTCGATCGCGAAAAAATACGTCGGTCGTTCGCACAATCTTTCCTTGCTCGATCTGGTGCAGGAAGGGAATATCGGTTTGTTTCGTGCCGTCGAGAAATTCGACTATCGAAAGGGATATAAATTTTCGACCTATGCGACGTGGTGGATTCGCCAGGCGATCACTCGCGCGCTCGCGGATCAATCCCGCACGATTCGTATTCCGGTACATATGGTGGAAACGATCAACAAGTACGCGCAGGTGACGCGACGGCTCGTGCAGGAACTTGGGCGCGAACCACTCCCGGAAGAAGTGGCGGCGGAAATGGGAATGGAAGTCGATAAAATTCGACACATTCAGAAAATTTCGCAAGAGACCGTATCGCTTGAAACCTCGGTCGGTGATTCGGACGACGACTCGGTGCTCGGAGACTTTATCGAAGATACCGAAACGGTGATGCCCAATCAGTCCGCATCGCGCAAATTACTCAAAGAACATATCGACGATATCTTGAATGAGCTGACACCTCGTGAACAAAAAATCCTCAAGATACGCTTCGGTCTCGAAGATGGTATCACGCACACGCTCGAAGAAGTGGGGCAGGAATTTGGCGTAACTCGCGAGCGCATCCGTCAGATTGAGGCCAAGGCACTCGAAAAAATCCGCGAACACGAACACTTGAAGAAGCTCAAAGACTACTAATCTCAAAGAGCAAAATCTCGCAGAGGCATCAGGAAAGCCGGGTATAAAAGCCCGGTTTTCTTTTTTGGGAAAAAGGGCATACAATATCGGGGTAATTCTTGAGGAATTTGTTTATACCACATATTCATACCGAACCCGGACAGATTGATTACATTGCAGAAGTGTTCATCGTCCACGAGAATAAGGTGCTTATCCGTTTTCATGAAAAGCATCACATTTGGATTGCGCCGGGCGGACATGTCGAATTGAATGAGACGCCAGAGGAAGCTGCGGTTCGCGAGGCAAAGGAAGAGGTGGGTCTGGATATTGAGCTTTACGATGGGAATAAAATCGTAGCCGAAAGAGGGACGGGGAGACTCTCCCAACTTATCTCGCCGGTATTTATGAATATCCATGATGTAGATGAAAATCATCGACATCTAGTTTTTGTGTACCTTGCGACATCCAAAACGGATGTCATCGTTCAGCCGAAGAATCATGAAAAAACAGAGTGTTGCTGGATGACGAGAGAAGAAGTCATAGCGGCGACTGACATGGAGGAAACGATAAAAAGTTATGCTCTCGAAGCTTTGAAAAGACTTGCTTGATACATATGGGATCGTTCGAAGAAAAAAAGAAACGGGCGAGGGAGATTTTGAAACGATTGAAAAAAGCGTATCCGGTGACGGGGCCGTTTGTCGAGTGGTCGAATCCCTTGGAATTGGTCGTCGGGACAATGCTTTCGGCCCAGTGTACCGATGAGCGAGTCAACAAGACGACGAAAGTATTGTTCAAAAAATACACGACGGCGAAAGGCTATGCCGATGCAGATCTCGCGACACTTGAAAAAGAAATTTACTCCTGTGGCTTCTATCGCAATAAAGCGAAAAATTTGAAGGGGATTGGAACAATACTGACCGAAAAATTTGGAGGAAAGGTGCCGGGACGATTGGAAGATCTCTTGCTTTTGCCGGGCGTTTCGCGCAAGACGGCGTATATTATTCTCGCAAAAGTATTTGGCAAACATACGGGTGTCGCGGTCGATACGCATGTATTCCGCCTCGCGCCGCGACTCGGATTGTCCAACGCAAAAACACCGGAGAAAATGTCCGTCGAGCTGGGAGAAATCTTTGCTCCAAAAGAATATCTTCCGGCAAACGAATACTGTATCACGCATGGCCGAGCGGTCTGCATTCCGCGAAAGCCGAAGTGCTGCGAATGTGTTTTGAGGGATATTTGCCCTTCGGCAGATTGTTCCGAGAAGAGCTGATATTTGCTTTTTTGGTCAATTTTCGTATACTATCCAAGTCGTCCGGAAACATATTTCAGGATGATTGCATTCACAAATGAATATTCCGGCGTAGCTCAGTGGTAGAGCAGGTGACTGTTAATCACTTGGTCGCAGGTTCGAATCCTGCCGCCGGAGCCAACATTCAAATTTCTCAAGTGACCGGTTCCCATCCGTGGGGAAAGGCCGGAGGAAAGGGAAGAATCGTCACGGACAGTGGCGATTTTTCTTTCCTCTTGACCTAGTTTCATCGCCGGCCGGCAACCGGATTCGAACCCGGGAAATCTGATTGTTTGGTTTGAAATCTTTATCAATGGTATCAATATGAATAATCTTAGCCCGTATTCAGCTTTATCCGATGGCGGCAAGAAATGGATCAGATATAACGGGAATAACATATTTCAACCAATCGAGAACGTCAAAGAATCCGATTTCAGTGAAGGAATCACTACAGGAAGGATAGCGAAGATTTTTCAGGATCAGGAATATTTTTATCATCTTCACAAGGTAGATAACGGGATATTTTTCGGAGCGGTGGAATACTTCCGATCGATCGGCGCCGAGTGGTGCAATCTTCCTCTTACGACACTCATGATTTCATCTCCGGGAGAAGTATATGCCGGGAAAACGCTGGATTACACGACCGATACGCTCCCAGTTGATATATCCTGGTTCGATAATGAGCGGAATGTTTTTCTTTCGGAAAGCTCACAATTCTATCTCGAGCTGAGGCTCCTGACGCAGAATATCGGTAAGGTCTTTTCCATATATAATTCGTTCAGGAAAGAAAAAGCGGACTTTTGTCACCTTTCGGAATTCCAACACATCGAATTCGAGGGGAAGGTTTCTTTCGATCAGAATATCGATATCTTTCTCGGTTTGATGCGTCACATCACGAAATATCTTATAGACAATGAGAGAGAAAGTCTGGAGTACTTCATTGGAGAGGAAAAGGCGAAGAAGCTTACGAGGGCCTTTTCGGAGGGAAATATCGTTACGATCACCTTCAAGGAGGCGCTTGAGGCTCTTCATGAGGAGACCGGAGATGATACGTACAAGGAATTCAGCCTGAAAAACTTCGGTGCATGGGAAGAAATAAGACTTACGGAGATATTCGACAAGCACGTCATTGTGACGAAATTCCCGCTTCTGCAGATTCCCTTCTATCACAATGAGCTTTCGGAAGACGAGGACGGAGTGCCGCTCGCCGAAAACGCGGACTTCATCCTGTGTGGGTACCGTGAAACGGTCGGAAGCGGAACGCGTATCTCGAATCCGGAGGCATTGAGGGAAAAGGCGAAAACATTCAATCTGCCGCCGGAGGATTATGATCCATATATCCAGACCAGGCTTCAGGGGGATTATCAAAAAACTTCAGGATTCGGTCTCGGATGGCAACGGTACGTGCAATGGATCCTTCAGCTGCCATATATATGGGAAGCGACGCACATTCCGCGAGGGCATCATCTCCCTAAACCGTAAGCATAAAAATATGGACCAGAAAACTTTTGACGATTTCTTTCAGCCATACGCGCAGAATGTCGACAAGGCGGACAATGTGAGCGCTTTTTGGCGACTCTCCGATGCACTTATCATGGAGATCATCAAGGAGAATATTGGTGATCATTGTACGGATCAAACCGTGGTGTGCGATGCCGGAGGCGGGACCGGACGGTGGGCAGTGAAGATGAGTAAAGAAGTTCCCGGAAATTTCATGGTATATGACCGATCGGTCGATATGCTCGCGAAGGCGAAAGAAAATGTCGAAAAAGCAGGTCTTTCCGATAGGATATCGCTTGTTCAGGGAGATTTGACCGATATAAAAAATATTGAGAGTGAATCAATCGATCATATCGTAAGCATCTATAGTCCGATCAGTTTTATTTACGAGAACGGTAGGGCGGCTTCAGAAATGTATCGAGTCCTGAAAACTGGAGGAAAGATTCTTCTCATGGGGCATAGCTATTACAACGCGCTCGCTTCGAAGGTGAACAATTACCATGCCGGGTCGGAAGAAATCGCGCACCTTTCGAAAGACTACCAAGTGAAGTGGGCGCCACATGTTCCCGAGCTGGTGACTTTTTCAAAGGAGAGCATGGAGTCTCTTTTGAAAACGGCTGGCTTCCGAATCGAGAAAACATACGGCGTCCCGGTGTTTGTTCAGCCCGGTCCGGAGGACTTTGATCCGGAGAACGAGAAGGTGAGCGCAGTGTCTACCTATCTGGAGAATCCGGACGTATTCAAGCGGATATTCGATTTGGAAATGGAACACAACAGCAGGGATACGGTCGCCAACCGGGGGATGAACATATTCACTCTAGCCACAAGGATATGAAAGAGCTTATAAACCCGAAGCAACTTCAGAAGGGAGACCTTATTTCTATCGTTTCTCCATCCGCCGGACTGGGAGAGCTTTTCCCTCATCGGGTAAAAGATGGTATCCGAGCTTTAGAAAGAATGGGTTTTCGTGTTAAAGTGGAGAAAAACGCGCTTGGTCGGAATGGGTGGGTGTCTGGAACGGTTGAAGAGCGAGTTGCGGATTTGCATTCAGCTTTTTCCAATCCCGAAGTGAAATGTGTCATAGCATCTATCGGCGGCGATCATAGCAACCAGCTTCTCAAGCATATCGATTACGATCTCATACGGAACAATCCGAAGATATTCATCGGTTACTCCGATATTTCAGTGCTTCATTATGCACTGCAGTCCAAGACTGGACTCCGAACATTTTATGGACCGTGTCTCATATCGGAATTCGGGGAATATCCGGATGTTCTTGATTATACGAAAGATTCATTCATGAAAACTCTCGTTGATGGGTCGCCTGGAGAGATTCGCGCATCGGAAGAATGGACGGATGATTTTCTGGACTGGTTCAATGAAGAGAACCATACAAAGAAAAGGACTCTGTATCCATCGAGCGGTTATGAATGGTGGAAAGAAGGCCACGCGGAGGGGAGAATCCTTGGGGGATGCGTTCCATCGATCAATCATACGCTGGGGACCGAATATTGGATTGATCCTCGGGAGACATTGTTTTTCATTGATATCCCAGAGGGGGGGCCGGGAGAACCGATGGACATGGCCGCACTGGATTCGTTTTTTGCTGATTTGAATAATGCGAAGACGTTTGAGAATATTTCCGGTCTTATTATCGGTAGACCGTACAGGTTTTCGGAAGAACTGCACTCCGAACTGAAGGGACTCGTCTTGAAATATGCCGGTTCATACGGTTATCCTATCCTCTATAATGCAAATATAGGGCACTGTGCACCGAGTATCACGCTTCCGTTCGGAGCGCTTGCAGAGGTCGGCTCTTCACGGAATCTTTTTCGGATCGCTGAATCGTGGGTTCGGTGACGTGGAATAGTGTAAAAAAATTACCCGCCGTCAGATATTCGTGACGGCGGGTGTTTTTTATGCGAAAGGAAACGGAATGACATCGCGGACATTCTGTTTTCCTCGAGGGAGAAGGAGCATTGCGAGACGTGTTACACCGAGACCAAACCCGGAAATCGGCGGTATGCCGATCCTAAGAAGGTTCAGATACCCAGTATTTACGGGGACTTCAGATTCTTCGTGCTGCTCTTGAAGTCGCTGTCGCATAATGTCCTCATCATTCTCGTCTACCGATATAGTAGCGATATGCATCCCTTTAGCGACAAGTACGGCTTGGTTTGCGCGATCGTCCATGACCCTGCAGAATGGGTTGAATCCAGTCGGCATATCCATTATGAAGGTTGGATTGTCGAACTGCGGAGCTATGATTTTCGTGAGCGCCTTGTATATGCTGGTGAATCCAGGCATATCCTTTGAGAAGAGATCCGGGCGCAAATTGGCCAGTTCCTCGATTGAACAGCGTTCTCGGTCGAAGGCTGAAGCGAGCGCCTCATTGAAGGTGATTCGTTCAGGAGGGACAGAAAACTCACTGCCCAATGGTTCGACTCCGACACCATTCCTACTCGCCTCGGCAAGTCCATTGAGAATTTCGGTAATGACGTCCAGTGAGTCGTCGAGCGAGCCGCTGACCCTGTACGCTTCCAGGATACCGAACTCGGGATAGTGCGTTGCGTTGATGCCCTCGTTTCGGAACGAGTGAGTCATTTCATACACCCGTTCAAACCCTCCGGCGATGAGCTTTTTGAGTTTTATCTCCGATGTCATCGAGAGATGATACTCACGGCCGTTCGCATTGCATTTTGTCGAGAAGGAATTCGCGAGACCGGAATCGAAACTATCCTGCAGGACCCCGGTATCGAATTCAAGATATCCGTTGTTCTGAAGAATTGTCCGGACGCGTCGATTCATATCGGCGATAACTTTGAAGAGGTTGAAAGAATCCTGGTTTCCAATAAGGCCGATGACGCGATTATCGTATTCCGTCCGACTGTTCACTCCATTGTATTTGTCGGGCAGCTCGATGCGGCATATCGACACGATCTTGGCAGAGTATACTGCTATAGACGGTGTCCCTGTGCCACTTGTTGTGCGTGTGCCTTTGATGGATATGATCGATCCCGCAGGGAGATTGGCGATTTCTCTGTAGTTTACAGTGACTTTCTTTGTGAGAATGAACTGGGTATCCTGCTCCTGGAAGCGAACTTTCAGAAAACAGATGCCACCCATATTTCGTTTTGCGAGGATTCTCGCGTATCCAGTGACGTCCATGATGAAATTCTCCTCGGGTTGGTTGTTAAAGTTCAACGAGGAAGTGTATGTTTAAAATGATCCTTTGTCAACGGCATCTCATTGACACGAGACTCTGTTTCTGATACGGATTAGATAGGTAGAAATTCTGTCCGAGGAGGATGAGATGAAAATTATTCGGCAAAGTTCTTTTACATACCCGATTGGCATCAGAGAGAAGTGGCGGGACGAAGTTTTCCAGCCATTAGTCGATCACAAGTTCAGGCTGTTGCTTTCCGATGGGAATACCATCGAAGCGGGAGTATTTGAGCTCTTGGTGGACGGAACGAAAGAAATCCATGCATGCATTTCAACGCAGGCGGGATGTAAATTCGGGTGTGCCATGTGCACCTCCGGCAGGGAGGGTTTTTCAAGAAACCTCACAAAAGGAGAAATTCTTTGCCAGATACGACTCCTTTCCGGTGCGGTAGGAGTCATGGTGTTCGACCATGTCGTTTTTATGGGCATAGGTGAGCCGCTTGATAACTACGACAACTTTGTCGGAAGCGTTACGGATTTGACGAATAGCGAGGCTTCTTACGCCGGCCGACTTTCATTTGCGACTGTTGGGCTCCCTCAGAAACTGCTCCAATTGTCACAGGAGCCGATTCCGGCATTCCGAATGCTTTGGATATCGCTCCATGCGCCAACGGATGAAAAGCGCGTCCAGATTATGCCGGTTGATAAAGCGTTCAGTGTTCTTGAAATACTCGGAGCCGCGAAGGAATTCGCCCATCGCGTGTCGACGGAAGTGTGGATTAACTACATGCTTTTTCGAGAATTCAACGACAGTATCGATGATGCGAAATCGTTCGCTGATCTCCTAATCGGAACGGATGGTACTTTTTCCGTGATGATTACCGAGCCTAATAACGACCTTCCTCAATACCGGGGAGCCGATGTTTCGGACTTGAAAAGGTTTGAGGACTATCTCCAATCTGCAGGAGTAAAGAATCGGATCGCTCGATTCATTGCGGCGGGGAAACAGGTGAACGCCGGTTGTGGGGAATTCATCTTCACTCGTATGTAGCGTGATTCCGTATTTGTCCCAAGGGAAACCCTTGGGACATTTTTTCTTAACCCCCCTTCGCAAGATCCGAAATGTAAGCTAGGTTGGAAACCAATCGGAAGCACTATTTCCGGACTTTTTGAGGCAGTTCGAATCCAGCCGCCGGAGCAGTATTGGAGAACTGGAGTATGCAAGCTCCAGTTTTTCTTTTGTCTCAGCCATTTCTAGAGGTTCGAACCTTCTGTTTATCTCTTTAACGACGGGCGCTATCTTTTTAAGTCGCAGAATCGGGTTTGAGCCCTTAATTGCGAACCTTTTGTCCAGAATGGTGAGGTTCGAACCTAATGATGCCAGAACCTGCTTTTGCTTGGCTTCATCCCCATTTTCGAAGGTTTCCCTTACATCTTCCGCTACACTGAGTGATTCCTTAAGCTCTTGCACCCAGGTCTTTTTAGGTGGTAAGGCAAGTGCTTTCTTTAGCTCTTTCTTTTCCCCGAGGAGCTTCCCTCTTTTGATTTCATAGTCTTCATCTGAGATCTTTCCCTCGAGTCGCATATTGAGAAGTTCATCAAGCTTCGTCTCCACAAGACTACACTGCTTCTCTTGGCTCATTCGGAGTTTTCCTATCGTACTTAGTTCTTCAGAGGCGTACTGTTCTAGATACCGCTCTGCCCATTCCCTGAATGAGGAGGGGATATCTATCGACTCGAGCTCGAGGATGATCTGTATTTCGAGTTCTTTCGCTTCCACACATTTTTCAGGACAATGAGGGTCTCTCCGTTTCGTGCAGTGATAGTAGGTGTAGCAGTGTACATTGCCGTTTTTCTGATGTTTGGCCTTGTTTTCAGCTGTGATCATAGCTCCGCAGTTGCCACATTCCAGGAAGCCTCTATAGGCAAAAGAATGTTTCTTCGGTCTAGTCGTGCCTTTCTTCCCGAGTATTTCTTGAATCCGATAGAATTCCGTTTCTGAGATCATGGCCTGGTGTTTCCCCTTGTACCATTTCTCGCTTCCTCGAGGGAACTCGAACTCACCGTAGTAGAAGGGGTTGTTGACCATGGCATACCAATTGCTGAGTGAGAGTCGTCCGCCGACCCTGTTAGTAAGGCCGTACTTTTGGACAGCGGTTCTATAGGCTTCTGGGACGGTACTCTCTCCGCTAGCTATTGATTGAAAGGCTTTTTTGACCACCTCAAACCGATCGGGATCGCATATTACCTCTTTCTCCCCCTTACTCTTGAGAGGATGGTGCAGATAGCCTAGAGGGGCTTTACCAGGGAACCATCCTCTCTCAGCTTTGGCACGTAATCCTCTTTTGGCGTCTATGCTTAGATCTTTGATAAACTGGTTGGCCATTCCTAGTTCTACGGCCATCATGAGGACATTGTCATCTGGATAGTAGCTTCGTCCGTAGGTCATGATGTGCTTAATCTTTCCTCCTTGAAGATCCCAACTTACGAGACCGCCGTCTACTGGGTTACGAGCGAGGCGATTAAGCTTCCAGCAGAGGATGCCATCTGCCTCTCCGGCTCGAATCTTTGCCATTAAAGCGTTGAAAATTGGCCTACCGGGCTCTTTAGCTGAACAAGACTCCTCAAGTACCTCAATCACGTTTAAGCCGTTTTCTTCGGCGAGTTTTTTGAGCTCTTGAACCTGTGAGTCAATCGATGCCATCTGGCGATCTTCGGATTCACTCGACTTACGAGCGTAGACGATATATTTTGATGCTTTTTCGTTCATATGATTGTTTTTTTACTTAACACAGTACCCTAAAGGGTGACTAATAGCTATGATTTATGCTGATTATTTGAAGTTTTCTGAAGTTTTCGAGTCTAGAACTTAAGTTATTGAACCCCGTACTATTTTGAGTTTTTTTGTGTTTTTGAACCCTTGCATTTTGGAGTTTTTTGGAGTTCACGAGCCTAAAAAATTAAGTTTTTTTAAGTTCTCGAAACTGGTGATATCTCAAGTTTTTTCAAGTTCTCGATAATAGGGAATTGCTTTAGACAAGCCACTTCATATTTTTCGATGCTTCTACAGTCTAAAGTGGCAAAATGTTCTCTTCTTATAGGGGGTTGCCACTTTGCCACTTCACTCAATTGCTATGAGCTTGAGTACCTTTTCATTGCCTTTATCTCCAGCCATCTCTTGGAGTAGATCATCTTCTTTTAACTCCTTAATGGCATTCCTCACATTCTTGACCCCAAGCCCATCTGATTTTTGAAGAGTGTCTACGATTTCTTTGTGAAGTAGGCCTTCAGGATGCTTTTCAAGGAGGAGTCGAACGGCCGTAATGGATTTCTCCAGAGCAGTTTCCTTTTTCGTTACTTCGGTGCTTCCGATGTATTGGAATGATATTTTGTCATCGGTTTCTTCGAGTTGTACCTCGAATGGTTCCTCTGGAGGGGCACAGCGTAACTGAGCTTGCTCTACGAGCATTTTTGTCTGGTCAGCGGGATCTTTTCTTACCGAAAGGTGAGAATCAACAGCTGCGCTAATATCGGAAGATCCGCGCATTCTCATCTGAGCTGAGCTTTTATACCCAGTCTCTTTTCGTTCGTGATGGAGGACAATGACGGTTCGCCCTTCGCTGGCTAGTTCTTTTATACCTGCGAATACCTCCGCCATTTCCCCGGCACTATTCTCATCGGCACGGTGGATACGAATGAGTGAGTCGAGGATAATGACTTGCGTATCACTTTCCACGCAGAGCTTCTTGATTGCCTTTCGATGATCTGAATCTTCTATGGAGAGATTCTCTTGCGTAACGAAGCGGATTTCTGAATCTGTTGGGGAGTTTAACTTCTCAAGACGTTGCTTGATGATGCGTCGATTGTTCTCTTCATCGATAATAAGGACATCAGATTTTTTGGTTGGGTACTTTCCGAATACATCTTTTCCCTCCGAGATACAAAGCGCTATGTGGAGGGCAATCCAAGACTTGTAAGACTTTGGAGCCCCAGAGATGACGGTGATACCTTCGATTGGTATCAGCTTATCTACGACCCAGTCTTGATCCCCGATTTCTAACCTGAGAAGATCTCGAGCCAGGATGGGATTGAATGAATGATCACCACCAATGACTCTAACACTGTTTCTTCTAGACATAAGTTTTTTCTTTCGTTTGAGTTAAAAGTTACTGCCCTCGCTGGTTATGGGGGAGGGTCGTTCTCAGTAGCTTTTCTAGATTGGTAGACAGCAAGTAGGAGGTTTATGAATTGAGAAGCATAAACATCAGCCTGTTTTCTGGAGATAGGAGAACCAAACTCTTTCTCGTAGAGTTCGATGAATTCGTTCATTTGAGCTTCAGAAAACATAGGAAAAACAAAATCGAGACTGTTATGTCCCGATTATGCCTACTCATGAGGTGACTCACCTGCGGTCACTTTTTTCCTTTCAGTAGAGCCTTTTTATTTGGTTGTCTTTCCATTTGAATATATTGGCTTCGGTTCCAAATTCACTACGAACTTTCTTGTTTACCGCATTCATGGCATCGCGGAGTTTCCTTTTATCTCTCTGAGTCTTTCCCTTATTCGTAAAGTCAATTTCTTGATCAATAATTTTTTCGTATAGAGTTAACCAATCGACTGGTTCGTTGCATTTAATCTTTGGAGAGAACATGTAGGCACAGAGAAGAGATCCTGTTGTTAGAGCCTGAACATCTACCTCAATCTTGTCGTTTACGAGGAGTTTAGATTCTTTGTTCTTGAATCGCAGCTTTTTTATTCTGCCCTTCCTGATATTTGAAAATTGTTTTGTCGATAGCATTGATTGTTCAATGATACTCTCGTGTATCTTTTCAAGTACCTTGTAATCTTTTTTAGAGAAAGAGTTCTCCCACTTTTGTTTCTTGGTTAGGGCTGTCTGAGCGCTAACGTTGTTTTGAATCCTTAGAAATACTTTTTGAAACTTCGCGCTTAAACCAAACTTTTCCTCAATAAGGTTATCCCAAAACGGCGGGTACTGTAGTGGAGTTTTACTGAATAAATTGAGTACGCCAGGCATCATGAAGGAATTAAACGTGATCTGGAGTATGTCGACAGAAATCTTCTTTTCCAGCGCTAGTTTTCTAATAATTGGAGCGAGTTCTTTATTGCCACCGAGGTGATTTATGTAGTTGCTAACGCCACCCTGGAAAGTCGCTTGGTTCTCCTTGTTTTTTCTAAGGTAGTTAAATGTTTCCTCTAATTCTTCAATAGTTTCAAAGTTCATAGGCACGGGAAAGTTAGTCTCTTTTTCCAATCTAAACTAAAAATAGGGCATTATCAATGACAAAATCGTTGTTTTAGGTTGATTTATCATTTTTTTGAAGCTATTATAGAGGTGGTTAGCTATGTGTTTTGTGTTTTTTACGGACTAGGCGTCTGCGCCTTTTGGCCTATTTATGGCCTGAAAGGGGCGCTCGACGTCGTAAGTAGGCTTCCGTAAGGACACCGAACATGGCTAACCAAGTCGGGCGTCCTTTTTTGTTTTACGGAAATGAGTGAGGGAAAACCTTGGAATAAAGATTATAGTATATCGCTTAGTGGCACGGGAATCCATTTCATCGTGCTAGCCGTTGTTTGTATCGGAATAGGTGGATTTTTTAGCTACAAGCAATCTTTAGAGAACCAAGAGGGCTCAGTAGCTGTTTCCGAGCCAAGGGGGAGCGTTGAAGGTCTCAAACAACGATTTACAGAACTATCCGAACTAGAAAACCAGAGGTCTTTTGACAAGATATACGACGAGTATATTTCTCTCGAGATGAAGGCTAAGTTTACCAAGGAGAGTTATGTGAGCTGGGCAAAGCAATACTTCGAAGACAAAAACATACTTCATAGCTCGGTCAGCATCAATGAGGCGAAGGTGGATGGAGATACAGGGTACCTCGATAGGGTGCGAGTTGATTGCTTAGACCCGGATTGCTCTAAAAGCTTAACAGGCCGTGACTACAAGAAGTTTGTTTTTGTAGATAATAATTGGTACCTGTCAGCTAATGATGAGCCTATTGTCTGTATAAGAAAAACGGGCTATGAAATGCCAGAGGAGTTCCGCAGGTCTTTGAGTCTTATTACGCAGCGTTTCGATCAGGCAGGTGAAGAGAGGGCGAGAATATGGAGCTCTTTCATCAAGAGAGTTGAGAACTGTCTCAATATTCAGTATGCCAAACCTGGCGATGAAAATTTCACGGATGACAGTAATACTGAAGGGATGTTTACATTCTACCCGTCTCAGTCAATGGAGAGATTTGATATCATTATTTCCCCGAGGTATAGCGTTAAAGACGACCTGCTTACCGCAGTGTTGCTGGTGCACGAAATCTCCCATGTCAGGGATTTCATCAATGATCAAAAGGATGGAGAACCTATCGGATGTTTTGAAACAGAAGGCGTCGCTTTTTCCACTCAAAACTACTTTGCAAGTATTCTGAATCAAGAGGAAGTGAATTCTATTAACGCCCGTGTAGCGAGGAACATCTCAAAAGAAGCGCAGCAAGTGGTTGATGTCTTCACTGTTGTTCCAAAGTTTCCCGGAGATAACTATTACGAGAAGTCTTTAAATTTCGTTAAGGCGAGCCCTGCTTATCAGAAGCTTTGTAAGGAACAAGCAGAAAGTCTCAAGTAACTTTTTAACTAACCAGTATGATCACTTTGGTATCGGTGATAGTTGCGGTTGTCATAGTCTCCCTTTGGAGTAAGGCAGCCTACACGAAGGGGAATAAGAATGCGTATGTTGCTTTTGAAGCCTTAACAAACGAGCTGGACAAGATGGCTCAAGAGCTGGGAAGTTCGGATGTCTATACCTACTGGGAGAAAACCAAAGGCAAAGATTATGCTGAGAGAGCCAAGGAAAACATGGAGAGTACCCTGAAATTTCTTCGGGAAGGGTAACTTGCTACCTTCACTAATCTTGTAATCTAGTTGTCATTAGGGCTGAATGATACCGTGGATTTGTATTTTTCAAAACACGCTGGCATGTGAAAATACTGAAAAAAGTGCTATTATCGCTATGAAATACAAAAATAATTTTAGAAATATTGTTTTAAAGTAAGCAAGGAAAAGCTCTAAAGAGAGGTTGGTTGATCCCTCTCATTCTGCCCCAAGCTTAACAGCTTGGGTTTTAGTTAATAAAATGAATCTTTATGAGCTCTGAATACAACATATACTGTGATGAAAGTTGTCATCTTCTTAATGATCACAGCAAAGTTTTTATCCTGGGAGCAGTATGGGTAGAGAAGGAAAAAGCAGCGGAGGCCTTTAAGAAGTTGAGATCGTTGAAAGAAAAATATGGCCTCCCAGCAAGTTTTGAGGCTAAATGGACAAAGATATCTCGCTCCAAACAAGACTATTATTGTGAATTAGTGAAGTGTTTTTTTGAAGATGAAACCTTGCATTTTAGGGGTGTTGTCGTTCCTGATAAAGATATTCTTGATCATCAAAGGTTTAATCAGGATCACAATACCTGGTATTACAAAATGTTCTACGTTTTGTTGAATGTAATTGTTAAATCTGACCATCAGTACAATCTGTATCTAGATATTAAAGATACTAGGAGTCACTTAAAAGTTCTTGAATTGAAAAGAATTTTGAACATTACTAAAGAACAGGATCTGGCTATTTCTAACGCTCAACAAATAAGGTCTCATGAGGTGGAGCTTATGCAAGTAGTAGATATACTGTGTGGCGCCCTAGCTTATATCCATAGAAATCTGAGTGGCAATGAAGGAAAAAAATCAGTTGTAGAGCTAATAAAGAACTCAATCGGAAAGAGCATGCTTACATCTTCTTCGATTAGTGAGGATAAGTTTAATGTTCTAGTATGGGAATCGAGGAAGAATTAAATTTAACACCACCGCCTCTAGTTACTTTTTCAGGGGAGTGGGATGCTTATGAGACGGAGCTGTTCCGTATTTTTTCTGAGCAATTGCTTGGGAAGTCACTTGCATTCCGTGGAGTAAGAGTATCTCTTAAAAAGTTACCGGAGTATAAGAAAAAACATTTTGCTTTTTGGCACTTAATTTCTGAGGGAGAAAAAGAAGAGGAAAGGACACCTGATATTAGAAGATGTGAGAGACTCCCTTGGGTAGCATGGATTATTACAAATTGTGATAATCACGCCTATATATCATCTTGGGAAAATAGAAGAGGAACTCAGAAGCATGTTGTAGTTCTTTATGAAGAAGGCAAAGAAAATTATGTAGTTATTCTAGCAAAGCGATCTGGATATTTTCTTCTAAAAACTGCGTATATAGCTACACCTAGACGGCTGAGGCTTCTAAAGGAAGAAAGACAAAATTGGCTTAAATTAAGGAAAAAACCTTAAATAGCAGAAACCGCCCCTAGGGGCGGTTTCGTATGCTCCTTCTACACATGGTAGATGAGACTGCTTTAATAATAGCAAATAAAACCCTGAAAAGCAAGGGGAATACATAAAACAAATGAATGTCTATTTTGTCAGTCTAATATAGTTTTTTCTATGAAGTGGTTCGATAAACTGAAAGTTGGAATTCTACTAACAGTAATAAAGGGTGAAATTAGAATTCCACAAAACTATGCTCTAGGGAGAGTTCCAAAGGGATACGGACGCTGGATGATAGCCCAGGAGTATTTATTTGATCTTGAAAGAATACTAAAAGAATTATCATTAGTTGTCTCGTTTGTTTCTAATCCTCCATCTGATGAGTTTCTTCTTACCCATAGTGCAAGAAGAGAAGATTATTTAATGTATCATCACGGCTATTTTCTTGATTTATCTCATCAAGCAAAAGATAAAATTGCTCAACTTGTGCGAGCTGTTACTGTGTATAGCAAAACTTATTCTTATAAAGAGGCTCCGAAGAAAAAGCTTTTAAGCAAGCTTTTAGATGACTCTACAGTAAAGCGCATCCCTGGTCTATTTGAAGCTTTAAATAAATGGAATGATAGGGCGGTTCCAAGAGATGCGCTGGCTAAACTTTTAATATTACGAACTGAATATCACCACTTTAAAAATCCTCTTCCACGAATCGACAGTTATTTTAAGGCGAGTAGTCGTAGCACAATGCTCGACAAAAATTTTACCTCAATGCTTACAGATTATGGCAAGGAGGTTTTGTCTAAAGAAGCAGATGAATACTACCTGAAATGGCAACAGGAAGGAGCGACTAAATTATTTGAAAACCTAGCCCTCATTAAGAAAAATATTGATGATATATCAAGAGTGCTTGTTACGTATTATCATTTTCCAGAGTTTGTAGGTGACTTTAAGGTAATAAAAAGGTACATGAGACTATGGGATCAAGTTCGTGTCCAGCCTATTAAGTATGAGCAAGATTCAATGCCAAAAATGTTTAAAGCAATAATAGATGCTTTAATAAGTGCGCTTTTGCTGGTGTATGGCAATAAAATGGAGGCAGTTTATGTAGTCGGAAGTGTTCTGCGAGACGATTTTATTCCAGGATGTTCAGATATAAATATTATTTTTGTTGGTGACTTAGATTCAAATTTTAAGGCTTTTCTTGAGAGACTTTGTGAGCCCGTTAAGTCTAGCCTGCATACTAAAATTTCTTCCATCATCCTAACTTCAAAGGAATTAGATTTGCCTAATAATGAGAAGATTAAGTTTTTATGTTATTCAGAAGGGTATCTTGTTTATGGAAAATCTGTAGTTAGCAAGCCAGAAAAGGTAAATTTTCCTTTGATCTAGGCCTAATGCTCACTCGCGGCTATAGGGAGCATTTAGATAAAGCTAAATCTGTTGTGGACGATTTGAACATAAGTCTAACTGAAGATGATTTAATTGAAATTGGAAGGGATATTGCAAAAAAGTCTTATTGGGTGAGCTTCACTCTTGTAATAGGAAATGATGTTACGTATACATCAAATTTCAAGAAAATGAGGGAGTTGCTTAATTTTCACTACCCTGGAAACAGGGCGTTCAATGAGGTTTTGTATAGGATGACTAGGGGACGATTTTCTATCACTAGATCAACACTAGCGTATTTTCTTAAAAAATGTGAAGAGAATATGTTGCCAGCTATAGAGATGATGGAGAAATATTGTGACCCTATTAATCCTGTCGTCGAAGAGAAGCCTGAGTAATTTAGGTTTAAATTTGTATCGAATTAGGTTCGGACACCGTCTTCTAATTTAGTAATGGTTTATAGGTGGAGCAGAGCATGATAGACCGAGGAAAAAACATCGGATTTTCTTTTTTAGCTAAGTAAATGGTAGGTTCGAACCAAAGTATTGCTTTTAGGGGTTAAAAGTGAGATAAGTGAAATATGGAATACGTATTTTTCTTGTTAATGCCAGTCTCATTAGTCTGTTTAGTAGTTGGTCTCATCAGGCCAACTGTTTTTTCACGTTTTTTGAAAAAAGAGGCAACGAGAGCGAAGACAAGCGCTATCTTCGGTTTAGCAACCCTCGCCTTCTTTGTTTTGTTTGGAGTGACAAGCGATGTCAATGAGGCAGCTGAACAGAAACAGAAAGCGGCTCTGGTAGTTCAGTCGCAACCTATTGTAGACGAAGCGCAGGCTACTTCTGAAACGGTTACCGAATCAAATACTGTACCTGCCGACGTGGTTCCGGTAGTTGAGGAGGTAAAGACAGAAAAGACCTACGAGGTAGTAAAGGTAGTCGATGGCGACACGCTGACTCTCAATATGGGTGGTAGGAACGAAGTCCTTCGACTGATTGGTATGGATACGCCCGAGACAGTCGATCCTCGTAAGCCCGTGCAGTGTTTTGCTCAAGAAGCGTCTGCTAAGGCTAAAGTGATGTTGACCGGGAAGAAGGTAAGAGTTGAAGCAGATCCATCTCAAGGCGAGCTTGATAAGTACAACCGGTTGCTCCGCTATGTCTTTCTTGAAGATGGCACCTCTTACAACAAACTCATGATTGAGGAAGGGTACGCTCACGAATATACTTACAATACACCGTACAAGTACCAGTCTGAGTTCAAGGAGGCTGAGACCAAGGCGAGAGAGGGCAAGAGGGGATTCTGGGGGGATGTCTGTGATGGCGACACTGAACAGCCAGCAGTAAAGCCTGCGCCGACTTCGGAGCCCGCTGTCTCAAGTCCAGTTGCTCCTACAGGCGGTGTTGGGTGGGCATGTAATTGCAAAAAGACCTGTCCGAATATGTCTTGTGCAGAAGCTCAATATCAGCTTAATTCCTGCGGGTGTTCGGCTCGTGATGCGGATCATGATGGAACTGCATGTGACGCTCAATGCTGAGGATAATTCTATGACTGATGTAAATGAGAAGGGACACGGATGGATAGGCTTGGTCATGGTTGTTGTGACTGGGTATCTCATTTGGACATCACACGATTCTGGTTATGAACAGGGCAGAGAGGTTGGAATCGAAGAGGGTATCACGTACGCATCAGAAAACAACGAAGAGCTGGATATTTGCGAGTACACTCTGGAAGAGTACAAAACTGCCTTGAGTGAGGCTAATGACAACATTGAGACTGCGAACAGTAGCATGTCAGACGCCCAGATGTATTCAGGAGCGACCTACTACGAGATGGTTGATGCGATAGATAATCTTCAGGAAGTTGAAACGGTGGATGAGCCATTTTGATAAACCAGCCCCATTTTTTGTACCCTAAATGGTAGGTTAGAATCTGGTATAATAGATTTGTGAAAAAGAAACTTCTTATTTTAGGCTTAACTCTAGTCGCCCTTGTTGGGGTGTATTTTTCTTTGGGGCAGTATTTTCAAAAACAGCAGAAAACATCACAAGAATTGAATATGTCTCTTTTGCAAGAGCCATTAGAGAATACTATTGTGGAGAATCAGATGCCGGCAAGTTGGACGCTCTATCGTAGTTCCGATAAAAACATATCTTTTCAGTACCTCTCGATTTTTGAAGGAGTACGGGAGGACAATGACGAGGTAGTGGTTTCTTGGATGGATTTAGATCCTTTTTCGAAGCCTACAGCAGGAGTTTGGATTTATGCTCATGAAAATCCTCTCAGTCTTTCCCCGGGCTCTTGGTGGTGGCTACGATTGGTAAAAAATTGGCAATGGAATGAGTGGTGGGATACCACTCATTACGGAAAAAGTATAAATGGAACTCCTCGCTTTATTGTTGCTTCGTCTGAATCTTGGGAAAAAGAGCCTTTTCTCGCCACTTATCTTCCTTGCGGAGAGCGGATGTGTGAAGTGCGGATGAGGGTGATTAAGGATTACCCACTAGAAGATACTTATAGGAGGATTCTCACTACTTTAGAGGAATGGAAGGGTCAAAAGACGGGACTTCAGATTGATAAATGGGAGGGACAATATGAAAATACTTTAGCGGGATATAGGGTAAAATATCCTTTAAATTTTTCTGATAATCGAGTCGTTGCGCCAGAAAGAGATCTTCATGAAGCAGGGAGTGAAGATAGATATGTTCGATTACCTTATCAATCAGCTACTTATATACGATCTCTTTTCTGCGCCCAGCTTGGAGATGGAAAAGCTGAAAGTGGCATCGATAGCTATCTTTCCAATTTGCCAGGCGCTTCAATTCTAGAGCGCTGGTCTATACCGGTGGAGTCAGGAACATGGGTGGGAGCAGCTCGGGTTACAGGGGGAGGGGCGGTTCAGGGTCTTCAGACATATACGGGAGATGAAGGAGATGGAGGATACTATGCAGAAACTGTGTACGTAAAAAGAGACGGTCTTATTATCGCTCTTTCGTTTTCTGCTACGCCCTCTACACGACGGGATCTTTTTCAGGGAGTAGTGGATTCTTTGGAGCTACTGCCTCTCCCTAGCCTGAAAGAGAAAACAGGCGAAGAAGCCTGTAAGATGAATGAAATGTCTGATGGGTATTGGAAAAATAATTATGTGGTGATGTATCCGAAATCACTGCAAAACCTCGGTGAGCAAGCGCGTTTGCAAGGTGTTTATCCAGAAGCCTTTGAAATATTAGGTGGCGGGTGGTCACGTCAGACTTTGGATAAATGGGTCTTTTGTAGAGGCGATAGAGTGTATGTAAACTATGATAGTTTTCGTGTCACTGATGAGAAGCGCGGATTAGCAGAAGACGAGTATTCTGAGTACAAATGTGAAGAGGAAAAAATTACAGGAGAAGTGTGATTCAACACAGGTCGCCCTGCCTTATTCCTTTCATTAGATTGGTTCTCACTTCCTCCAATAGGTGGAGCAGTTGAAATAGAGGCTTTGTTGAGCCTCTATTTTTGTTACCCTGAGTGAAGGCTAGAACCGAGTATGGACAAACTAACAAAACGATAGTCTTCTACGCAGTCCAATTTGGGCGATGGCAACTTAACAAGGAGACGGTGATGGCAACTTCGAGGCGTATCGTGTTCCAACTGGGTGACCAGATTCGTATTTCTCCGCCGATGTGGGACAACAACACGGTGGAAGGGTATCCTGGAGACTTTTCCTTGAGTCTTCCTCAAGGAACGGGTGTCTACGGATACCAAGTGCCCGAAGCAGGTAACCCGCTCAAGGCAGCTCCGATACATGAGGCCTGTGGTGGTGCGGTCTACTTCGGCAACGACATTTCCAAAGTAGATTTCGAAGCCCTCATGAGAGTTATGGGGGTGTGTCCTGCCTGGGCGACCAATCGAGAGAAGGACTTTGCAGTCTTTACCAAGGAGTCGCAAGAGCCAGGCAAAGATGGGTACCTCATGCAGATGCGCGTGGTATCGAAGTTCGGACTGAGGTTCATGTTTCGTGTCCTCACCGAAGCTGACTACGAAGCTTTCCCCGAACAAGGCGCTACGATGGTAGAAGCACTCTGGGCCTTCATTCAACACGAGCGTGAATGTTGGGGAACTTCTTTTAGTCAGGACAAGGAGACGGGACTCAGGGGTCTCTTCGGTGGCGATGGGGACTTTGCTCGCGAAGAGCTGGCTTTTGGCTTCATGGTGGAAAACGACTACCATCACGTCTACCGAATTTGGTCACGCGCGTGGCTGGTCACCAAGTAAGACGCGAGTGGGGTTCTAGGAGTGGTAAGGCGAATGCCAAGCCACTTTTTCTTTTGTCTAAAAACTCAAATCAGGAATATTTATACAGCCTTGTTTCTGAACAATCGTTCTAACATCCTTCACGATGCGGAGCACTGAAATTTGAGGCTTGAATAAGCCTCATTTTTTGTTATTCTTACCAAGCAGATTCAGTTGTGTCGATAAAAAACAGTGAATATGGTGATGTTTATGCATGGTGTTAACTATAAATTGACAAAATATAGTGAATAGACTATAATAAATACATAATATTCACTAAAAAATATGGCTATTACTAAACCAATTCGGAATCATATCAAAAAATTAAAGAAAGAATTTGATGCTTTAAAAAAGGGAAAAGAATCACTTTTGACTCTTATTGATGAAGCTGAAATCCCGGAGAGTGTCTATAACTCCAATGCTATTGAGAATTCAACTCTGACGCTCCGGGAGACCGAAAAAATTCTCCTTGATATTGCAGTATCGCGAGATGTGTCTGTGCGGGAAGTCTTTGAAGCGAAAAATCTCGCTCGTGTTATCAATTATATCCGTACAAAATCCCAGGAAAAAGAAATTGATAGGGACGTAATTTTACTCTTGCACCAGATGCTCATTGGAGGCATTAAAGATGAGATTGCGGGGCGTTTCCGAAATAAAGGAGAGTATGTTCGAGTGGGGACATATATCGCTCCGGCTCCAGAGCATGTCGATCTGATGCTTGACTCGATTCTTTCCGAATACGGAAGTGATCATGATTCATATTTTCTCGATAAAATAGCGAAGTTCCATCTACATTTCGAAAACATTCACCCATTTTGTGATGGTAATGGTCGGATTGGTCGGGCTCTTGCTTGTTATCAACTGCTTCGATTAGGATTTCCTTTGGTTATCGTTCGAGATAAAGAGAAAGAAATGTACTATAAAGCATTTTCAGATTATCGTGATCAAAAGAACTCGAAAACGATGGAAAAGGTGTTTTCTCTCGCTCTCATAGAATCATTACATAAGCGTATCACTTACCTGAAAGGAGAAAGGGTTATCGCTCTTTCCGAATATACTAAGAAACACGGTGAATCGTCACCCGCCCTCTCTAATGCGGCTCGTCGACAAAACATCCCAGCGTTTCGTGAAAAAGGAGTGTGGAAGATTGGTGAAAAATTCAAAAAACATCGGTAGAGGATTTACTTGTTTTTCTCAAACAGATCCGAACTTCTTCCAATAGCCGGAGCAACCTAATTTGAGGCTTTTTTAAGCCTCTTTTTTGATACTAGGGGTTAGACGTTCGAACCTTTGGTATACTGAGAATATGAAAAAAATTGGTTCAGAAGATTGGTTTAAGGATGAGGCTATAAAATCAATTTCAAAGATTTCAGATAAGATTTGGGATTACTCAAACTCTTCTGTTTTATATACACCTCAAACTTCGAGCGCCTATGAAGAGGCTCAGAAAGATGAGGAAGACAGTAGTTATAAAAAAGTTGTAACGGACGAAGAGTCTCTTTTTATTCAGCAGATTGCACCTGACATTGTTCGGGTGCTTCCAAATGATTTTATTTATCTTGACCTTGGTCCTGGCACAGAACATAAAGAAAAGTCTTTTCAAGACAGTGCATTACTGCAGAAGAAATCCTTCTTATACGTTCTCCAATAGATATTAGCCAGCAAATGTTTGAAATTGCTGATGAGTATGCAAAATCACGAGGCATTTCAACGCATCCCATACACCAAACATTCGAAAGTTTGAAAGAGGATTTAGAAGAGCTTCCCAATAAGTACAGATTTGTCTCTCTTGGTCTAACCTTCACAAATTATAAACCCAACGAAATACTTAAAATATTAGAAGAGATAGCTGGCTCGAAAGGAACATTTTTCATTACTGTTCAATTGAGAGATAGGGTGGATATGAGGAAAATCCAGAAAGCATATAAGGAAGTGATTGCTCCAAAAATGCTTCCGAGTAAGCTAGCTTTAGTTGGGTTAGACTTTGAAAAAGATATTACCAGTATTGAGGTCACAGATAAGGTAGAGATATATGCGACTCTAAGAAATGTTAGTTCAGAGTTAGAAAGGGTGGGAGTTCAAAAAGGAGACAAGTTACTTTTACTTAGATCTTATCGATATACCTTAGAACAATTAAAAAAGACACTATCAAATTATAATGTAGAGTATTTTGATGAGGGCTCTCAATTTATCGGCTGTCTTATAAAGTAGGTTCTAACATCATCCAGTACCCGGAGCAGTTAAAAAAATGGCTTATATGAACCTTTTTTTGTTACACAAGTGTTGTAGTTAGAACCTGATACAATGCATTTGTGTAATATCTCGTTTATACTATGACTTTGCTACTCACCTTATTGGCCACCGTACTTGCTGTTCTCGCAGAAGGTAGGTATATAGTTTCAATCTTTCAAGGAAAAACGAAGCCAAGTTTTTCGGGGTGGTTACTCTTTACCACGTCGATGATTTGTATTTTTATCTCCTCCTATTCTCTAGGGGCTCGCGAATCATTATATCTTGTGGGAACGTTCACCTTACTGAACGCGAGTATCGCTTTACTTGCATTGAAATATGGATTTATAAAGTTTCATCGGTTGGAAATCATACTTTTCATTCTCACATTCATCGGGATATTTTTATGGTGGTATTTCTCGAGCCCCTGGTACACCCTCGTCATAAGCGTCCTTATTGATATGTTTGGTTACATTATTATGGTGAAAAAGCTTTATCTTTACCCTGAGACCGAAGATAAATGGTCCTGGGCAATGAGCGTAGGAGCGTATAGTTTGAATCTAATCATTATCTCTCACTGGATTCCTCAAGAATATCTTTTCTCCCTCTCCAATGTTGTTTGGTGTTCTATTATATTTCTTCTAGCTTTAAGGCAGATACCTCGGGTACGTAGGTTAACTCCTGCTTCTCTATCACCGTTCTAACATCCTTTACGATGCGGAGCTAAGATAAAAGAGGCTAAGATAAGCCCCTTTTTCTATTACCCCGAAATGGACGTTCGAACCTCTACGAGGAAAGTTTGTCGCCGTATTTCTCAATGAAATATTTGACGGGATAGACGAGTTCTTTTTGGAGCGCCTCATCAAGAGTGAGCCATACTGGCTTAACTCCCTCGTCGTTTATTTTTATCTCACCAACATTTTCTACTTTGGTGGTGTAGAGATGCCATTTATGATTATCAGCACCACGACGACACTCATCGCCGATGACATCTTCTTCTGAAAAGAGTTTTACATTTTCAACTTCAATGCCTGCCTCTTCCTGCAATTCTCGTTTGGCAGCTGTTTCTGCATCTTCTCCAGTATCCAGGTGACCTGCTGGGATAGCGAAAGCAAAGGGATAGATAGTGCGTTCAAAAAATAGAGCTTTACCAGCCTTATTAAACACGAAAACGCCTACGCTTTCGTGCCAGTATTCTTTAGTGGCCTCGTCCACCCACCAGACTGTCTTGGGGTCAATGACAATAAGGCGAGGGGATTTATCACCGCAGCTATCGCAGAGATAAAAAGTCTTCTCTCCTTCAAAAACCCGATTGATGCTTTCCGAATGACACTTTGAGCAGTATTGGTGGAACTGGTTATCCGTTGGCAGCGGGAAGGCAATCTTCATAAAGCAGTAAAGTTAAGTCTTGTCTTTCTAGTAAACTCGTGTTACAGTATTTTGTCAAAGTTCAGTGTAACTTTCGGCAAGTTTTTTCACATCACAAGGAGAAGCTGAAATGAGAGTCTTTCGAACCGACTGCAGAGAGTGGCAGGGCTATAAGCCTTGCAGTAAGCAAAAGTTGGGGCTGGTAGAGGGGTGTGAAAACTGCCATCTCTACGCCCCGATTCAAGAAAATGTTTTGATTGTCGAGGCCGGTGGACTCGGGAGCGCGTTGCGGACAAGTGTAGTTGCCAAGGAAATCAAGCGACGCAGCCCGAATGCTCGCATTCAATGGCTGACCAGCAAGCAGTCTGTTGAGCTGGTGGAGAAAAACATCCCGAGCGTTGACAGGGCGTATCCAACAACTTGGGAAAGTCTGATGATTTTGGGAGCGCAAGCATACAACCAAATCATCAACTTCGAGTCCAACTCGCTTCATCTCGCTTTCGTTGGCGACCTACTTCTAAAGAAACGAGGATTCGCGATGAATGAACTTGGAAATCTGGTTCAGGCATCGCGTTCCGCTGAAGAGTTCCTCTGGTTGCAGACCAACGACCAATTCCGTAGGAGGGAAAACAGGAAGTCGATGCAACAGATCCTCTTGGAGACGGCGGGATTGAAGTGGCAGGAGCAATCCTATGACTTAGTGATGAGACCAGAAGACGACAGGTGGGCGCAGACCCTTCTTGTATCAAAGGGCATCACTGAAACAGACGTGCTTGTCGGCCTCAACATCGGCAGCAGTGAACATCACAGCGCTAAGCGGTGGCCGCCTCGGTATTTCTACGAGCTGGCCAAGCTGTGCCAGGAGTACCATCCCGAGTGGAAGTTGCTAGTTTTGGCTGGGCTGGAAGATGTCGATGCCTACGATATCATATCTGGTTTGAACAAGGCAGAGCCACTTGGTAACCTCGTCTTTACGGGCTATGGAAATACGATAAGCCAGTTCATCTCGCTGGTTGACCGTATCCCGCTCGTGATTTCGGCTGATACTTTCGGCTTGCACGTTGCTCTGGGGCTCGGAAAGAAGACTATCTCACTCTGGGGGCCGCAACCAGAGAATGAGACCTACGGTTACGGTAGGGAAAGAAAAATCAGTCTTGGCTTGGATTGTGCCCCTTGTTTCGCTGGACGGCCAGAGAAGTGCACGAACCCGAATACCCTGCAGTGTATGAGGGGAATCAGCGTTTCGATGGTCTATCAGATTTTGGAAGAGGAGCTTTCGCAATGAGGGGTCGCACTTTGTCTCGGAGCTGTCATACAGTTACCGAGACTTTTCTTTTTCAGAAATAGTGAAAAGCGGGGTGAGGTAAACTCTACACGCCTTGTTCCATAAACTTCTTTAGTCCGAAGTAGTAGAACTTTGACTCCTTGCCCTCCTGTATAGAGGTTCTAATAGTGTTCAGTAGGTGGAGCACTGAAATTTGAGGCTTATGTAAGCCTCATTTTTTGTTACCCATCGTGAGAGTTAGAACCTGGTATACTTTGTTTATGAAAAATCTTTATACCCAAAGTAAGCTATTGAGCCCAGAACAATTCAAGGCTATCGAAGAAGCCTTTCAATTATCTTGGAGTAAGGAAACGAGCTTTCCGAATACACAGGAAGATTGGTCTGAAGAAAATAAAGCGTATGGCCAATGTGCGGTCACTGCTTTGATTGTGCATGACTTGTTTGGTGGTGAATTTGCTAATGATAAAGTGCATAATCACATTTGGAATATCCTTCCCGATGGTACCGAGCAAGACTTTAGCCGAGAGCAAATGAAAGAAGAGGTCTCGCTCTCTACCACACGAGTTTTGAAAAGAGAAAATGTTTTGGATGACGAAGGAGCAAAAAGAGTGGGAACTCCTGAGAGATATCAAGTACTCAAAGAAAAGTTCGAAGAATACTTCAAGAAAGGACAGTAAACCCAGGAATATACAAGTATTCTTGGCTCTGTATCACGGTTCTAACGTCCTTCACGATGCGGAGCTAGGTATTGACGAAATAGCACGTATGTGCTATTTTATTTTGTTCGCAATAGTGCTGAATTCACCCCTCAATTAGGACACCTGACTCAAACAAAGATTACTTTCTTT
>CAYTED010000002.1:0-144870 GCA_964436855.1 uncultured Bdellovibrionales bacterium | reverse complement strand
TTTTCCATACTGACACTCTGACACAGAGTGTCCTAATTCAGAACGGAATGAATGTTTTTTACCAATTTGACGGAGGGGAGGGGATATGCTTTTGGCCATACTACGGCGTGCGAAGCCATCCAGGTCCAAAATGGCACCCGTTATTAGAATTGAGGACTTCCAGTTTCATACGTTTTCCTTGGTTCAGAGCGGGGACCGTATTTTTGAAAGGGTTATCACCTTCCGTAACTTGGAAAACGGAATGAGTATCTGGATAGCCGGCCGCTCGCTCGTGTTTCTTCCGGCGAGCGAGACGAATGACCTCCCAAGTAAAGTTTTTTTCGGCGCGAAGGTGGTCGTGATTCATGCGCAAGGGATGAAGGGGGTTGTTCGGAATAAAAGGAAGAAAAGGGAGATAGCGAACTTTTTATTGGATCAATATCTCCCGATGATTCAATAGGAAGCGCTTTTGTTTTTACGGGGTTTCGGGCGCGCAGAGACGCGCCCTTTTGTTTGAAATGGAAAAATTTTGTATAATATATTTGTAACTTTCTGATCGATGGTCGTTCTCTCGTCGAATATTTTTCGGCGATTCGTTCGTCCAAAAAATTATGGCCTTGGAATTGACCGATGCAAATTTTGAAGCGGAAGTCGTAAAAAGCGAGAAGGCGGTGCTTGTTGATTTTTGGGCACCGTGGTGTGGGCCGTGCCAGATGATGGGGCCGGTGATCGAACAACTCGCGCAAGAAATGTCGAATGTGAAAATTGGAAAACTGAATGTCGATGAAAACCCAAATACCGCCTCCGCGTACGGTATTATGTCGATTCCATCACTCAAGATTTTCAAAGGGGGAAAGGTGATAAAAGAATTTGTCGGCGTACAATCGAAAGACGTACTGAAGTCGGAACTCTCGAGTTTATAAGACGCCTATCAAGAGCGTATGAAAATACACAAGGAAAAAATCGCGTTTGAGACGAAGACCCAGATCGAATTTGTCGATTTGACGGATCGCGTGCAAGAAGTGATTGACCGCTCCGGAATTCGAGAAGGACAGGTGCTTCTCTATTCCGAGCACAGTACAATGAGTCTCGCGATCAATCATAACGAGACAATGCTGCTGCAGGATTTTATGCGGGTGCTCTATCGGCTCGTACCGGTTGATGATCAGTATTCTCATGATCTTTTCGAAATTCGCCGGGATGTTATCTCCGATGGTCGATCGAACGGGCATTCCCACTGTAAGGCATTTCTCCTTGGGGCGAGTGAAACCATTCCGGTCGACAAAGGAAAACTTCTTATCGGGCAGCGGCAGAATATTTTTGCGGTCGAATTTGACGGAGGGCGAAAACGGGATTTGTTTGTCCAGGTGATTGGATTATAAAGTACAATCCTATGAGTCGGCTGGTGAACGATCTTATGTATCACGGGTATCTCCGCAGTGATGCGGTGATCGATGCGATGAGTGCGATCAGTCGGGAAGAGTTCGTGCTATCGAAGTTTCGCAAACAGGCGGATGCTGATTTGCCGCTTCCGATCGGGCATGGGCAAACAGTATCGTCTCCAAAGACGGTCGCGATTATGCTCGAACTTCTTGACCCGAGAAAGGGTCAAAAGGTTCTTGACGCGGGGACGGGGTCGGGGTGGACGGCGGCGCTTCTCGCATCGATTGTCGGTGATGACGGGAAAGTGATTACAATCGAGCGACTCGAAGATTTGCATCGATTTGCGAAAGAAAATATCGAAAAATACGGATTTATTTCGAAAGGAAGGGCGGAATGTCTTTTGGGTGATGCGAGCGACGGATTCGAAAAAGAGGCCCCGTATGATCGCATTCTGGTAACGGCAATGGCAAGCAAGGTTCCCGATGCGCTCAAAAAACAACTGAAAGTCGGCGGAAAGTTGGTCGTTCCGATTTACAATAAAATTTGTTATTTCGAAAAACGCGGTGAAAATGATTTTTACAAAGAAGAGTTTTCGGGATTCAATTTCGTTCCGTTTGTGGAGCGGTCTTCATTTTAAAAGAGTGATCGATGAAAAAAGTTCTTTTGAGAATAATCGGTGTTTTCGGGTGTGGTGTCCTCGGGGTGCTGGTGTGGTGGTATGGCGACGGGATTTCCGAACGGGAACTTTCGCGGGAAGGGAAGGTGGTGGAAATTGTATCCGGAGACAGCGCGTTTGAAGTCGGAGAAAAACTGTATCGGGAAAAACTTGTATCATCACCATACCGATTTGCAGCGAAAGCGTACTGGAGCGGGCGAGCAAACAAATTGCAGGCCGGGAAATATCTTGTGAAACCGGGAGAAACGATCGACGATATCACTCGGAAAATGGCGGATGGCGAAGTGTTGCCGAAAACAATTCGGGTAACGTTTCCGGAAGGATGGCGATTGAAGAAGATGGCGGATCGATTGACGGCGAATAGTTTTTCGGGAACGGACTTTCTTGCCCTTTCGAGTCGCGGAGTGTCCGAATACAAAAAGGATTTCCCGTTTCTCGCGGATATTCCGGACGATCTTTCTCTCGAAGGATTTTTATTCCCGGACACCTATGATATTCCGATCGGAAGCAATGCCGACACTATCGTTCGGATGATGCTCTCGAATTTCAATCGACGACTCACCGAAGCGGGTTTGTTTGCAAAAATGGAAATGAATACGAAAAGTTTGAAAGAAACGATCACGCTCGCAAGCCTTCTTGAATCCGAAGTTCGAAGCGAAGCGGATCGGAAAATGGTGGCGGATTTGTTTTTGCGACGCATCAAAGCGGAGCAACCGCTTCAGAGCTGTGCGACGCTGCAGTATGTTCTTGGGGTTGATCGGGTCAAGTACTCGCTTGAAGAGACGAGAGTTCCGTCTCCGTACAACACCTATCTTCACTCCGGATTTCCGCCGGGACCGGTCAATAATCCCGGTCTTGCATCGATTCGGGCGGCGCTTGACCCGACCCCAAATCCATATTGGTTTTTCTTATCGGATCCAAACACTGGAGAAACGGTTTTTTCCAAAGATTTCGAAGAGCATAAAATAAACAAAGTACGGGTCGGACTATGACACTTTCCAAAAAAAATATTATTGTAAGTGTTCTGTTTCTCATGCAGGTTGCAACTGCTTTTTTTGCGTGGAGGTTTCTTTTTCAAGCGATTCGTTTTGATGCGACGCGCGGATGGATTGTTCTTGCGGTATTTTTTTCAGCAATTTCGGTGTTGTTTCTGCTGCAGGCGGTATTTGTGCAACCATGGTTTGTTCGGGGTGTAACCGCGTTTGCCGTTTTGATACCAATGCTTTTCCTTCCGTTTTCAGTCGAAATTGGTATCGCGTTTTTACTTGC
The DNA here is from genome assembly GCA_964436855.1 of uncultured Bdellovibrionales bacterium. Taxonomy (GTDB): domain Bacteria; phylum Patescibacteriota; class Minisyncoccia; order Moranbacterales; family UBA1568; genus CAYTED01. Next base: position 141,563 of record CAYTED010000002.1, on the reverse strand, counting down.
GGGGTACTTTTTGTTCCGATCGACATCGGTGGTTGGAAAGGAGACATTTTATCGCCTTAAGGTTCAGGTGTTCTCTTGTGCAAAACAAGGAATTTTTCCGCTTGTTATCGGGTGGTCATTTGCGATTTCGGGAGCATACATAGGACTTTTGCACGATACGCCGGTGGAAAATTTGCTTCCAAAAGTGAGTTTTTCACAAGGACTTGGGCAGGGTATGTTGCGACTGGTGGAAAAATCAAATCCTGGACTTATTCAGTTATCAAATACCAATCCAACGGTTGATGAGTTTTTGTTTGGTGTTTTTACGGAAAACGTACCGACCCCCAGTAATGTCATCGATCCTGCGATACAAGGGATGCTCGGTGAAATGGGGGTTTCGGAACAAGATATTCGCACCCGACTTGAAGAAGAAAAAAAGAATGCCTTTCTGTCCGAAGGGAGAAAAAAACTATCCGATCTTCTGCATCGTTCGGTGAACGGGGGAGAACGAATGCTCGATGTGCTTTCGGAATTGGTCAATGCGAAACTCCTAGCGATTTCCGGGATGAGTGGTGGGCGAAGTGGATCAACGGACTCGCTTCGGGGGATTTTGGGACTCTTGTTTTTTCTGACGATTTTGTCCGTTGGTTCGGTTCTTGGGTTTGTATGGGCGTGGTTTGCATGGCTGATATTTCTTTTTTTACGGATATCCGGACTGGTTGTGCTTCAGACAAAACTTCGAGAAGTAGAGGAAATCAGTGAGATTTAAAAGTAGGAACTGCAGATTTGCCCTAAGCAAAAAGTTAGCACTCAAGAGAAGAGATTGCTAACTTTTTTCTTTTGAGGTATTCTGGAAAACAAGTAAAAAAATTTTCCTATGTCGAAAGATTACTATTCCATACTCGGTGTTTCTAAAAATGCTTCGCAAGACGATATCAAGAAGGCATTCCGGAAATTGGCGCATCAGCACCATCCAGATAAGGGAACGGGCGACGAGAAAAAATTCAAGGAAGCGAATGAGGCGTACCAAATACTATCCGATCCGGAGAAACGCAGGCAGTACGATCAATTCGGAAAAACATTCAATAGTCAGGGGCCATCCGGAGGATCGGGATTCGGCGGCTTCGAGGGTTTTGATTTTGGAAATTTTTCGCAGGGAGGATTTCAGTTTTCGGGAGGCGGTGGCTTCGAAGATATTTTTTCAGATATTTTTTCCGGAGGCGGATTTGGGGCCACTGGAAGAGCGAAAGCCGGATCGGATGTACAAGTGGATGTCGAAATATCGTTTGAGGAAATGGTGCGCGGCGTAAAGAAAGAAATCACTCTTCGAAAACGAAATCTTTGCTCGGATTGCGGAGGAGTCGGAGGAAAGAAAGGATCGAAAGAGGTATCGTGTTCGGATTGTGATGGTACCGGAAGGATTCAAAAAACTGTGCGGACGATTTTCGGCGCGATGAGCCAGGCGACTGTATGTGGTCGATGCCGCGGGAAGGGAAAGAATTTTTCGGAAATGTGCCCGTCTTGTCATGGCGATGGTCGTCGGATCGACACCGAGACAATAACGGTCTCGATTCCCGCTGGTATCGAAAACGGTCAAATGCTTTCGGTTCCGGGAAAAGGGGAAGCCGGAGAAATCGGCGCACCCGCGGGCAATCTTTTTATTGGCATTCATGTCATTCCGCACGACGAACTGAAACGAAGAGGAGCGGATATCGTTTCGAAGAAGGCGATTTCCTTTTCGCTTGCGGCACTTGGAGGGAAGACAAGTGTTCGGACTATCGATGGTGATGTAACCATGAAGATTCCGGCAGGTACGCAACCGGGGGAAGTGTTCCGCATTCGAGGGAAAGGGATTGGGTCTGGACATTTTGATCGGGGAGATCATTTGGTGGAAATTACGATTTCCGTGCCGAAGAAACTTTCATCTGAAGAAAAAAGACTTATTGAAACACTGGGAAAAGATTTGAAATAATAATCGAGAGTTCTTGTTTTCTTGCGATTCTGTTATAATAGTGAGGTATAATGGAATCTTATTGCATGACAGATAAAATACTCAATATTCTTCTCGTTGATGATGACCGTGATACGCGTTCGATGTATGCGGAGGTATTTCGGGCATCTGGATTCGATGTGCGGGAAGCGAATGACGGCGTGGAGGGGATGACGCTTGCAAGTCAGATCGTTCCCGATGTCATTCTTTCGGGAATCATTATGCCGCGTATGGATGGTTTTCAGCTTGTCGAGGTCTTGAAAAAAAATGTGGCGACGGCGAATGTTCCTGTTTTGTTTATTTCCCATCTTGGTCGACAAGAGGATGAGGTGAGGGCTCGCGAGCTTGGTGTAAAAGATTTTATCGTTCGCGATATGACGACTCCGGTCGAAGTGGTTACTCGGATCAAGGCCGCGCTGTCCGCGACCGATTATGTCATTGAATTCAATATTCGAACTCCGGAAGCGGAACGATTGCTTGAATCGGTGGGTATGGATAAAACGCTTCCGTGTATAAACGGGAAACCGGCTTTTCGTCTTCGCCTGAAAGACAAGGAGAAGAAAATTTTCGAAGCGGAACTTCTTTGTCAGTAGGGGGTATCTTTTTCAAAAATTGAAAAACTCATTCGGGATATTTCCTCTTTTTTGTGGCGCAATGGAATATAAAAATCGAATCGGCGGAATCATTCGGATCTTCGCGACATCCCGTTATCGAGGCGCTGCTTCGAGATCGAAATATCGTGTCAGAAGAAGATGTCGAACGGTTTTTTTCTCCGGATTACGATCGGGACCTTTTCGATCCATTTCTCTTCCGATCAATGCGAATGGTAGTCGATCGAGTGAAACAAGCAAAAGAAAAGGATGAAAAGATCGGTATTTTCGGTGATTACGATGTTGATGGCGTAACGTCCTCGGTTTTGCTTCGAACGGCACTGGAACGAATTGGGCTTGAGACCACTGTGTATATTCCTCATAAGGAAACTGAAGGACATGGATTGCACGTGAATGCGATCGACGCGTTCGAACGAGCGGGAGCAACGCTTGCGTTTACGGTCGATTGCGGAATGACGAATAGAGAAGAAATCGCCGATGCAAAAAAACGGGGAATCGATTTTATCGTGATCGATCATCATCATGTTCCGGAGATTTTGCCCGATGCGTATGCGATTGTCAATCCAAAACTCCCTGACGCGGGGTATCCGTTTCGTGAGCTCTGCGGTGCGGGGACAACCTTCAAGGTGATACAGGCACTCTATCGGGAGTTTTTGTCGGACGAGGTATCGCAGTTGAAGTGGATGCTTGATCTTGTGGCGGTTGGAACGGTTGCGGATGTAATGCCGCTTGTTGGTGAAAATCGTATGATCGTTTCGTACGGATTGATCGTGCTTTCAAAAACCCGTCGTATCGGGTTTCAAGAAATTTTTTCCGTCGGGAATCTTGGAATCGACGAATACCGGCGTCCGAATGCGCGCGCGATCGGATTTCAAATCGGACCGCGTATCAATGCGGCGGGTCGGATGGCTCACGCGAAACTGGCGCATGACCTTCTTTTTGAAACGGATCGTGATCGGGCGCGCGAACTGGCGGAAACGATCGAGTCGCTCAATAAGGATCGCCGAAAAATGTCGGATCGAATCGCGGATCTTGTCCGGGTGCAAGCGGTCGCGCAAAAAGAGAGAAAATGTGTAATCGCGGCGCACCCGGAGTACGCGTTTGGTGTGGTGGGACTGGTTGCGGGAAGAATTGCCAATGAATTCGGAAAGCCGGCGGTTGTACTCGAACAGCTTTCCGAGAAGAGTCGCGGTTCGCTCCGGAGTGTTCCGGGACTGAATATTATGGAGGCGCTGGAAGCGTGTTCCGATCTTCTCGAAAAATTCGGCGGGCATTCGCAGGCGGCGGGACTGACGATTCGAAACGACCGATTCGCGGAATTCGAAGAACGATTTTCTTCTTTCGTGGGGGAGGTGCTGAAAAACACGAAGCCGGAGCCGATGCTCAATATCGATCTTCGGATTCTTCCGTCTCACCTGACACTTGATCTCCTCTCCGATCTCAAACGATTCGAACCGTTCGGGGAAGGAAATCGCGAACCGGTGTTCTTGCTCGAACATATGCGAATCGGAGATATTCGGCTTGTCGGAAATGGCAACAAACATTTGAAACTCACCCTGTTTCCCGAAGGGGGGACGAAACCGTACGATGCGATCGGCTTCTCGTTCGGAGAAAAATTTCCGGATCTCAATGAAGGCGACCATATTGACGTAGTGTTCACTTTGGAAGAGAATGTATGGAATGGGCGAATGTCCATACAGCTCAAATTGGTTGATTTAAAACGGAGGTAACGGCTGTGTATAAAACCGGGCAGGCGGTGTGTGCCGAGATCTGTCTCGGCAACGGACAATCGGAGTGGCGACTCGCGGTCGTTCTTCGGGAAGATGAGGAGTGTGTTGCCGTAAAAGTTCCTGTGCTTGCGGATCCTCGAGAGGAATTTTCATCTCCAAAAAAACGAAGAAGAAGTTTTCTCCGAAAGAAACAAGAAGAAGACGGGACGATCGAGGAATATGAGTACTCGGGCATTCTTGCCCTCCCCTCAAACTCTCTCGCGGTTCTGTTCGCGAGGATCTCGTCAGAGTCGTTTCTGCGTTCTCTTCTCTCGAGAATGGAAAGAAGGGAAGTTTTTTGGAAGGAACAGAAAATAGAGAAGAAACGGATTTGTGAAGCGGATCCGGAGAAACTGTTCCGGAGAATCGACTGGAAGAAATACTGCAATATTTGATCGTCCATACCGGGCGATTTTTTTATGGTACAATGAAAATATGGAAACGATTATCGCGTATACGGACGGCGGGTCGCGGGGAAATCCGGGACCGTCGGCTTTGGGTGTATATATCGAAACATTCGACAAACGCTGCGGCGAATTTCTCGGTACAAAAACGAACAACGAGGCGGAATATGCGGCGATCGTTTTTGCATTGAAAAAAGTGAAGAGTTTGATCGGAAAAGAAAAAGCGAAACAAGCGGCGGTTGAGCTCCGAATGGATAGTGAACTCGCATGCAAACAGCTCAATCATGAGTACAAGATAGAAAACGCGAAACTGCAACCGTATTTTTTGGAAGTGTGGAATACGATGCTTGATTTCGATTCGGTGCGATTCGTACATATCCCGCGGGAGAAGAATAAGATCGCCGATGCCGAAGCGAATAAGGCGATGGATGAGGCGGCGAAACAAAAAGGATTGTTTTGATATTATGAAAAAGAAAATCATTATCGGAATTCTCATAGTGATCGGTATCGGCGGATTTTTCTGGTATCGGAGTTGGTTGAATGTCGAGGTTGTTCCCACGGAAACCGTGAGACGGGGAGATGTTGTTGAAACGGTGTCCGTAAGCGGAGAACTTGTTCCGGTTTCGTATGCGGATCTGTCTTTTCCGGGTTCGGGGACGCTTGACTCGCTTCTTGTAAAAGAAGGAGATGCAGTGGAAGAGGGGATGAAAATCGCGTCTCTTGATAGGGAAGTGTTGTGGTCTCAGCTCAAGGAAGCTCGTATTGCCGTTCAGATTGCCGAAGAAACCGAGAAGTTGGCGCGGCGCGATTGGGATGGTCTCAAACCCGAAGAACGGCTCGCAAAAAAACTTGCTACCGAACAGGCGCGGGAAAATGCCCGAACGATAAAAGAGCAAATGGAAAAAAATGTTCTTCTCGCTCCATTTGCCGGAACGATTTCTAAGGTGGATGTTCGCGCGAATGAAGTGGTAGCGATTGGAAAACGAATCGTGCGATTGGTACAAGGGAATGATTTTATGATCGAATCGCGTGTACCGGAATCCGATATCACAAAAGTAGCGATCGGTATGATGGCAGACGTTACCTTCGATGCGTTTTCATCCGACGATCATTTTCAGGCAACGGTGATCGAAATCGACCCGGCATCGACCGTGGTACAGGACGTAGTATCGTATCTCGTAAAATTCAAACTCTCGGATACGGATGATCGTTTGCGGGAGGGAATGAGTGCGAATATCGATATCGAGACGGCAAAGCGGAAAAACGTGCTTACGGTGCCTTTTCGTGCGCTTTCCAAAGAAGCGGGGAAAAATTACGCCGAAGTGAAGCGCGGCGAAAATCAGTTTGAAAAAATCGAGGTAAAAACCGGACTCGAAGGCGACGAAGGGGTGATCGAGATTCTCTCCGGTCTTTCGGAAGGCGACGAAGTAACAATCGGCGCGAGACAGAAAAAGTAACCCCATGCCCCTCAATTGCCCCCACCTCAAATCCCCTCTCGATCAGCTCTCCCTCAAGCAGGCATCTTTCAAGGAGACCATCATCCAAGCGACTCTCTCAAGAAACCACACCGAAGCATGGAGATTGAAAGGAGAGACGGAATCACTTCTCCATTCCATCCAAGAAACCCTCATTCCCGCTCAGATCGAATATGCAGAGAAGCTCTTCGATCAGGAACACCTCATCACCCCGAAAGATACTGGAGAAAAGAAATGTCGACTATGATTTTGCTGTCCGTCAAAAATCTCGAGAAGGTATATGCCAATGAGGGTGTGGAAACTCGCGCGCTCGATGACGCGACTTTCAATATTGAAAAAGGCGAGTTTATCTCGATTATGGGCCCGTCCGGATCGGGAAAGTCAACCCTGATGCAACTCCTTGGACTCCTTGATCGGCCAACTGGTGGTGAATATCTCTTGGAGGGGAAAGATGTGAGTAAATTTTCAGATGATGAGCTTGCGAGATTGCGCAATAAGAAAATCGGTTTCGTTTTTCAGGCATTCAATCTCTTGCCGAAAACGACCGTCTTCGAAAATGTCGAGCTTCCACTCCTATATGATGATGACATACTGGAATCAAACGACGCGCGGGTAAGGGCGGCGCTTGAGGCGGTGGGGCTTTCGCATCGTGCCGCTTACTTTTCCAATCAGCTTTCCGGTGGAGAGAAACAGCGCGTCGCGATCGCCCGTGCGCTCGTGAACGATCCGGAAATTATTTTCGCCGATGAACCAACCGGCAACCTCGATTCCAAGTCCGGTCTTCAGGTAATGCGAATTTTGCAGCAATTGAATACTGCCGGACGAACCATTGTACTCGTCACACACGAAACTTTTACGGCCGAACACGGAAAAAGAATGCTCCGGATGAAAGACGGTCGAATCGTGGAAGATATATCGATTGCAAATCGTCGTTTTGCGCAGGGTGAAGATGAATTGCTGAAGTAGAATGAAATTTTCCGATCCTCTCAAAATTTCCTATCGGTCTCTTACGGCGTCGAAGACAAGGTTTCTTTTGACGGTACTTGGTATTGTTATTGGTGTCGCGGCGGTGATTCTTGTCAATGCGATCGGAGCAAGCGCGCAGCGGCTCATTCTTTCGCAGATTGAAAAAGTCGGATCGAACTTGGTCGGGATTTTGCCGGGCGCTTCGGAAGAAGACGGGCCGCCGGCGCAGGCATTTGGCATTGTTTCGACTGCGCTGAAAAATGACGATTTGAAAGCGATTCGTGAACGTCGAAATGTCCCGCATCTTCTTGCGGTATCCGGATACGTGAGTGGGTCTGCGGCAGTGGAGTCGGCAACGGAATCATTTGAGATGAGCTACCAAGGAGTGTCGCCGTCGATGATTGAAGTGGAATCAATCGAGGTGGCGGAAGGACGTTTCTTTTTTCCGGAAGAAGAGAGTGGTCTTTCTCGAGTGATCGTGCTTGGCGCGACGCGCGCGAAGGAGTTGTTTCCGAATCGGAATGCGATAGGGGAAACCGTGAAGGTGAAAGGAATGCCATTTAAGGTGATTGGAGTGCTTGTGGAACGCGGGTCGACGGCGTTTTCAAATCCGGATAATCTCGTCTTCATTCCGCTCGAGACGGCGCAAAAAATTCTTCTCGGGATCGACTATCTCAATTTTGCACGGGGCAAGGTGGATCGCGCGGAAAATGTCGATCGGACGGTCGAAGATATCACGCTTCTTTTGCGCGATCGACACGATATCGAAGAAGGCGAGGAGTCGGATTTTTCGGTGCGCAATACGCAGGCGGCGATCGGCGCGCTTACCAGTGTGACCAATGTGCTCAAATATTTTCTCGTCGCGATTGCGTCGATCTCGCTTCTTGTTGGTGGTATCGGTATTATGAATTCGATGCTCATCTCGGTGTCGCAGCGGATTCGCGAGATCGGACTTCGAAAGTCTGTTGGCGCGCGACCATATCATATTCTGATGCAGTTTCTCATCGAATCATCATTCGTAACGCTTCTCGGCGGGCTTCTCGGAGTTCTTTTTGGTATCGGTCTCGCGTTTCTCGCGTCATTCATTATTCCAAAGCTCGGCTATGATTGGGAATTTCTCGTACCGATTTCGTCGATCTTGATTGGGTTTGGCGTTTCTTTGCTCATAGGTATTCTCTTCGGTCTCTACCCGGCACTCAAAGCCTCCCGCGTAAGCCCGATGGAAGCATTGCGGTATGAGTAAAAAAAATTTCCAATCTTTCTTTTTTGCCATGAAAACGATCCGGACACACAAGGCGCGGACGTTTTTGGCATTGCTCGGAGTGGTGATCGGTGTGTTTGCGGTAGTCGTCGTGATGTCGCTTGGGGAAGGGGTGCGAGGGTTTGTCCTGGGACAGGTGGAGAGTTTTGGGACGAATCTCGTTCAAGTCGAAGTGAAGATTCCGAATACGGGAACGATGTCGTCGGAAAATGCAAGAGGACGAACGCAGGGAACACAGATTACCACGCTGACCGCGGAGGATCGCGATGCGATCACGAAACTCTCGAATGTTGAGGCGGCGTATGCGGGAACGATCGGTCAAGAGCGTGCGACATACGGGTCGGTTGGAAAGCGGATTCTCCTCTTCGGGACGAATGCCGAAGCGCCGCTTGTCGATGAAAATATCAAGCTTTCCGCGGGACGATTTTTTACCGACGAAGAGGATAAGAGTCTTGCTCGCGTTGCGGTGCTTGGTTTGGAAACCAAGGAAACTTTTTTCGGGAAAGGCGATGCGATTGGGGAAATGATTACCATCAAAGGGGAAAAATATCGCGTTATCGGCGTGATCGAATCGCGTGGAACGGCCGCATTTTTCAATCTTGACGCGATGACCTATGTTCCCGTCGAAACACTTCTCTCGAAAATTCTCGGAATCGATTATGTGCAAATGATTTCGGTGAAAATGAAGGATGGAACGAAGGATGCGAATACGGTCGCGGATATTGTCGCTCTTATGCGCAATCGGCACGATATCGATGATCCGAAAAAAGATGATTTTTCCGTTACATCGACAAAAGAAGCGCAAGAAACGCTTGGCGATGTTCTTGGTGCGCTCACGATTCTCCTTCTTTCGCTGACGTCAATTTCGCTTCTTGTCGGCGGGGTGGGAATTATGAACGTGATGTATGTGTCGGTCTCGGAACGAACAAGTGAGATTGGTCTGCGAAAAGCCCTCGGAGCGCGATCATCAAGTATTCTTGCCCAGTTTCTCGTCGAAGCGATTATCATTACCGGAATCGGGGGTGTTCTTGGGATTCTTTTTGGCGTGCTGGCGGTAGTCGGCGTAACGGCGCTTTTTGAAAATCTCGGTTTCAATTTGAAACTTGTGTTCACAATCAAATCGCTTTTTCTTGGTGCGGGATTTTCGATGGCTGTCGGTCTTCTCTTTGGAATAGCGCCGGCGCGGAAAGCATCTAAACTGTCTCCGATGGAAGCGCTTCGGAGGGAGTAGGGTTACAAATTTTGACCCGATTCGGATTCATCGGCAAACGGATCGATTTCCACTTTTTCCACGTTCTTTTTCTTTCGTTTTTGAGCGTCTTCCGGAGAAAGAATTTTTCCGGTTCTTTTATCGATATAGATGATTTTCTTTTCCGGCGATTCAAGCGTAGTTTCACGTTTGATTATTTTTGGTGCGTAGGCGGCAAAAGTGGTTTCAGGAAATTTTTTCAATGCTTCATTGAGAAAAGCGCGCCAAATGGGTGCGGCGACAAAAATACCGTCCGAACCGGCGAGCATCGGCGAGAAATCATTATTGCCGACCCATACCGCAGCAGCGATTGACTCGGTATAACCGACTGTCCATGCATCGCGAAAATTTTGCGTCGTTCCGGTTTTGGCGGCGACCTGTACGCCGGATGGAAAAGCAAGCGGACTTCGCGGTCCGAAAATTGGTGTGCGCGCGGCATTGTCGGAAAGAATCGAATTGATACGACGGGCGACTTCCGAGTCGAGGACGCGTTCTTCAACAGTCGGTTTTTCAAAAAGGAGTTTCTTGTCGCGCCCGCGGATTTCTTTGATAAATCCGATTGGTCGTTTGATTCCCTCCTGTCCGAAAACGGAAAACGCGCTTGCCATTTCGAGCGGTTTCACATCGGCGCCACCCAAAACAAGGGACAGCCCGTATCGTTCGGGTTTATCGAGCGTGGTAATACCGAGTCGTGTAGCGAGATTGACTGCGTCCCGAACGCCGACGCGCTCGAGTACTTTGACCGCGGGGATATTGAGCGACATTGCGAGTGCTTGTCGGAACGTGAGGAGGCCATGTGATTTTCCATCGTAATTTTGCGGAATATAATCGCGACCGGAACCGTCGGGGCCGAAATTTTTCGGCGAATCAAGCACGAGACTTTCCGGTTCGAATCCTTTTTCAAAAGCAGTCGCATAGACGAACGGCTTGAAGGCGGATCCGGGTTGCCGCGCTCGAAGCGTGACGTTTACATTTCCATCGATATCTCTTGCGAAGTAATCTTTGGAACCGACCATAACGAGTACTTCGCTTGTCTTCGGGTCAAGCGCGACGAGGGCGGCATTTTCCGCGCGGCGGGAAAGATTTTTTGCGGCGCCTTCACGAACAATTCGTTCGGCTTTCGTTTGTAATTCGATGTCGAGCGTGGTGCGAACGTGCAGTCCGGCGGTCCGTAGTGTTTCTTCGTCGTATTTTTTCAGGAGTTCGTCGATAACGGCAAAAACGAAATGCGGCGCGAGAATCGAATCGATTCGCGGAGTGATAAAGGCAAGGGTGTCGCGACCGGTCGCCCGTAGGTATTCTTCTTCGGAAATGAAGCGTTCACGGTGCATTTTGTCGAGCGTGAGGCGCTGATGTTGTTTGAGTTCGTCGGTGTGGTTGCCGTAGGGGGAAAAGTAGCTTGGTGCGCTTGGAAGTACGGCAAGAAGAGCACATTCGTCTATTGTGAGCTCCCGAGCGTGTTTCCCGAAAAAAGTTTCCGCGGCGGCTTCGATGCCATAGGCATTGGAGCCGTAGGGGACGGCATTCAAGTAGAGATCAAGAATTTCGTTTTTTGAAAACCGTCGTTCTATTTTGAGCGCGAGAAACATTTCTTTGATTTTCCGATCCCATGTTCGTTCGCGCGTGAGAAAAAGATTGCGAGCAAGTTGTTGGGTGAGAGTTGATCCGCCCTGCTCGATAGCTCCTTGCTTGATATTGACCGAAAGGGCGCGGAGCATGGCAAGCGGGTCGATACCGAAGTGTTTGAAAAAAGCGTCGTCTTCCGTTGCGATAGTGGTGAGCCGCATTGAATTCGGAATGTCTGTATGGGAAAGAATCCGGCGGTTTTCTTCGTCGTAGAGACGATAGAGAATATGCTCTCCCGTGCGGTCGAGAAGAAATGTCGTTTCGTGTTCGGGGTAAGAGTCTGGACTTTCAATATCAGCCGTTCCGAAAAAATAGACAAGCGAGAGTCCGGCGAGCGTTCCGAGGGAAAGAAGGGTTCCAATAAAGAAAACTTCCTTGGCAAATTTCACGACTGCCGAGAAGAGTCGGTGGGAAATGGTCATGGTTTTTGTGCGATAAAAGATTTTGGATTATATCAGTGAAGCGATCCTTTGTCCAAATTTTCGAAGTATGCGAAAATGAAGCATATGAAACTTCCTGTTTTGAAGCCGGTGTACTCATTACTCAAACTGCTCGGTGTTCCCGCGGAGTGGGAAAAATCCGTAGGCGCGGTGCTTTTTTTGGATGCGTCAGAGGGGCGGAAGTACCTTCTTCTGCGGTATCCGAGCGGACACTATGAATTTCCGCGCGGACACGTGGAGGGGAATGAGACCGAAGAGGAGACACTGCGGCGGGAAGTTTTCGAAGAAACCGGTGTAAAGGGTATCGAGGTGTTTCCGTTTCGCACGGAAAACCGGTTTTTTTATCGAGCGCGCGGAGCGGAGGAAGAGCGACGAAAAAGGGAAGGGCGCGGGACGTGGATTTTCAAGCGAGCGTATTTTTATCCAGCGCGGGCGCTTGGAGAAGATATCGTTCTCTCGCACGAACACGGTGAGTATTGCTGGCTTCCGTACGAAGAGGCGATTGAAAAAATTACATTCAAAAATGCGAAGCGCGTGCTTCGCGAGACCGAAAAATTTCTCCGATCCGCGGGGAAGCATTAATTTCTCTTGCCACTTTTTTTGTTCAGGAGTATTATTTTGACGGAAAAGAAATAATGAGATGAAAAAAACATATGACCGATGAAGAGCTTCACATTCCGGACCCGAACGATACCTTTGTGCGGAATTTGTTTGAAGAAGCGAAGACCCGCGCGATCGATCATGGTATCCAGTCGTATGACGAATGGATCGATCTTGTCGAGGATTTGATTCAGGAGAAACTCGAACTTGGCGAGCTCACAAAACACGAAGACTTGACGACTATCCAGCAAGATATCGAACGTCTCTGGCCCGAGGTTGAGGAATCGCTCCAGTAGGGAGTATTTGACAAAAACACACTTTGGTGATATAATGGAAAACCGTGTCAATCACGGTTTTTTTTGTTCTTCAACCTTTTTGAGGGGGGCTAGCATGATGACTCGCTTCGTTTCGTTGTTTCTCGTGGTTTTAATCGGTCTCTTCGGCTGCGCGACGCCGCCGAAGAAAGTCGAGGATCCGTCGTTTGCGCTGCATCGGCAGTGTGAGGCGTACATCGACGACCTCACACCATACACGACAGCAATGGTACTCCGGAACGACGTGACTGGTTGGGAGCTCTCATGGGAAGAGCTCAATCGTGGCGCTTTCGAAAAAGGGCCATTACGATTCGTTTCGGAAAAGGATTTCCTCGCTTCTGTCGCAGGAATTGCAAAGGAGATGGGGAAGAAAGTCCTTCTCGTCAGATTCGAAGGCGGAAAGTTTGGTGTGAAGGTTATCGTTGCGAAAATTGGCGAAATCGGCGCGCACGCGCTGGTAACCTACCACGGCGAGCCGTGTGGTGTCTGGCCGGTTCACCGGATAGAGCCGGGTCGAATTTCGATCGGTGAGACGACGACACCGGTCGAAGTTCTTATCAGGAAGCACTGGCGTTTGCGCTGGTTGTAACCAGATGAGAACGCTCGCGCCCAAGGAAGGCAACTTCCTCGGGCGTTTTTTCTTGCCATTTTTTCTTTTTTATGGCACAATTTTCAAATTCGATATTTTCTCACTTTAAATTATGAAACTCCCCAAGATTGTCATTCCGACCGAGTCTTCGAGTGGAGGAATCTCTTGAGCTGGAGAGGCGGTTCGAGATCCCTCGACTATCGCTCGGGATGACAATAATAGGAGTTTCGTAACTCAAGGTTTCTCAATTTTCACTTCTCACCCCTTCTTCCAATATGATTACCATTCGAAATGTACGAAAAACACTTGGAGGAAAAATCATCTTAAATAAGGTGAATTTTTCGATTGGAAAAGGACAGAAAATCGCGCTTGTCGGACCGAACGGCGTCGGGAAATCGACGCTCCTCAAGATCCTTGCCGGCATTGAGTCGGCGGATCGCGGAGAGATTGAGATGCCGAAGCGCGCTCTCGTCGGGTACCTCCCGCAGGAGCCGGCGCTCTCGGATTCGCAAGAAGGAACCGTACTCGAATTCTTGCGCGAAGCGACGGGTGTGGGACGTATCGAGTGGCGGATGAAATTGCTTGAGTCGCGTCTTGACGATAAGGATGCGCTCTTTGAATACGATCGGCTTGCCGAGGATCTTCGACGTATCACACAGTTTTCATTTGAGGATCGCGTGCGACGGATGCTTGATGGATTGTTTCTGCGGCATATTGAACTCGATCGTCCATTTCGAACACTCTCGGGCGGCGAGCGAGCGAAAGTGAACCTTGCGGCGGTGATTCTCTCCGGCGCGGATATTTTGTTTCTCGATGAGCCGACGAACAACCTTGATCTGCCGGCTCTGCTTTTTCTTGAACGGTACCTCGCCGAGAGCGACGCGACGATTCTCATAGCTTCACACGATCGGAAATTTCTTGATGCGATTGTAACAAAAGTGTTCGAGATCGAGTGGTTTTCGCGCGGGATCGAAGCGTGGGCGGGAAATTGGAGTACGTATTGGAAGAATCGCGAAGAAAAACGGTTGCACGAAAAAGAATTGTACGAAAAGGAGCAGAAAGAAAAACTCCGTCTCCGCGACAGTTCGGATACGAAAAAAGAATGGGCGAGGATCGGCGGGGAAATGGTGATGCCGGACAAAGATAAAATGTCGCAAGGCTATCATCGAAACCGATCGGAACGGAAACACGGAGCGACCGCAAAGGCGCTTGCGACGCGGAGCGTGAAATCGGAGAAAACGAAACTGCCGCTTGAACGAAATCCGTTTCATCTGTATTTCAATGTGTCGACAATCAAACAGGCGACTCTCGCGCTGAAAAAAGCGGTGGCCGGATATACGAGTGGATTTACAATTGGTCCGGTTTCTTTTCAGGTGAAATTCGGATCGCGAATCGCGTTTCTCGGCCTGAACGGATCGGGAAAATCGACGCTTTTGAAATCGATCGCGGGGGTGAGTCCGCTTCTTTCGGGAGAAATAGTTCGTGGCGAAAATATTCGTATCGGTGAATTCGATCAATTGCAGTCGAATCTTCCATTTGCGAAAACAGCGATCGAATGGTTCCTCGCTGAAACGCTCTTTGAAACAAATGGTGAGGTGGGGATTTTTCTTCGCGAGTTTCAATTTGATCCGGAAACAATCGATGCGCCGATCGGTCGATTGAGTCCGGGAGAACGCGCCCGACTTTCAATCGCGATGATGGTGGCGCAAGGAATGAACACTCTTCTTCTCGATGAGCCGACGAATCACCTCGATACCGAAGCGGTGATGGCGCTTGAAGACGCGCTCGAAAAATATCCGGGAACGATCATTCTTGTTTCTCACGATCGCGCGTTTCTTGATCGAACCAAAATCGATACCGCGTATCTTTTTGAAGGAAATTCCGTCCGAAAGATCTCCGATCGGGAAGCGTATATTGCCAATCTTGAAGCTTCCGCGGATAAACAAGCGACCAATTTCCTCCGCCGCATTGGAAAGATTTGATTGTGCTGTATACTGGATTCAGTATGAATCCTCCGGAACATATTGAAATCGCGTTGGCCCGATATGGAAAGAAATCTCCGTTTCGGTGGCTTGGAAATGCGCTGCTTGATTGGGCTTTTATCGTTGGGGCGTTTGTGTTTGCCGGGTGGGTATGGACATGGTGGGGATTTTGTCTTGCGGCGATCATAATCGGGACGCGACAGCACGCGCTCGGTGTTCTTGCGCACGATGGAGCGCACTCGCTCATTACGAATCATCGCGGATGGAATGATTTTCTTACGGAATTTTTGTGCTTTTGGCCGTTGTTTGGAAATTTGCAGTCTTATCGTGATTTTCATTTTCGACACCATCGGTTTGTCGGTACGGAACAAGATCCGGAATTAAGTCAAAAACAATGGAGTGCGCCGGCATGGGATGTGCCGGTTTCCGGTTGGAAAATTTTCGGAACGGTAATACTTGATTGTTCCGGTATCGGCGTTCTCTGGTACAAGCGGAAGATATTGTTGCGATTTTTCACGAACGGGAACGACGAGGAAGTAAGGAAAATAATGACCGATCATTTATTTTGTTCCAAGAAAAATGGAGCGGCTATAATGTTGAAAGTAGTGATTTTCTGGGGGATTGTAGCGATTATAGCGTACAGGAACGATATTGTTTGGGTACTTGGACTCTGGCTTATTTCACTCCTTACGACATTTTTTGCGGTTTTCCGGTTACGAATCTGGACCGAGCACGTAGGAATACGAGGCACACATCGATTTTCTGCGGGAAAACTTTCACGGTATTTTTTTCTCCCGCACTATACGTGGTATCACTACGAGCATCATAAATGGCCATCGATTCCGTTGTGGAATCTTCCGAAAATGCGACCACTTGATATATCGGTCCCGGTAATTTCTCTTCGGGAGGTATTTCATTTTCTTCGGAATTCAAAGCCAATTCCATCCGGGTTTCTTCCAAAAGAAGAATAGGGGCTTGGTAAAAAGGGTATTTGTTCTATCTTTCTTCCTTTTCCATAGAAAAGCGTCAGAGTTTACTCTTCCTGAAAAACGCTTTATACTCCCTTTTGTATGAAGCTTCAATCGAAAATACGAAACCAATTTCTCGGTGTTCTTGCGCTCGGGGTTTTTTGTGGTCTTATTGCCTATCCGCAGGTGATGAAGTTTTGGCCGAAAGGGTTTGAAAAGCTTGATGCGCTGAAAGTGAATCTCGGGCTCGATCTGCAGGGAGGGATTCATTTGGAATACAAGGCGGATGTCTCCGGCATTCCTGAATCAAAGGTGAGTGATGCGCTTTCGGCGGCGGAAGCAGTCATCGAACGACGCGTGAATGCGTTTGGCGTCGGAGAGCCGCTTGTACAGCGCTCGCGATCCGGAACGGAAGAGCGTATTATCGTCGAGCTTCCCGGCGTAAAAGATATCGAAGAGGCGAAAAACACGATCAGGGAAACACCGACGCTTGATTTTCGTGAAGAAGCCGGAAGTGTCGATCCCGAAATTCAGAAATTGTTTGACAGTACGAATGCCGGCGCGAAAGAGTCTGCCGAGAAAACCTTGGCGAAAGCGCTGTTAGGAGAAGATTTTTCCGCACTCGCAAAAGAATCGAGTCAAGATCCCGGATCAAAGGAAAAAGATGGCGACCTCGGGTTTGCAAAGAAGGGGTCGTATGTGGAGGCATTCGACAGCGTGGTGTTCGATCCGAATTTCAGGACGGGGGAGATATGGCCGAAATTGGTTGAAAGTGAGTTTGGTTGGCACATTATCAAGAAATTGGAAGAAAAAGGAGAAGGCGATGATCGTGAAGTACGGGCGGCGCATATCCTTTTCGTGAAACGATCTCCCGATCAGTATCCGGAGTTCAAATACAAGGCGACGGGGCTTTCCGGAAAAAATCTCACTGATGCGTTTGTGGATTATCGGAGTCAGGGAATCGGATCTCCGCAGGTTTCGCTTCGGTTTGATAACGAGGGAACCAAACTTTTTGCTGAAATTACGAAACGAAACATCGGAAAACCGCTGGCGATTTTTATCGATGGAGACCTTGTGAGTGCGCCGACGGTGCAGTCGGAAATTTTGAATGGTCAAGCGGTGATTACAGGCAATTATACTCTTGCGGAAGCCAAGCACTTGGTGAAACGTCTGAACGAAGGCGCGCTTCCGGTACCGATCGAACTGGTCGGTCAGCAATCGGTCGACGCCTCTCTTGGGGCGGTTGCGCTTCAAAAAAGTTTGTTTGCGGGCGCGATCGGACTTGTGGCGGTTGCGATTTTTATGGTGCTTTTCTATCGGTTCCTTGGTTTGATTGCCGTTTTTGCGTTGCTTCTGTATACGGCAATGCTTCTCACGATGTTTAAACTTTCCGCATTCACGCCGTTCCCGATTACACTCACGCTTTCCGGTATTGCGGGATTTATTCTTTCGATCGGGATTGCGGTTGATGCGAATGTGCTTATTTTTGAACGAACACGCGAGGAGCTCGCATTCGGAAAAACGGTTTCGAAAGCGCTCACGGAAGGGTTTCGCCGGGCATGGCCGAGTATTCGAGACGGACACATTTCAACACTTATCACGACGGTGATTCTGATCGGACTCGGGACCGGTTTTGTAAAGGGGTTTGCGATTATTCTTGCGATTGGTGTACTCCTGTCGCTTTTTACGGCGGTGGTGCTTGTGCGGGTGTCGGCTCGATTCCTTGTGGGTGAGTGGGCGGAGGGTCGCGAGTGGATACTCGTTTCGCCGAAGAAACGTCTCGAAGAGTGATTTTTGCTCCATGTTCCATGCTCCATGATTCATGTTATATGATACTATGTTGAACATTATTCAGAAAAGAAAATACACCTACTGGTTCTCCGGAGCGATTACGATCGCGAGTATTGTGATGATTGCGATGTGGGGACTCCGACTCGGAATCGATTTCAGGGGCGGTACCTTGATGGAAATTCGATTTGCGAAGGATCCGGTTCCGCAGGTTTCCGAAATAACCGATATTCTTTCGGGTAACGATCTCCGAAGCCTGACGGTGCAGCCGACGGAGAACAAGGGAATGCTTCTCCGGTATCTTGCGTCCAATGAATCCGCCAATGAACACGTGCTTGCGAAATTGAAAGAACTCGATCCGAATATCACACAACTCCGGACCGATTTTATCGGCGCGTCGGTTTCCGATCAGATTAAGAAAAACGCTTTTGCGGGAATCGCCCTCTCTATTCTTGGTATCGCGGCATATATTGCGTGGGCGTTTCGTCGTGTCTCTCGCCCGATTACGTCGTGGGAATACGGGATTGGCGCGGTGATCGCCCTCGCGCACGATATTCTTGCGGTGGTCGGATTTTTCGCATTTCTCGGAAAGTATTATGATGTGGAAGTGGGGATTCCGTTTGTCGCGGCACTCCTTACGATTCTCGGGTATTCGGTGAATGACACGATTGTCGTCTACGATCGGATCCGGGAAAATCTTCTTCGGTTGACGGGAAAGCAGAACTTTGAAGTAGTGGTGAACCGATCATTGAATGAAACGCTCGTTCGATCGATCAATACGTCGCTTACGGTGATTATCGTCCTTGTTGCGATCACGTTTTTCGGCGGTGAAAGTATCCGATGGTTCGGAGCGGCATTGCTCGCGGGAGTTTTCTTTGGAACCTACTCTTCAATTTTTGTTGCTTCCGCACTTATGGTCACTCGACAGAAGATGAAAGGATAATTTCAAAATACAAAATACAAATTTTAAAATAAATATCAAATTGTAAAAAAGATGTTTTGAAATTTATAATTTGAAATTTAACATTAACATCATGTTCCGAAAATTTATCCAAAAACTGAAGACGGCGAAAGATGAGAAGAAAGGCGAGGAGTCGGTACAACACAATATGCCGGGCGCGCCAGATATGAGCAAGATGAACTTTGTCCAGCGGATGGCGATGCGGAAATTCCTCCGAATGAGTCCCGCCGAGCAACAGAAATTCGCGCAGAAAATGCTGACGCCGAAAAATATCGAGAAGCACAAGAAAGAACTCCTTGAAGGGCTCGAGGCGATGAAAAAGTCTGGGAAGATTTCTGACGATCAGTACCGTCTCGCGAAGAAGAAAATGCATTTGGAATAAATATCACATAGTATGTTGAGTGAAACATCCGGTTTTTACGTGGTGAGTGAAAGAGGATTAATTCCTCCTGACGCCCAGCAAGATATCGCTAGGCGCGCCCTTGTGATTCAAGATGCTCTCAAAAGGGACAAAGTATCAGCGGGACATCAATTCGATGGGGAACTTGAAACAAGGATGAAAACATATTATGAAAATACGAAAGGGTTTAATGGGTATGATGCAAAAGCAATGTTTTCATTCTTCAAGACAATGCGAAAAGACGGGATATTTGAGAATAAGTAAAAAACTATGACGGATGAAAAGAGAAAGATCGAGGAACTACTCTCTCGTGGAGTTGCAGAGGTGATCGATTACAATCACTTGAAAGAGCGATTGGAGAAAGGCGAGAAGCTTCGCGTAAAACTCGGGATCGATCCCACGAGTCCGAATATTCATCTCGGTCGTGCGGTCTCACTCTTGAAACTTCGTGATTTTCAAGAACTCGGTCATCAAGTTGTTTTTATCGTGGGGGATTTTACCGGTGTGATCGGCGATACGAGCGATAAGGAAAGCGAACGACCGATGTTAACCCCCGAGACGGTGAAGGAGAATATGCAAAGCTATGTCGAACAGGCGGGGAAACTTCTTGATCTTTCCACGGTGGAAGTCCGATACAATGCTGAATGGCTCTCCGAACTTTCTTTTCAGGAAGTATGTGAAATGGCAGACGTATTTTCGCTTGCGGAATTCAATGCGCGGGAAAATATCAGAAAGCGTCTTGATGGGGGCAAGCGCGTATCGCTTCGCGAAATGCTGTATCCTTTGATGCAGGGGTATGACAGTGTCGCGGTTTCAGTGGATGTCGAGCTTGGGGGAATGGATCAACGATTTAATCTCCTTGCGGGACGAGAGCTTCAACGGTCATTTGGAAAACCGGCGCAAGATATTCTGATGACCAATCTCATTCTTGGAACCGATGGTCGAAAAATGAGCTCGAGCTGGGGGAATACGATCAATCTCTTGGATGTTCCGAATGAAATGTTTGGAAAAGTGATGAGCGTTCCGGATGAGTTGATTGTTTCGTACTTTACGCACTGCACCCGCCTCCCGATGGAAGAAGTTTCCGAATTGGAAAAGGGGATTGCGAATGGCGCGAATCCTCGCGATGCAAAGCTGCGATTGGCAAAAGAAATTGTTTCAATGTATCACGGCGCGGACGAAGCAGAGAAAGCGGAACAATATTTTATCGAAATATTTTCCAAGAAACAGATCCCGGATACTCTTGCTGATGTGACAGTCGTGGAAGGGGAAAAGTTGATTGACGTTATTGTGAAAGCGGGGTTTGCGGAAAGTAAGGGCGAGGCGCGTCGCAAAATCGAGCAGGGTGGAGTGGAGATCGATGGCGTTCGCATCACCGATACGATGCAGGCTGTTACTGCCAATTATTCCGGAAAAGTCCTCAAAGTCGGCAAGAAAGACTTTGTTCGGGTTCGATGCTAGATTTTTATATGCGGCATTTATGAACTCGGGCATATCGTGCTTTATGTGACCGACATGGATCGATCGGCAACGTTTTATCGCGAGATGCTTGGATTTCCGGAGATTTCTCGCGATCGCAATACGGCGCTTTTTTCCGGCGGGCGGACACATTAAGAACCCCCTTGAATTATTTTCCGTCCGACACGGTATTTCTCACTCGAAGAAAAATAAAAAAAAATTCCCCAAAGGAACAATGTGTCCTTGGGGGAATAATCATGCGGTGAATTATGCTGCCGCTTGCGAGAGAATGATCACGTTTTCACTTGCTACTTGATTCGGGATCGTTTTCGCTTCCGCGAAGAATTCTTCGCGTTGGGTATACTTGATACCCGGAACAGGAGGACGGTCCTTCAGAAGACTCTCTTTGTCGAGCGATTCCTTGGTTCGGATGTACTGCTTACAAAAGAGCTCTTTCAGGGTGGCGATCGCTTTCTGTTCACCGCCTTTGCCAAGCGTTACTTTGCAAGGGGTGAATCGCCAACCGATCGTACCGGCCGAAAGTTCGACAGATTTCTTTTCCGTCGGAAGAAGCGTAGCCCGGTTTGCTTCGGCGAATTGTTCAAGGCCAATGAAACGACCTTCGCGTTCAGCGATGAACCTCGCAGTTTTTTCGTCCGCTTCTTTGCGAAGACGAGCGATCTCGGTTGCGAGTGCGGTTTCGATCGTGTCGATCAGGCGGTCGATCTCGCCGATACGGAAGAGCGAATTGTTTGCTTCGACCACGGTTTGAGGAATGAGAATGGTTCTGATGCCGGACTTTTTCGTCATGATGGCCTCCAGAAAAAGAGATTGTAAAGGGACTCGCGTGTTTCGCTTGTCTGCATCTTCTCGCATTTTTAAAAGTGTGTTATACTGTCGACGAATTTCGACAAAACATATGAAAATACTTGAAGAAGCATTGCGCATTCTTGGTGTTCCGGAATCTGCTCGTAGTGTGTATGCCGATCTCCTCGAAAACGGACAATCGCTCGCTCGGTCGATTGCGACACGCCTTGGGATGACGCGTCCGTCCGTCTACGATCAATTGAAAATTTTGGAAGAAAAGGGGTTGATTGTAGAACGGGATATCGATGGGAAAAGCGAGTTTTCAATTCGGGACCTTGCTGATCTCGAACGACTCCTTGCCATTGAAGAAGAGCATGTTGTGGGAGTGAAAAAAGAATTTTCAAAAGCAAAAGCGACGCTTGCGCGTCGAAAATCTTCGAGTGATCCGAAAATTCGTTTCGTATCCGGACGAGAGGCGATTGTGCGTGCCATGCATGATATGCTCTGGGATGATCATTTGATTTTGAAGGCGGTGTGGCCGTATAACGAGATGATTCGCGCGCTTGGAAAAAGAGAACTCTCGAATTTCAATGAAAAACGCATTCGAAACGGTTTACGATTGCAGACGATCTGGTCGCCTCCGCCGAAAAAAACCGATGAACACTTGTTTCGCTTTGGCGATGAGGGAGTAGAGCGCCGATACGCGCCAAAAGGATTTGCAACGCGTATGGCCTATACGATTTATGGCGACAAGGTGCTTTTTGTCAGTTCCGCCGCGGAATCGTATGGATTTATTGTTCAGAGCGCCGACTTTGCAATGCTCTCAACGCTTCAATTCGATCTCTTATGGAAGCAGTCGAAGCGATACGTGGAAAAAGTGTGAAAAATTATTAGGGCTTGATTGTTTTCCATAAAAATGGTATAAAAAAACATCCTTTTTTCCCTTGAAGGAGGGAGAGCCATGGGAAGGTTGGTAGTCCTTTTTTTTGCCATCATTATGGTAGCGCTGATCGTATTCCGGTTGTTCGGACCGGAAGAGGTGCGAATCGGTGATACGGTCATCTTGCAATTTGATGAAATGGTGAAAGATGTGAAAGGAGGGGGCGCACAATAGACAAAGTAGCAAGGAGCTCGACGGGTAACCGCCGGGCGTTTTTTTACGAAAAAATGAATAAATGATAGAATGAAAAAAAGATTTTTTATGCGTATTTGGTTTCGTCCGGCGAGATTTTGGAAATGGTTTGCATTTTATTACCCCGTTTCGAAAGAAGGATGGATAGTCACGGTCATTCTTTTTGCATTGGGCGCAGTTTTGTTTGTTTCGATTGATCGTGAATTGCACTCGGTGTCCGACACGTTGATTTCGTTTGCGCCGTGGATGATCGCGCTTTTTGCACTCTTTGATCTCCTGTGCTTTCGTCGCGGCGAATATCCGTCGTGGTGGAAACGGTAAGTTATTTTTTTCGAATTGCTTCAGAATAGGAAAGACCCGGATATTGATCCGGTTTTTTGTTGGTGAGTGCTTCGATTACGTGTTCCTCAAAAGGGAGTTCGGTATCGATCAGGCCGTTCTTGTAGAGGAATTTTGGGAGAAAGGCAGGAAGGAGAAGCGACCAGTGAAATGGAATCGGGCGGTCGAGAATAGCATTGAGATGATCGCGAATATTGGTCGAACAGGTGTTGTGGAACAGATTGTAGAGTTCGGGTGTTCTGTGAAGCTCATTGATGCGCGGAAGAATATGCAGGAAGAGGGATCGTGATTGAGAGGGAGTGAGGCGGAGTGGATGGAGATAGACCCGATCTTTTCGGATATGAGAACGGAGATAGACAGCATCTTCTTCGTCGGCGACAACATAGAAAAGTCCATACTGACGGAAAAAGCTCAACCAGAATGAAGACTCGCGCTGTTTTTTCTGTCGGCGCACCTCGACGGAAATAACGATATGATGTCCGTCGGAAATACGGAATGAGAGGAGTGAATGCGCCGGTCCACGGACGGGCGAGAAGGGTTCGATGAAAAGATCGACGCCGATGATATCGTGAAGAAAAAGCGTTCTATCGAAATGATCTTCGTGGAGAGCGCCATC
This sequence comes from uncultured Bdellovibrionales bacterium, assembly GCA_964436855.1. GTDB lineage: Bacteria > Patescibacteriota > Minisyncoccia > Moranbacterales > UBA1568 > CAYTED01. Next base: position 117,839 of record CAYTED010000002.1, on the reverse strand, counting down.
TTCTTCATATCGAAAGCGTCGGATATGTCGAAGGGTGATCGTATCATCTTCTCGTGTGATAAATGGAAGAAGCGCTCCTTCGGGCGCCCAGTCGCGATCATTGCTCGGTTTCTGACTCATAAGAAAGAGTATGAATCCGACAAGGAGAGCGACGAGAAAAAGGAAAAGCATTTCAATCATATTGAAATAAAGTATACCGTTTTTCTTTGGAATGGAAAAACAAAAAACCACTCCGAGAGGAGTGATTTTTTTGTGTCTTTCTGGCGCTTGATTTAGACGCGTGAGACCTGGGTTGCTGCGGGGCCCTTCGGACCTTCCGTTACTTCGAAGGAAACGGTATCGCCTTCCTTCAATTCTTCGAAGGTAACGCCCGCAAGCTCTTTCGAGTGGAAGAAAAGATCCTTCTCCACGCCTTCGCGCGCGATGAATCCGAATCCGCGATCTCGAACGAGCGTTTTTATTGTTCCGGTCATAGTGTTTCTTTGGTTTCGTTTGGAGAAATCCGACGACGTTTCTCTTGCATTAGCTGCAGGGTTTATTGTAGCACAAAAATATTTTCCGTCCACATATCAATCGAAAAGTGTCTCCGGTGACGGAAATGAAATTTTCTGATATGCTGACGAAGCCTTCTTTTTTATGAAAACTTCTTTTTCGAGAGTGCTTGGAGCATATAGCGAGTCCACTCGCCGGTTTCGGTGGTGGTTTTTTGCGGTATTTATCGCCTATGGAATGGCGACATTTGGAGGAAATGTCCTTGCACCGCTCGTGTACCGACAGATTATCGATACGGTGTCGCGTGAGGTGGAACGATCCCTGCTAGCCCCGGATTTATTCCGGAGCTTTTGGATGCTCGTGGGTGTCATAGTGGTGTATCAACTTCTCTATCGAATTGGTGACTATTGTATTATCTATGCGCAGTCAAAAACAATGGAAGATTTGAATAATCGTGCGTTTGCGGCATATATGCGTCAGGGATATACGTTCTTTACGGATCGCTTCGCGGGAAGTTTGGTGGCACAGGCGCGGCGTTTCGCGAACGGATTTGAAGATATCCAGGACACGATAGTGTTCAATTTCTGGATGCCATTTGTACAGTTAGTTGGAATTCTCGGGACACTCTTCTTTGTGGAGTGGCGGCTCGCAATGATTTTTCTTGTGTGGATTCCGGTATATATCGTCATGGCGATATGGATAACGAACAAGAAGCTTCCGTATGATGAAAAAAGTGCGACGCAGGATTCGGCACTGACCGCAACGCTTTCAGATGCACTTGCGAATATGTTCGCAGTAAAGACATTCGCATCGGAAGCGAAAGAATTGGGAATATTTCGTGAGGTTTCTACAAAAGATCGTTTGGCAAGATTTGCGGCGTGGCGATTTAATAATTTTTTGATTGCGGTACAGACGATATTGTTTGCCATACTTGAGCTTGCGGCCATATATACAGCCATTCGCCTATGGTTATCGGGAGATATTAGTGCGGGAACGGTAGTTTTGATACAGGTGTACGTCGCTGCAATTTTTGGAGGGATTTTTGGTTTCGGTCGTGCGCTTGGCCGACTCATACGAAAGATTGCGGATGCGTCGGAGATGATCGAGACGTTTGACCGGATTGATGTTGAGCGTGTTTCACTTGAAGAAAAAGGAGGAGAAAGCGCTTCCGTGCAAGGCGAGGTTTCATTTGAGAAGGTTGATTTCGAGTATCCGAAAGGCGGTCGAGTGTTTGAAAATTTTTCATTGTCCATTCGCGCGGGAGAAAAGGTAGGGCTCGTCGGCGTGTCGGGATCGGGAAAGAGCACGCTCACGAAGTTGCTTCTGCGATTTGTGCTTCCTAAAAAAGGACACATTACGATTGATGGGCGCGATGTCGGGAAGCTTTCCGTGCAGGAACTTCGCCGTCTGATCGCGTATGTTCCGCAGGATACCGCGCTTTTTCATCGGACGATCGCAGAAAATATTGCATATGGTCGACCCGGCGCATCAAAAGAAATGATCGAATATGCCGCAAAGAAAGCGCATGCGCACGAGTTTATTCTTTCGCTTCCGAATGGATATAACACGCTTGTTGGTGAGCGTGGGGTCAAACTCTCGGGTGGTGAGCGGCAGCGGATCGCGATCGCGCGAGCTATTGTAAAGGATGCGCCGATTCTTGTCCTTGATGAGGCGACGAGCGCGCTTGATACGACAAGCGAACATCATATTCAGGAGGCATTGCACGAATTGATGCAGGGCAGAACGACTATCGTCATCGCACATCGATTGAGTACGGTGCGTGAGATGGATCGTATTGTCGTACTGGAGCACGGCGCTATTGCGGAAGAAGGCTCGCATAGCGAACTCTTGGAGAAAAACGGCATTTATGCCGGATTTTGGAATCGGCAAACATCGTCGTTTGGCGAGACACTGATTGATGCGGATGAAGAGGAGGAACGCGATATTTGACACTGCGAAAAAAACAACGTTCGAATGTAATAAAATAGAAAACTAACTTTCTTATTATTGTTCTATGAACCGAGTCGTGCATTTTGAAATTCAGGTGGATAATCCGGATCGCGCGATGAAATTTTATCGCGACGTGTTCGGGTGGACTTTCGAGCGTTGGGGAGAAAATGAATACTGGATGGTAATGACGGCGGAAAAGGGGAGTACGGAGCCGGGAATCAATGGTGGGCTTTTGCCGCGACCGAAGGGGGCGACAATGCCGGAGAAAATGTGCGGTGCGAACGCATTTGTCTGCACGGCACAGGTAGAAAATTTTGACGAGACGGCGAAAAAAATTCTTGCCGCGGGTGGTATGGTGGCGATGGAAAAATTCGCGATTCCCGGAATGGCATGGCAGGGATATTTCCTTGACACCGAAGGAAATACCTTCGGGGTGCACGAACCGAATGCTGAAGCAAAGTGATATGAAAAAAATTTTTCGTGTGAAATCCGAGGTGTGGTTGTATGCGGCTGAAAAGGCGGCGTGGCATTTTGCGAGCGTTCCGAAAAAGGAATCGAAAATAATGAAGGATACATTCGGGAAAAATGCGAAAGGCTGGGGATCGATTCCGGTTAAGGTGACCATTGGGAAAACATCATGGCGAACATCGGTGTTTCCGGAAAAAAAATCCGAAACCTACATTCTTCCGATCAAGGCGGCCGTGCGTATGAAGGAAGGCATTCAAAAAGGAAAAACAGTCACTCTGACGCTTGAGGTAATGCTATAATAGCGTCATGTCCGAATACTACACGCCCAAACGAGTAAAAGGTCTCTATGATCCGAACGGAACCGAACCGTTCAAGTTGTCGCGCTCGAAAATCGATCTTTTTCTCGAGTGTCCGCGCTGTTTCTATCTTGATCGACGGCTCGGAGTGTCGCGTCCGCCTGGATTTCCATTTGCGCTCAATTCCGCGGTCGATCATCTTTTGAAACAAGAATTTGATACGCATCGGAGAGCAGGAACAAAACATCCGCTTATCGAGCGTTATGGCGTCGATGCGAGACCGGTTCCGCACGAAGACCTTGAGAAATGGCGACACAATTTTACCGGCGTGCAGTTTCTCCATACCTCGACGAATTTTCTTGTTTTCGGGGCGATCGACGATCTCTGGGAAAATTCCGGTGGGGAATTTATCGTCGTTGATTACAAGTCGACATCGAAGGATGAAGAAATTACCGAATTGAATAAAGACTGGCAGATCGGATACAAACGGCAGATGGAAGTGTATCAATGGCTCTTGCGACAAAATGGTTATCGCGTCTCCGATACGGGATATTTCGTCTATTGCAATGGAAAGAAAGATCGAAAAGCGTTTGACGGAAAACTTGAATTTGATGTTACGCTTATCCCATATAAAGGAAATGCCAAGTGGGTGGAGGAAGCACTCCTCGGGGCGCATACATGCCTGCAAGGAGAACACATTCCAGAATCACATCCGAACTGCGACTATTGCGCGTACAGAGAAGCGGTGAGCAAGGAGATGAAGGGAGGAATATGAGAGTGTTTGTAACGGTGCGCGCGCGAGCGAAAAAAGAGTTGGTGGAAGCGGTTGATCCGACACATTTTCATATTTCCGTAAAGGCAGCACCTCTTGAGGGAAAGGCAAATGAGGCGGTAATGAGGGCGCTTGCAAGATATTTGGGTATCGCTTCCTCGCGCCTTTCTCTTCGTTTTGGGGCGAGCGGAAAGAAAAAAGTGTTCGATATTGCGGAGCACTAAAAGAGCGTGATTTTGACCGGAAAAGGCTTTTTTCCTACAATGGAAAGGATGTTTGAATGAGATGAATGCTCGATTTTTATGCTGAAGAAAAAAATAGCCGATATCGAAAGGGAGGCGAAAAAATCGCTCGACGGTATTTCCGGCGAGGCGGAACTTTCGGATTGGGAAATAAAACACCTCGGTCGGAAGAGCGAACTCAATGAGCTTTTGAAGGGCCTGAAAGATCTTTCGTCGGAGGAAAAAAAAGAAATCGGTCCGCTTGCGAATGAAACGAGGCGATCGCTTGAGCAAATGGCCAAAGAAGCGCGTGAACGAATCGAAGATGCCTCCCTTACCGCGGATACGGAATGGATCGATGTCACGGCACCCGGCAAAGCGACACCGCGCGGACACCTCCATCCAATCACTCTTCTTGAACGGGAAATTGAGGATATTTTTGTATCGATGGGATTCGACATCGCCGATGGTCCGGAAGTGGAAACGGAATTTTATAATTTCGATGCGCTCAATGTTCCCGCTGATCACCCGGCGCGCGATATGCAGGACACGTTTTGGCTAAAATCAGTCAACACTCAACACTCAACAAATAACGAAGAAAATACAGAAAGAGAACGATATTTGTTGCGAACGCACACGTCTCCGGTACAGGTGCGATATATGGAACAGCACACGCCGCCGTTTCGCGTGATTGTGCCGGGGCGAATTTTTCGAAACGAAGCGACTGACGCGTCGCACGAACACACTTTTCATCAGTTCGAGTGTTTGATGGTGGGCGACAGCGTGAATGTGGCGAATTTCAAGTGGATCGCGGAAGCGTTTTTCACGAAATTTTTTGGGAAGCACATTTCCGTTCGGTTGCGACCAAGCTTTTTCCCATTCACAGAGCCGTCGTTTGAGTTTGATATTTCCTGTACGCTCTGCGACGGACAAGGGTGCTCGGTATGCAAGCAAACAGGCTGGCTTGAGATCGGTGGCGCCGGAATGGTCAATCAGAAAGTGTTCGAGGCGGCGGGGTATCCGCGCGGACAATACCAAGGATTCGCATGGGGTTTTGGACTCACGCGTCTCGCAATGATGAAGTACAAAATTTCCGATATCCGTTTATTTATGAGCGGGGATGTGCGATTTATTCGCCAATTTTAGAATCAATGAAGTACTCATATAATTGGTTGAAACAACTCTCCGGAACAAAGAAATCTCCGCAGGAACTGGCGGACATGCTTGTTATGCGCGCGTTTGAGGTGGAGTCGGTTGAGTCGTTCGGGAAGGGGCTGGAAAATGTCGTGGTCGGACTCGTGCATTCCGTTGAAAAACATCCAAATGCGGACAAGTTGAATGTGGCGCAGGTGCAAGTCTCTCGAAACCCCTCCTCAATCCTTCCCTTGGAAAGGAGAGGAGGTTCCTCTTATTCTTCCCCTCTTTCCAAGGGGGGAAAAGAGGGGGGTGAATTACGGCAGATTGTCTGTGGCGCGCTAAACCTTGCCGCTAGACAAAAGGTTGTGGTGGCGCTTCCGGGAGCGAAACTTCCAAATGGAATAGAAATCAAGCAAGCAAAAATTCGCGAGGTGGAATCAGATGGAATGATCTGTTCCGAGAAAGAACTCGGACTCGGAGAAAGTCATGACGGGATCCTTGTTCTTCCGGATGATGCTGAAGCGGGAGTATCGTTTGCGGAATACGCCGGATTGAACGACACGATTCTCGATGTAAAAATTCTTCCGGATCGCGGCGGTGATGCGCTTTCCTATCGCGGGCTTGCGCGAGAAATCGCAGCGCTCGAAGGGCGACGCATTTCGAAAGATGATAAAAAACTTCCCGATTTTCCGGAAAATCCGATCAATATTTCCATCGAATCCGAAAAGTGTTCACGATATGCGGGAATTCTTTTTGAGGGTGTTTCCGAGAAGTCGATCACACTCCCTTTCCGATCATTTCTTGCGGTGAATGGCCTGCGTTCGATCAGCGCGCCGGTCGATATTACGAATATCTTTCTTCTCGAATATGGTCAACCGATGCACGCGTTCGACGCGGACAAGATCGAGGGAAAAATTGTCGTTCGTACCGCGAAAGACAATGAATCGCTCGAACTTCTCGATGGCGCGACTCTTTTATTACACGAAGAAGATTTGGTAATCGCTGATGAGAAAAAAGCGCTCGCACTCGCCGGCGTAATGGGCGGAGCGCAGTCGGCGGTAACAGGCGAGACAAAAAATATTTTTCTCGAAATCGCAACCTTTGATCCGGTGTCGATCCGCCGGACGCGAACGCGACACAAGCTGGCAACGGATGCGTCGTATCGCTATGAACGCGGACTTGATCCGAATCTTCCGGGCGAAACATTTGCGAAAGCGATTGAATTGTTTGAGCGAGAATGCGGCGCGAAAACGGTCGGACTGACGGATGTGTATCCGAATCCGGTTGAGCCGAAAGAGATCGCGTTCGACCCGCTTCTTGTTTCCAAAATGCTCGGGGTATCGGTTGAAGTGAAGACGGTTCGAGAAACGCTCGAGGCGCTTGGATGTGAAGTAAAAGAACAAGGGAATCGGTGGCGGGTGGTGGCGCCGACGTTTCGTCGAGACTTGCTCGATGAATGGAATCTTGTGGAAGAGGTGGCGCGTATTTACGGATATGAAAATATCCCATCCACGGTTCCGGTTCTTCCGCTCTCTGTTTCCGAAAGAAATCGTGCGAAACAGTTGGAGCGAAGTTTGAAAAACGAGTGTGTTTCATCTGGGTTCGATGAAGTGATGACGTATTCGTTTTATGGAGAAGAAATCGTATCGGAAACAGGTGTTCCGCAAGTGGCGCACCTCGTACTTGAAAATCCGATGAATCCGGAACAGGAGTTTATGCGGGCGAAACTTCTTCCGCCCGTGATTGAAAAGGCGTTTGAGAATTTCCGTCGGTTTTCATCGGTGCGAATGTTTGAATTTGGGAGTATATATTTCCGATCGGACGATGGAATAGGGGAGGAAAAGCGGCTCGCGGCCGTCCTTTCAGAGGAGGAAAAAAGTTCCGGAGAAAATTATCGAACATTGAAGGGCGAAACGGAGCGTATCGTCCGCTCGATCGGCTACACGGAGGGACTGTTGTTTCGTCCGACAGAATCCGTGTCGCCACTGTTTCACCCGGCGCGAACGGCGAAGGTTTTTATCGGCGAAACGTGTGTCGGTGTCTGCGGAGAAATCCATCCGCGACTGTTGAAAAAATTCGGTACTCGTCGAGCGGCGCTCCTCGAACTTTCTTTTTCCGAACTCTTGAATCTTCCGAAAAAAGAAACAGAATATATTCCGCTTCCGAAATTTCCTTACGCCATTCGGGACATCTCGCTCCTTGTACCGCGGAAAACATTGGCAACCGATCTCGAACAATCAATACTTGAAGCCGGATCGCCACTGTTGAAACGCTGCGAACTTTTCGACATTTTCGAATCCGGAGAAACGAGAAACCTCGCGTTTCATCTTTCATTCGGCGCGGGCGATCGAACGATTACGAGCGAGGAAATGCAAGATTCGTTCGATCGAATCGTCGCACAAGTGGAGGGGCGATTCTCTGCGAGACTTCACGAATAGTGTGTTGTAAGGGAGGGTGTTCTTGTTTCGTATGTTGTTACCAACAAAAATTCGAATCATTGGCGGAGGGGTGACCCTTCTTCTCTCGGGGTCTTTTTTCGTGTTGGTCGCGTCGGCGGATATGGAAAAACAAGGTGATCGGCGGCGTGAGACCTACGCACTGTATCGGGAGGAAGCAACAAAAACCGGTGAGATGTATGCGCAAATGAAAGCGGCGGAGGCGGAGCGAAAGAAAGCCGAAGAGGAGCGGCGTCTTGCGGAAGAAGCGTTAAAAAAAGCCGAGGCTGATGCACAGGCAAAAAAAGAAGCGGAAATTCTTGCCGCGAAACAGGCACTCCTCCTTGCGCAGCAAAAAGAAGCGCAATTGAAGGCAGCGCAAGCGGCAGCCACTGCGCAGGCAGCCACAAGTAAGCCGACAACGAAACGAAAAACGAAATCCTCGTGATGAGCAAGCAAGGAAATACCTTTGTATCAGCGGAACGATCCGAACGCTTGCTTGGGACCGAGGTGTACGTGTTTCTCTCCGATTTCGGAAAGACTCGCAGTGAACTCGAAAACGATCTCGAAAAAGCGTTTGATTTTTTCCATGATTTTGAACGGCAATTCAGTCGATTTCTTCCAGAGAGCGAACTCTCCTGTTTGAATCGATCTTCGGAAATGGTAGTATCCGAGACGCTTTTTGAGATACTCTCCCGTGCGAAGGAGTGGAGAGAGAAAACAGAAGGGCGATTCGATGTGACGCTTCTTCCGATTCTCGAAAAAGAAGGATACCGATTCTCTTGGAAAGAAGGCGGTGCCGGAGAAATTCCCAATCAATCAAAACAAAAAGAGTTGCCTTCCGGCGGTGATTTTGAGTGTACTCTGAAAACGAGAACGATTCGAAAGTCAGTGGAAACGAAAATCGATCTTGGCGGGATCGGAAAGGGGTATGCAGTAGATCGGGTAACGGAAATGCTTCTGGGAAAATACCGTAATGGAATCGTGGATGCCGGTGGAGATATGAGGCTCTTCGGACGAGATGAAGAAAATAAATATGACGGATGGGCGATCGAAATAGAGAGTCCACTCGAATTATCTACCAGCCTTGGATATCTTGTGCTTCGTGATAATGCAGTTGCGACATCGGGACGGAATCGGAGAAAATGGCATATTGCCGGAGAAGCTAAACATCATCTTATCGACCCATTTCGAAAAGAGAGTTCGCGAAGTGATATACTCCAATCAACGGTCATTGCGAAGACGGCGGAAGAGGCGGACGTGCTCGCAAAATCTTTCCTTCTCTTGGGGTTTTCCGTTGCGACGCGCCTGATCGAAGAAGAATCCGTTCCAGCGATGCTTGTCCGAGAAGATGGAGAAATATTTCAATCAACGGCGTTCAAGTCATATGTTTGGAAATAAGAAAAACTTTTTTTTGATCGCGTGTGCGCTTGTGGTAGTATGCGTCCCGCTTATTTCACTCGCGCAAACCGCGGATACGGATTTCGACGGACTTTCCGATGCCGATGAAACGTCGGTGTATTATACCGATCCGAATAATCCGGATACGGACGCGGATGGTGTGTCCGATGGAACGGAAATTCAAGAAAAAACCGACCCGCTCGATGAGAAGAGTTCGCTTCTTTCGAATTCGGCGACGAAGTTTATGTGGACATGGTATCTCGGTCGGGCAAGCGGTATTGTCGCCTTCCTTCTTTTTTCCGCAGTCGTTATCTATGGCCTCTTAATGAGTACCGGGATGTCCGCGAAGCTTGGTATTGTCTCGAGTTACGAGTCGCACCGCTTCCTTTCGTGGATGGCGCTTACAAGTACCGTGGTGCATTTCACAAGTTTTTTCTTCGATGATTTTGTAAAGCTGTCGCCACTTGAAGCATTTGTACCATTTCTTTTCGACCGTGATTTTTTGTCGGTTGGCGGATATGACCTACATCTTTCGGTGGCATTTGGAGTGATCGCGCTTTATCTCGGGTTCCTTGTTGCCATTACGGCGGAATTTCGTATGAACATCGCTCCGAAGATGTGGCGAAAAATTCATTACACCGCATTTGCATTCTATATTCTTATGGTACTGCACGGATTTTTCTCTGGATCGGATTCCAATGCGTGGTGGATGCGAACAATGTATATCGCCTCGGTGAGTGTCGTTTTTTTTCTCGTCATGTTTCGAATATTCGCCCGTCCGAAAGGGGAGAAGCTAGTGTCGGAGGCTATTCAGCAATCGAGCACCCCTCGAAAAATACAAAACTTCCAAGGCGGAAATTTTGTGAAAAGTACTTGACAAAATTTTAGAAATTTGGCTGAAAAAAGCCGTAAAACAGCATACCCTCGGCTATCGAGGGAGTTTCTTGAAAGGAGAATTTGTCATGGAAGCGAAGATTCAAGTGGGCGGAAAATCGCCCGGCGAGCTTTTCCATGAAATCAGGGGAAGGATTGTCTACATCAACGAGCCGGCGATGCAACTGATGTATGAGCTCGTTTGGAATCGGGAGACGCAGCATTAATCCGAAGGAACTCCGTATCAGGTGTCGCTTGCGAAGGCGACGATCGCGGGCTCAGCTTTACCGAGCCGTCAACCCGGAGGGAGATTTCTGTGTGTCAAAATTTCGACGAACTTTTTTCCGTTTTGGATTCCTTGAGAGACATTCCGAGTAAAACCTATGGAAAACTCTCATCAGATATCGTACAAACTATTATCAATGAATATCGATCCGGACATCGTCCATGGAGTCGCGATCTCAATGTATTGCCGGATACCTATGTACTTCGTGATGAAGTGCTTGCACTTATCCTTATGGAAGGAAGTGGAAGACGAAAGGGAGCGCTTCGGAAGGAAAAACTTCCAAATGCTCGACAAGCCGAAGTGAATGAACAGCAGCGAAGAGAGTTTTTGGAATTGATAGCGCAAAAAAAGCTCGTGATGCGAAAGCTCAAATCTTTTTTCTCGTGATCTTGTGGGGTATTACCGAGGATACAAACCGAAAAACCGTGCTATACTGAAAAGACCGAATGGGTCTTTTTATCTTGACTTTTTCGGTAAAATAGAGTATAATAGAATCTTCGGTGAAAAAAACCTTCTATGGAAGGTCGCTTGAAGTTCCTTTTCAGAACAGGTCGGATCATCGCTCTTTTGTCAATTTTTTTGATGAAAGGGAGGAAAGTCCGGACATTTGGCCCCGTAAAATTTCCTTTGGAAATCACGGGGCAAGGGTAATGGGTAACTCCCATACGCCGCGAGGTGCGAGGTGCGAACAGAGACGATTTTGCTCGAAAGAACAAAATCGCCCCGTGATCCCGTTTCGGGATTTTACGGGGCGGAGCCAAGTAGTGATACTTGGAGTGAAACGGCTAAATCCTTATCCGAATGCAAGGTCGCGTCCTCATTCATATTGCAGCTGCGAATGAAGGGGGAAGAACCGCAAGAGGCGTTCAGTAATGAACGTCCCAGAGAAATGATGATCATCCGCCGATGAGGCGGAAACAGAATCCGGCTTATGAACCTGTTTTGAAAAGGGATAAAAAGATGAAAATGATATTTGTAGTAACTGTTCAATCTTCACCGCTTCTTAATAAAACAAAATATCACGCTTATCTGATAAAATGTCCAGATTTCGGCTGCAAACTCTTCAAAGCTCGTCAGAATATCTCGATACCTCTCCTCGCCTCTTCAGAGTTTTCGCTCGAAATCTGAACATTTTCTCAAGACATGAAATCTTGAACAGTTACTATGAAACGATCTGAAATTTTTTTTGGTGCCATTCAGGCGCCGATCGACTATGCGATGATTGTACTCGCGGCGCTTACGGCGTTCGCGATTCGAGATATTCCGCAGGTCATTGCCCTGAAGGAAAAACTGTACAACTTTCCGTTTAATGCCTATTTGGAGATCGTGCTTTTGCTTGCGCCGCTCATTCTTCTTCTTTATACCATGGAGGGTTTGTATAAAATGCGGGTAACGCGGCGATTCTGGCGCGAAGCGTTCGATGTGTTTAAGGCGACATCGCTCGGTCTGATTATTTTGATCGTGGCGATATTTTTGAAACGGGAATGGTTCTCGTCTCGGTTTATTATTCTTTCGGGGTGGGTTTTTGTGGTTTTTTATGTCGTTTTGGCGCGATACCTCGTCCGAAGTATTCAGCAGTGGTTTCTTGTGAATCGCGGTATCGGTGTGCATCGGGTGCTTTTGATCGGGTCAAACGGGAAACTTCGAGCAATGCTTTCTCTCTTTCATAAGCGACCGGAACTGGGGTATGCCGTCGTCGATCATATTGAAGATGCGAGTATCACGCATATCAAGGAAATTCGCGAACAAAAAGGGATCGACGAAATTATTCTCTGCGATCCGACGATCACCGATTTGGAGCAGGAGAAGTTGCTTGATTTTTGCGAGATTAACAATATCGCGTATCGTGTTTTGCCGACGACGCTCCAAACATCGCGCTTTTCGCTTGGCGTGTTTAATGGCGAGCCGATTATCGAGTTTGAGCATACGCCGCTTGATGGCTGGGGGAAGGTGGTCAAACGCACATTTGATATTGTTGGCGGGATAATTCTTACCATTCTCTTTTCGCCGTTTATGCTCCTTGTTGCGATTGCGATCAAGATTGAAGATCCGAAAGGACCGATTATTTACAAAAACGAGCGTGTCGGAGAAAATGGCGAGAAGTTTTTCGTTTATAAATTCCGGTATATGCTCTGGAAGTATTGCATTACGAAAGAAAATCCGGATTTCGAGGCGGCGGTTGCTTTTGAGAAAAAACTGATTGAAGAGCATAATGTTCGAAAGGGCGGCGTTCTCTACAAAATCAAAGATGATCCACGCAAAATGAAAGTCGGCGCGTTTATCGAGAAATATTCCCTCGATGAAATTCTCCAGTTTGTGAATGTGATTCAGGGGAATATGTCGCTTGTTGGGCCGCGACCGCATCAAGAACGCGAAGTGGATCGGTACAAAGAATATCACCGGAGACTTCTCACGATCAAACCGGGTATTACCGGACTCGCGCAAATTTCCGGTCGCTCTGATCTTCCATTTGAAGATGAGTATCGCCTCGATGTCTTTTATATCGAAAACTGGTCGCTATGGTTCGACAGTACGATCTGTCTCAAAACCATCGGCGCCGTACTCCGACGACGAAAGAATAGCTGATAACACGACACCTTTTCGAGGAATAAAAAAAGGCTTATACTAGGGGAGTATAAGCTTTTTTATTTTTTTCATATGATTTCACTTTTGGCTCGGCTTTTGCTTACGGCGCTTATCTTTCTTGCGGTCGAGAATTTTGTTCCGGGTATTCACGTCGCGAATTTCGGGACGGCGGTACTCCTTGCGATTCTCTGGGGCGCGATTACACTCATTATTCGCCCGATTATTTTTGTACTTACATTGCCGGTGAATATTCTCACGTTCGGGCTCTTTACGCTCGTTATTAACGGTGTTCTCTTCAGTTTTCTTGCGAAAATTGTGAGCGGGTTCGAGGTATCCGGATTTTTCGCGGCAGTGCTCGGCGCGCTCGCATTGTCTTTGTTCCAGACCATCATACATTGGACATTTGGGCGTTCCGACGACTAAAATCTCTTGTACATTTTTTCCAGCAGTCGATGATCTGATTTCGTTAATCCAATGTTTGCTTCCTGATATGAAAATCGCGCTTGTTCATGATTATCTCGTGCAGTACGGAGGGGCGGAACGGGTGCTTGAGGTGTTTACCGAGCTTTTTCCTGATGCTCCGATTTATACGCTTCTCTATGACAAGGAGGCGATGCATGGGGTTTTTTCGGACCGGCGAATTTATACATCCGGGCTTCAGAAATTTCCATTTGCAAAAAAGCGGCATCACCTCCTTCCACCGCTTATGCCGATGTCGATCGAGCGTTTTGATTTCTCGAAATTCGATATCGTGTTGTCCGATTCGGCAAGTTATGCGAAAGGCGCGCTGACAAGGCCCGGGACGCTTCATATCTGCTATATGCACACGCCGACGCGGTATGCGTGGGATGATTGCCAGAAATATGCGCAAGATTTCGGATTTCCGTGGTTCGTGAAAAAAATCGTCCCGTTTTTGATGAGCCCGATCCGGCTTTGGGATCGTGCGGCGGCGGATCGACCGGACCTTGTTATTGCGAATTCGAAATTCGTCGCCGATCGAATCCGAAAGTATTATCGGCGAGAGTCGGATATCATCCACCCGCCGGTCAATACGAAAAATTTTTACGTCGCGAAACCCGAGGATCGAAAGGATTATTTTCTGATGGTGGGGCGACTCATCGCGTACAAGCGGCACGATATCGTTATCGAAGCGTTCAATCGACGGAAACTCCCGCTTAAAATCATCGGTCGGGGACCGGAAATCGACCGTCTGAAGAAACTTGCCGGTCCGACAGTCGAATTTTTGGGGAGGGTTTCCGAAAAGGAGCTTCCGCGCTATTATGCGGAGTGCCGCGCTTTTGTTTTTCCGCAAGAGGAAGATTTCGGTATTGTGGCGATCGAGGCGATGGCATCGGGAAGGCCGATTCTTGCGTATCGCGGCGGGGATATTCCCGAACACTTGGAAGAGGGGAAAATGGGGATTTTTTTCGATGAACAAACGCCGGAAGCGATTCTCGAAGCGATCGAAAAGTTTCACGATGAAGAATATGACGCGAGCTTTATTCGGTCGAAGTCTCTCCGGTTTGATCGTGAAATTTTCAAAGAGAAAATAAAAAACTATATTGACGCAGCTCTCTGCTAGTGTGTCCGCCCCTCTCCGTTACTCGTTACCCAGTATTGTAGTATTATTTTTTTCCGTATGGACTTTTTCGACTACATCGATATTTTCTGGAGGCGGAGAAATATTTTCTTCTCAGTGATTGCGGTGTCTGTATTGTGCGGCGCGATTTTTTATTCTGCACAAAAAGAATCGTATGTGGCAACGCTTCTCCTCAATATTTCTCGTTCCGGATCGCAATCAACCTCGGAGTATACCTACGATGGATTTTATCGGCTTCAGGCAGACGAGCGGTTTGCCGATACGGTGGTACGTTGGCTTTCCGCGCCGCGTATCGCTGAAGATATTTTGCGGCAATCCGGCATCGAAACAGAATCGCTCGGTACCAAAGAACTCTCAAGGGTATTTCGTGCCGGAAGACTTTCCTCGCAGGTGATTCGTGTCGAATACTCCGGACGTGATTCGGATACACTTGAGAAATACGCGATATCAATGCTCTCCGTTTTGAACGCATCAACGGAAGATTTGAATCAACAAGCGAAAGATCCATCGTGGTTTCATATCGAAGGGAGCGCGCCAGTGATTCGAAGCGCGAAGATACAGGCAAAAACGGTGTTTTTTCTTTCGCTCGCGATCGGGGTATTTTTCGGGTTCTGGATCGCGCTTTTTGCTCATTTCTTCGAACAAAAACAAAGAGAACGGGACGGATGGTTAGGTTGAGTGCGCAATGGATGAATTATTTTGTTACCGTGACTGAATACGGGAATGAGCATTCGGTATGAAAATCGTTATTGATGTTCGGTGTCTCGGTGAGGGGAGACGAACGGGAGTGGAGGAATATATAACGCGACTCTTTCGATCGCTCGTTTCGGGCGATACGAAAAATGAATATATTCTTTTTTTTAATGCATGGAATCGCGATTTTCCGGAAGATTTCAAGTGGATGTTCGCGTATCCGAATGTGCGATTGGTATCACTCCGGATACCAAACAAAATTCTGAATCTCGCTTTATGGTATCTCGGGTGGCCGAAGCTTGATCGTTTGTGCGGCGGAGCGGATATTTATTTTCTTCCAAATTTGAATTTTGTATCGGTTTCAAAACGAGCGAAGCTTGTCGTTACGGCGCACGACCTCTCATTTGAGGCATTTCCGGAGACGTTTTCAGTGAAGCGTAGGCTCTGGCATTTTTTTATCGGGTTTCGAAAACTTTGTCGAAAAGCAGATCGAATTCTTGCGGTATCCGCGTCGACCAAGGAGGATGTGATCGGATATTATGGTATTCCGGAAGAAAAAATTACTGTTGTAAGGAGTGGCGTTGGAGAGGAATTCCATCAACTTGATCGAAATAACCCGGAGCTTCTTCGAGTAAAAGAAAAATATGATCTTCCCTATCGATTTATTCTCTTTTTCGGAACCTTTGAGTCGAGAAAAAATATCAGGTCGGTTATTCGGGCATACAATGCGTATCGCGAAATGCGTAAAGGTTCACCCGAATACGCGAAACTCGTACTCGCCGGAAGTCCCGGTTGGAAATCAAACGAAATTTTTCGAGAGAGAGAATCGTCTCCGTATCGGGATGATATTTTGGTTCTCGGTTTTGCCGCGGACGAGGAAAAGGTGTTTTTGTACAACCTCGCATCCCTTTTCGTGTACCCATCTTTCTATGAAGGATTCGGCTTTCCACCGCTTGAGGCGATGGCGTGCGGCGTTCCGACAATTGTTTCTCGAAATTCTTCATTTCCGGAAATCGTGGGGGATGCGGCGATTCTGATTGATCCGTATCAGCCGGATGAATTGCGATTGGCAATGACGGCTATACTCTCCGATCGAGTTCTTTCCGAACAGCTCTCCTCTGACGGAAGAAATCGTACCCGGGAGTTTTCTTGGAAAAAAACAGGGAGAGAAACTCTTCGAGTTATCCGGGGTTTTTAAGTGAATGGATCGCGGATCTGGTTATGTCAGAAGTAATTAAGAGGGAACGACCGTTTAACAGGGTTCTTTTAAAATATTTTTTTTTGTTTTAGAATGAAAGAACAGTGCATCTTGAATCTCTTTAGAATGTGGAATTCTTGATACGTCTCGAAAAAATACCGCAGTCAGTGTTGTTAAGTATCTTTTAAGTAATTTTGAGGCAGTTCCAAAAATGAGTGGTTTTTAAATCAATAATTTATCATTTTTTAAAAAAACATATGTTGGAGCAAAAACAAAAACATGTCTCACCGTTTGTTGCTCTTATGGCCCTTTTTCTCGGGTTTGGGGCGTATTTCGGTGTGCTTGGGATGTATGCGAATAACGCTAAATCCGGAGTGTATCCCATTGTATTAGGTGAAGATGATGACGAGGGAGATGACGATACAGACAGGGATGATGATAGAGACAACAAGAAGAAAGAGGAGAAGCAGAAAAAAGAATCTGAAAAAAGGAAAAATTCATCCAAATCTTCATCGGGATCGGGGTCGGAGATGAACACGTCGCAGCGTATGGATGACGATGAAGAAGATAAAGAAGATGAAAACGAAAATGAAGTTGAGGATGAAAACGAAGATGAAGGAGATGACAATTCAGGGTCTTCGAATGGAATGTATAAAGACAAGGATAAGACGCTGACAAAGCTGCAAGAAGAGATAGCGAAGGCGGAGGAAGAGATTTTGAAGCAGCAATCAAGGGGGGCGGATGTTACCTCTGCATTGGCAAGACTTGCTGTTGTGAAATCAAGTGTTGACCAGGTGGGAGTTTCGTTTGATGAAAATAATCTCGAGGCGGCAAAACGATTTGCCAAGGAAGTAAAAAAAGCGGCTCATTTTGCTGAAAAAGATGCCAAAGATGCGGAAAAAGTGACGGATGAACTTGCGAAAGTGGAAAAGCGTTTTGGTCAAGTGGAGAAGAAAATTTCGGAATTGAAAGCGCTTGGAGGAGAAGCCTCGTCATTTGAATCCCAACTTGCATCGCTTCGATCTGATTTCGAGGTATTCAAATCCGGGACAGCCAATCTGACTCGCGAATCGGTCAAGAATTTTGAACGAGTGGTGAAGCGACTGAAGAGCGCGGTGGAGAGTGCGGTATTTGCTCTCGGTGGTGAATCGGATGACGACGATCTCGTGAAGGATCACGAGGATGATGCGAATGATCTTTTCGAAGATCTGAACGATGTTGCGGAGATCGAAAGCGACGATGATAACTCGATTTCGAGAAGCGCTCGGAAAATCGCCGCGGAACACCGCTCGACAATCTCGATTATAGCGACCTCGGTGAATGAAGTGAAAAGTCGCGGTGGCGTAGCAAAGTTTCTGATCGGCCCGGATTACAATGCGCTTGAAACACTCAAGCAGCAGGTCAATGAGCTTGAGGCTCGAGCGGTGGCGATTGATTCGATGGTTTTGCAGACGACCGATACGGATGTACAAGCCATCCTGAAGGGTCAGGCGGAATCGCTCCGTACGGAAGCTGCCAAGTTGCGTGCGTATATCACCGAAAAGGAAGATACCTTCAGTCTCTTTGGCTGGGTCTCCCGCGCGCTGTAAAAAAAATTCACAGGGAACTTTCAGTCCTCCGAAAGGAGGACTGTTTTTTGTTGATGGTTTTAAGTTGTTCCGTGTTACACTAAAGTTGAAGCATAAAAATTTCTCCTATGGATTATTCAAGAACATCTTTTTTTTTCTGGCTAAAAAAACAAAAACAGCGAGTAGGTATTTTAGGAATCGGTCTTTTAGGGAAACGTGGGATTTCTTCGGCTTTCGATTATGTTCTTTACCCGTATGTTATTTGGAAGTTTGGCATACTTGAGGGAGGGGTTATTATGGCTATGCTCTCATTTTTTGCGTGTTATCTTTTGATTCTTTTTTATGATTGGAGTCAGCAGGATTGGCTTGGTATTGAAGCTATCAAGGAAGCGAGGGAATATTCGGGAGATGCGTTTATTGGAAGGATTATTTCATGGATGATGAAGCGGGGGGATGGATTGATGTTTCTCGCTCTGACATTTTATTTTGACCCACTCATCACAACGTTGTATCTACGAAGGGGATCAAGATACTTTAATGGGTTAAATATGAAGGATTGGTTGGTATTTATTTCAAGTACAATAATCGCCAATGCATACTGGACAGCTGCTGTTTTTTTTGGAATTTCAGTGGTAGAATATATTTGGAATCTTGTTGTTGGTTAAAACAAAATGACAGAAAAATTTAAAGTGGACATTAATTTTAGTGTAGTTTTTCTCATCGTTTTTTTGACGGTACTTTCTTCATGTTATCGTTATGTTTTTGCTTTAGATTACACTATTGAATATCAGGTACCTTGTAATCCTGAAGAGCGAAATTGTTTTGTTAAGGAATGCGATCCAGATTCGGAAGAATGCACAGGGGATTCGGTAGAAGACACAAGTTATTTTCAGATAATCAAAAGAAATGCCGCTTATACTCCAATATGCAATGTAAATGATGAACGCTGCAATATTGAAACTTGTGTCTCCGTGGATTCAGAGTGTGTGATTCTCGAATGTGATAGTAATGCGGATTCAGATATTGTTTGTAGCGATGCGTATCGGGAATCCCTTGTTCCAGAAAAAATTTCTGATAAAGGGCTTTCAAAAGATGAGTCGGCGGATAATGTGAAGGAAGATGGTTCTCAAGGTGTTGATGAAGTAACGGATGCGGAAATCGGAGAAGAGTGATATAAAAAGATCTTAACTGGTCAGTGATTTATGGATGAGTCGAATTTTTATGTTTCTGTGACTAATGCAGAACAAGACTGTAAAAAAAGGTGGGAAAATATCTTATTAAGAACTGAAGTTGAGCGGTACTTAGGTGAGGTGCCGGATATTTTTACAAAGGGTCCTCGCGCCTCATTCCTTCGTCCCGTAGTAAGTCCAAACCGTGAATTATTTGATTTTATCAATCAAGCGGAAAAAACAAACCTCCCAATCGCTTTAGGTGAGTTTACAAAGGATATATTCGTTGCGAATAATCAGGATAAATATTATCTCGGAATGTTGTATTTTTACAATAAAAAAGGGAGAAATGGGGGTGATCGAGTGAAAAGCAAGAGAATCATTTCTTTTAATGATTCTTACGGGAAGTGTTTTTCTGATATTTTCACCACATGGGGGGAAGAATTTGTGGGTTTTCATCATGATATTTTCCAAGAACTTCTTCCGGAAAAATATGAAAAATATCGATTTGATATTTCTGATTGGTTATTTTCACATGGAAAAAAAGCGGTGGATTTTTATGAATATTACCTCGGGCTTTTTCTTGTGCATGGCATTATGTTTGAAAGCTACCTCTTAAATGATGAAAAGGAGAAAGAGTTTGTTTATGAGGTGGTATTCCCTGCTTATGAGCGCCTTCAAAAGAGGTTTGGTATTAATCCATTGATTACCCCAATTTTTCCCTTGCATGAAAATGAAGGTATTGATACTAAATGGATGTATTATCCGGAAATTGTCTCGAATATTGTTTCTAAAAAATCTATAGTACAGGAGGGTGTATTATAAGATATAAACTATGGAATTCAATCTCATTAACCAAATTGAGACATGTTACTCGCTTATTCAGGAAGCTCCGCTTGGGCTTATTTATTATTCCCATATTCCAACGGCAATTCTCTCGCTATTTGTGAGCGGATTCGTTGTGTGGCGGACAAGAGCAAGTTTAGTCGCAAGGGTCCTCTTCGGACTTTCGTTGGTTTTTTCAATCTGGACGTTTTTGGATCTTGTGATATGGATTAGTTATGACAGTAGGATCACCATGTTTTCATGGTCGCTTCTCGGAATTTTTAATGTTCTTATTTTTGCTTTTTCGTCTTATTTAATTTGGGTTTTTCCGGGAGAAAATGATATTTCACCTTGGAAAAAAATGCTTTTGTTTGGTCCGATTATTCCAATCTCCCTACTCACTCCGACAATATATAATGTTGCATATTTTGATATTACCAATTGCGAGGCTATTGAGGGATGGTTTGTTGATTTTTATTATTATCTAAGTATTGTGTATCTTGTTGGAAACTTCATTCTTTTATGGATGAAGTGCCGCTCTTCTCAAGAATTAATTCCAAGAAAACAGATATTTTTCATTGGTGCCGGAGTGCAACTTTTTCTTTCAACTTTTGTTTTCTTTGGGTTCTTGGCAAGCAGTCTCGATGATTACCGTTTTGAATTTTACGGACTTTTCGGAATGACGTTTTTTATCGGAATTCTTGCATATTCAATTGTTCGGTTTCGTTCTTTTAATATTGAGTTATTTGGAGTGCAAGCATTGGTTGTTATTTTGGTGGCGTTTATGGGTGCTCAAGTGTTTCTCGTTCGTAATTTTGCGGCCATTATTATTTCAGGGATTTCTTTTATTTTGGTGGCAGCATTTAGTTGGATACTTGTAAAATCTTTGAAAAAAGATATTTTTCGTAGGCAAGAACTCCAAGAAATGACGAATCGGTTGGCGCGGGCGAATGATGAGTTGCGGAAGCTTGATACTACAAAGTCGGAATTCATCTCAATTGCCTCGCATCAGCTTCGAACGCCGCTCACGGCTATTAAGGGCTTTCTTTCACTTGTACTTGAAGGATCCTATGGAAAGCTCTCTCCGGAAATGCAGGATGTATTGAACAAAGTATACGCTTCGAATGACCGAATCGTGCAGCTCGTAGAAAATTTGTTGAATATTTCTCGCATCGAATCGGGTCGGATGCAGTATAATTTTGCTCCGGCAAAAATCGAAGATATTTTGAAAGAACTTTCGGATATGTTTCTCGTGATGTCGCAGGCAAAAAACCTTTCGCTCTCGTTTCATCTTCCACAAGAGCCACTCCCCGAGATTTTTATGGATGCCGGAAAAGTACGAGAGGTGATTTCCAACCTTATAGACAATGCGATCAAGTATACCGAGAAAGGGAGTATCGACGTTACGCTTGAGCGCAGTGGAAATATCGCTCGCGTGATTATTTCCGATACCGGAATGGGGATTTCTCCGGAAGCGATGGGGACGATTTTTAGCAAATTTATCCGTGGTGGAAAAGAAGCGTCGCGAATGAATGTATCGGGTACGGGACTTGGTCTCTATGTTGGACGTTGTTTTATCGAGGCACATCACGGAAAAGTCTGGGCGGAATCCGATGGTGTTGGTCAGGGGTCGCGATTTATTGTGGAATTACCAATGATTGGGACGGGGAGCTGATTCTCTCGGAATTCTTTTTCTGCTCATAAGGGGAGGGGACAGTTGAGAAAGTTGTTCAAAAAAAGTATAATATGATTGTCTTGTAAATAAGTAAAACTAAGAAGCTCTACGGTATGCCGAAACTCCTTTTGGTTGAAGACGATCCGTTTATTGCGGAAATATACAAGAAGAAATTCGAGGGATCGGGATTTGAGGTGCTCAATGCCACATCTGGAAAACAGGTGCTTCGCGAGCTTTTGGAAAAGCAATTCGATATTGTTTTGCTCGATCTTGTCCTTCCGGAGATGGGGGGGTTTGATATCCTTCATGAACTGCGGACAAGCGGGAAATATCCGCCGGATTTGAAAGTTGTGATTTTTTCCAATTTAAGCGGCTCGGAGGAACGAGAAAAGGCGGTCAAATATGGCGCAAACGGATTCATCTCAAAAACGGATTTCACGCCATCGAAGGTGGTTGAAGAAGTAAATCGATATCTTCGGCAATTTTCTGAACAAAAGAAAAATGATGATCGGCGAAACGGTGAAGCTGCCGAAGCTTCTCCAGTGGAACCCCAATTAAAGAAAAAAATTCTTATTATTGAAGATGAGGCGGTTTTTACTGAAATGTTTTCGCGCCGCCTGTCCGATGAGGGATATGAAGTAAAAACGATCGACAACGGCTACGCCGGCGTGGAAGAGGCGCTGAAAAATATATACGATCTTATCATTACCGACGCGGTTATCCCGGGACTTTTAGGAAAAGAGGTCATTGAACGATTAAAGAGTTCCGATGTTACAAAAAATATTCCGATTTTTCTTATTTCGGCATCGCTTGATGAAATGGAATTCAAAGAAGCGTCTGATGCCGGCGCACAAAAAGCGTTTCTCAAAACGCAAATCACTCCAAGCGAACTTGCCTACGAGGTAAATGCTTTGTTTCGGGAAGCTGAAAAATAGGGATGCATTTTTGTAGAGAGTATTCGGAAGATCCTGTGTTTTTCTGTTGAAAAACTTGTCTTTTGGCTTGTTTCTGGTATAGTTTTGTTATTGTGTAAGAATATTGTTTTATGACGCGAATATTGATTTCTGAAACGCCAAAACATATCGGCGAAACGGTTCATTTGTCCGGATGGGTTTCCGCAAGACGAGACCACGGGAAACTCACGTTTTTCGTCTTGCGCGATCGGAGCGGGTCGGCGCAACTTGTGGTGTTGCCAAGTCACCCCGAAGTATCCGAAATGGTGAAGGAAGTACGAAGTGAGTACATCGTTTCCGTTGAGGGAAGGGTGAATGAGCGACCAGGAAGCGCGAAAAAAGAAGATGATCCGACGGGTGGTGTTGAGATCGAAGTTTTGAATCTTTCCATAATTGCGAAGCCGGAAGAAGATCTGCCGATCGATGTTTCAAATCCGGATCTTGATCTTAACTTGGAAACACTGCTCAATAATCGGACGCTTGCGCTCCGGAATGACAAAGTAAAAGCAATTTTCACGTTGTACTCGAAATTACTCGAAGGGTATGCGACAGCGTGTCGCGCAGAAGATTTTCTTGAGATTAAAACACCGAAAATTCTTTCAGCATCGACCGAAGGCGGAGCGAATTTTTTCAAGATCAAATATTTCGACCGTGAGGCGTACCTCGCACAGTCTCCACAGTTTTATAAACAAGCTGGAGCAGCGACATTTGAACGCGTGTTTGAAATCGGATCGGTGTTTCGGGCGGAGCCTCATTTTACGACGCGACATGTAAACGAATATGTCGGTCTCGATGGCGAAATGGCGTTTATCGAGAGTTTCGAAGATGTGATGGCAATGCTTGAAAAAATAATTTTTGCGACGCTTGATCGTATTGGAGAAGAGTGTGGCCAAGAACTCGCTCTCTACGGCGCGACACCTCCTTCAAAAGTGGCGATTCCGCGAATGCGATTGTCCGAGGCAGCTGAAATTTTGAAGCGAGAATATGGAAAGGAAGTCGAAGATGGTGATATGGATGGCGAAGGGGAGCGCCTTATCAGTGAGTATGTGAAGAAAGCATACGGATCGGATTTTGTTTTTCTCACGCATTATACAATCCCTCCTCGACCGTTCTATAGCAAGCGCAATGCGGAAAATCCGAAGTATACCGATACATTCGATCTTATTTTTCGCGGACTTGAAATTGCGACAGGCGGACAGCGTATTCACAAATATGATGAACTTGTGGAGGCAATCAAGAAGCATGGCCTTGATCCGGAGCAGTTCAAAGATTATCTCGATATTTTCAAGTATGGCGCGCCGCCACACGGCGGTTGGGGACTTGGGTCGGAACGTATTATCCAGAAACTTCTCGGCCTTGGGAGTATCAAAGAAGCAATTCTCTACCCTCGCGATGTCAAGCGTTTGACGCCCTAAAGGCCTTCGCGAAAGCCGAAAAAACCGATCTGGAGTTTTCTTTCAAAACGGGATACAATAGAGCGTATCCCGTTTTTTCTTTCATATGGCTCTGTGGCGAAAAATTGAGAAAAAAATTCCGGAGAGTATCTGGAAAAATTGGTCGCAAGATATTGGGATCGATTTGGGAACGGCAAACACACTTGTCTATGTTCGCGGGCGCGGTATTCTTATCAACGAACCTTCCGTGGTGGCGGTAAACAAACGAACGAGTCAAATTCTCGCGATTGGAAAAGACGCGAAGAAAATGGTTGGAAAAACACCGGGACATATTGTTGTAACGAGGCCGCTTGTAAATGGCGTCGTCTCCGATTTCGAAGCGACGCAACAAATGCTCCGATATTTTATCGGGAAAATAAATGATTCGCGTTTCGCTCTCTTGCGTCGACCGCGAGTGTTGATTGGTATTCCATCGGGTGTTACTGAAGTGGAAAAACGCGCCGTAATCGAGGCAGCGATGAATGCGGGTGCGCGCGATGCGTTTTTGATTGATGAGCCGATGGCGGCGGCAATCGGTGCGCGTCTGCCGGTAACGAGCGCGGGTGGGAATATGGTGGTTGATATCGGCGGCGGGACGACGGAAATCGCGGTGATATCGCTTGGCGGTGTGGTGATAGCACGGAGTCTTCGCGTGGCGGGTGACGCGATGAATGAGGACATCGTTCGTTTTTCTCGCGACGAATTTAATATTCTCATTGGCGAACGAACGGCGGAAGAGATAAAAATTGCCATCGGGAACGCGCATCCGCCGAAGGATCCGCTTTCGGTGCCGATTCGTGGACGTGATCTTGTGAGCGGGCTTCCGAAAGAAGTCGTGATAACGGGGGATCACGCGCGCGAGGCGCTTTCTCGATCGATTCGAGTCATTATCAATAATATCAAAACGGTTATCGAGGAAACGCCGCCGGAGCTGATCTCGGATATTATGCAGCGGGGCATTATTCTTGCCGGCGGGGGAAGTCTTATTCGCGGACTAGATAAATTGATTGCGAATCAAACCGGTATTCCGGTGCGAATGATGGAGGATCCACTGACAGCGGTAGTGCGCGGGACCGGTATTGTCCTTGAAGATATGGATACGTTGCATGGGGTATTGGTCGAGGAAAATGCGCGTCACTCATTTTCGGTTTCTTAAAACTTCTCTCAAAGATGATCTCTGGCGGTTCTGTGTGGTATTTTCGGTGAGGCTTGAAATTGCAGAGAAATTGTCTAAACGATTTTTGAGGGAGATTTCGGTACGACTTCTTGAATAAGACGAGTTATGCTTTACAAGAAACAATCATCAAAATTCAAATGGTTTCTTTTGATATCTCTTGCCATTTTTTTTCTGCATTTTTTTCTTCCACGAGAATTTTTTCTTCCGTTTCGTTTTTTATTCCAGGCAACACTGGCGCCGTTTGAGGAAATGTTCTCTTCAGTTGGATCTTTTCTTCGCGATGAGGGCGTTTTTTTCACTTCGCTCCGAGATCTGAAACGCGAGAATCAGGAGCTTTTCGAAGAAAATATTCGTCTACAAGTCGATGCGGCGACGGTTCGCGAATTGCAAGAAGAAAATTCCACTCTGCGGAAAATGACGGAAGTGTCCGATCGAAAAGGATTTGATCGGAAAGGTGGCGTGGTAATTGTCAAGGATTCCACCGAACGCGGGAAGTGGATTTTTATCGATCGAGGATCGATCGACTCGGTGAAAAAAGGATTTGCCGTTCTTGGCCCCGGAGATGTGCTGATTGGTTTTGTCGATGAAGCATATCTTTCGAGTTCTCGCGTAAAACTTTTAACACATCCTGAAAGCGCGATCCCGGGACGTGTTGCCGGGTCTGGGGCAAAAGGGGTTATTCGCGGAGAGCATGGATTGGGGATTTTGCTCGATATGGTTTCTCAAACGGGCGAACTCTCGAAAGGCGCATTCGTGGTAACGGATAATATCGCAGATAATATTCCGGGAGGACTGCTTGTTGGGACAGTCCAGGAACCGGAATTTTCTTCGGATCGATTATTTTTACAATCCGTGCTTCTGCCTCCGCTTGAGTATGAGTCGTTGCGTTTCGTATCCGTGTTGATTCCGACCGCTTCGCAATAAAAAATACCTTGAGTATGGTTGATATTTTAAAAATAGGTGTTCTTTTTTCCGCTATTGCACTCCTTGAATGGTCGTTTTCGAGCTTTCTTTCAAGTGCACCGACGACCCATTTTTTTCTTTTTTCTTTTTTTCTGGCGCTTTCCGTCAAGAGGGGATTTTTGCCGACGCTCCCCGTTGCGCTTCCGTTTATTTTTCTTTTCGATGGAATATTTTCCGGATCTATCGGAGGAGATTCGTTTTTCTTGTTGCTTCTTATGTATGGAAGCGGTTTTTTGCTCCGAAGGGTGAATTTTGAGCAATTCGGCGGACGGTTTTTTTTCTCCGTGGTTATGGGTATTGGAATGTCTCTGTATCCGATCGGAGTGTCTTTGCTTGTCGATCGAACATCTTTTTTGAGCGCTCTTTCGTCTTTTTCTTTCGCAGGATGGCTCTGGTCGGTGTGTCTTGGCGCCGTAATTTTCTTTTGTTTTCTTCTTGCGATTTTTAGATGGGAACGAAACTCGGAAGCATTGGGCAATGCGTTGTCTCTCTAGAAAAAAGAACCTATGCGATATACTGAAAATACCGAAATTGATGATGCTATTCTCTCGATGACGGAAAAGGGAGCGGTAACGGTTGAGTGGCCATTCAATCGAAAGCTCCTGTTTCTCGGGTTTTTTATTGCGGTAACGGTTCTTGTATTCTTGGGTGCGCGCGTGTTTCAAATGACAATCATCGATGGCAAAAAATATACACTGTCCGCCGAGCGAAATACGATTCGTCTCTTTCCTATAGCGGCTCCGCGCGGAATTATTTATGATCGAAACGGTATTCGGCTCGCTCGAAATGTTCCCAGCCTCGATCTTGTGTTATTGCCGAAAGACATACCGGATGATCCGTATGAACGAGAAAAAATTATCATTCAGATCAAGAACTTGTTCTCGGTTGATGAGGAAACAATTCGAAATGCCATGGATACCAAAAACTCCCGACCGCTTGACGGGGTGCTTTTGAAGGAGAATGTTTCCCAGGACGAGTCGATTCGATTTTTTTCATTACCTGACCCGATTCCAGGAACAAATTTACGGAAGTCGATTGTTCGCGAATATGAAGATAGTTTTATTTTCTCGCACATTATCGGATATGAGGGACGGATTCGCAAAGACGAATTTGAATCGAAAGAGGGCTACTTGCCGACCGATGGTATCGGTCGCGACGGTGTCGAGAGAACGTACGAGTCATCGCTGAAGGGCGAGCGTGGATTTCTACGGGCGGAAGTTGATTCAATCGGTAGAATACAGCGTGAACTCGGAACGATCGAACCAAAACCGGGGAAGGATCTTCTTTTGAATATTGACGGTGATTTACAGAAAAAAATATATGATTCTCTTCAAGCGACGCTTGAAAAGAATGATTTGAAACGCGGAGCAGCGATTGCACTTGACCCTCGTGATGGATCGGTGCTTGCGCTGGTGAATATTCCATCGTATGAAAACAATCTTTTTTCGAAAGGAATTTCCGATGATGAGTATCGAAAGCTGACTGAAGATCCGTCGAAGCCGCTCTTTAACCGGGTGATTTCCGGTGAGTACCCGCCCGGATCCACAATCAAGCCGGTTATTGCCACTGCCGCTCTTTCGGAAGGGGTAGTAACAGAAAATCGTCAGATTGAAAGTCGCGGGGGGATTACTATTGGAAATTTCTTTTTTGGGGATTGGAAGGCGCATGGATTCACCGATATTCGGAGAGCGATCGCGGTTTCAAGCGACGTGTATTTTTATTCTGTCGGCGGCGGGTATGGCGATGTTTCCGGCCTTGGAATGGATCGAATGAAAAAATATGAAAATTTGTTCGGATATGGCGAGGCGTCCGGTATTGATTTGTCCGGTGAATCCTCCGGATTTATTCCGGATCCGGAATGGAAGAAGCGTCGATTTGGCGAGCGGTGGTATATCGGAGATGACTATAACGCTTCGATTGGGCAGGGATTTCTTTCCGCGACACCGCTCCAGATTGTCAATTCGATTGCGACAATAGCAAATGGCGGAACACTGTATGAACCGCATGTGGCTCGTGCAACCCGATCGCTTGACGGATCGTTATCGTATATCGACCCGGTTGTTCGGCGGAAAAATTTTGTAGATCAACATATCTTGCAGGTGGTGCGTGAGGGAATGCGCGAGACGATAACCGATGGAACCGCGACAATACTTTCCGATCTTTCGGTTGCCGTGGCGGGAAAAACCGGAACCGCACAGTTTCGGAATGATAAAGAAAATACGCACGGATGGTTTGTGTCATTTGCTCCGTATGAAAATCCCGAAATCGCGATGATCGTGCTTGTGGAAGGTCAAGGAGAGAATGGATACCTCGCGGTTCCCATAACGAAAGAAGTTTACGAATGGTATTTTCACAAGAAATAAGAGATATAATTTTGGCTTAAAAAAGGGAAAAAAATAGGTATTTGACAATCAAATCCTTTTTGATACTATGGTGGGGATGTAAAAAACATATTCTTCGCGCGGCGGGGGATTTTTCTTTTTACCGTGATAAGACAGAATATATAATTTCGTAAGACAAAAAAATGGCAAGAATTCTCACGAAAGAAGGATACAAGAAACTCGAAGATGAGCTCGCGTGGCGAAAGAGTGAAGTACGGCAGGAAATCGCAGCGGCGATCAAGGAAGCCAAGGAGCAAGGAGATCTCTCTGAAAATGCGGAGTATAGTGAAGCGAAACGTAGACAACATGAAAACGAAACTCGTATTGCCGAACTCGAAGCGATGATCAAGGAGTCGGTAATCGCTTCGCCAAAATCGAAGTCGTCCGGCGTGCAAATGGGATCAAAGCTAACCGTAAAGGTTGCCGGTAAGGAAAAAATCTTTGAGATCGTTGGATCAAATGAAGTGGATCCGACAAACGGAAAAATTTCGAATGAATCTCCGCTTGGGCGGGCGTTTATGGGTCGTGAAGCGGGCGAAACGGTCGAAGTCGAGGCACCGGTGGGAAAAGTGAAATATGAAGTTGTGAGCGTCGCCTAATAACTATCCCGGGTAGCTCCCGGGATTTTTCTTGCCTGAAAGGGAGAAAATCGGTACAGTAAAGGAAATCATTTCTGATATCGATTTTATGCGTGAAGATATTTTGCAAACAAAACGAGAAAAATTAGAGCGACTTTCAGGGACGCTTGGGACGGCCTATCCGGATCACGTAGAACGGACACATACCAATCAAGAATTTCTTGAACAATTTGATTCGCTTACCCAATCGGGGACGAAGGTGTCGGTTGTTGGGCGGGTCAAATCGCTTCGGATGATGGGAAAGATTGCATTCGCGCATATTGAAGACGGAACTGGAAAGACGCAGATTTTCGTGTCAGTGGATGGAATGGGCGATGAATCGTTTGCGATTTTTAAAGAAAATGTCGAGATCGGAGATTTTGTGTCGGCAACCGGGATGCCGTTTCTTACAAAACAGAACGAAAAAAGTGTTCGCGCGGAACACTGGGAAATGCTCTCGAAGTCGCTTCTGCCGATGCCGACGGAATTTTACGGATTGAAAGATGAGGAAGAGCGGTTGCGCCGCCGATATCTTGACCTTGCAATGAATTCGAAAGTGAGAAGTTTGTTTCAAAAGAAAAATGCGTTTTGGCAAACGATACGAAATATTTTGTCGCAGAAAGAATTTCTCGAAGTGCAAACGCCCGTACTTGAGCATACGCCGGGAGGAGCCGAGGCTGAGCCGTTTGTAACACATCATAATGCTCTGAATCAGGATTTCTTTCTTCGTATTTCGCTTGAACTCGCGCTGAAACGATTGCTTGTTGGCGGGTATGAGCGCGTCTTTGAGATTGGTCGTGTGTTTCGAAACGAAGGGATCGACCGAGAGCATTTGCAGGAATTCGATCATATGGAATTTTACGCGGCCTATATGAACTTTGATGAGGGGGTTTCCTTGGTTGAGGAGATATATCGCGAGATTGTGCGAGCGGTCAATGACGGAAAACTCGAGACGGAATGGGACGGCGAGGGAATCGATTGGTCAAAACCGTTTCCTCGAATCGACTACTTTACCGAATTCGAGAAAGAAACCGGAATTGATCTCTCGGATGAAGTATCGGTCGAGACGCTTCGCGCGAAAGCCGACGATCTTGGTATAAAGTACGATCCGGCAGCCGGAAAAGGGCGCCTTATTGATACGATTTACAAAAAAACCGTTCGGAAAAAGCTCGTTCAGCCGTGTATCCTTATCGGGCATCCGATCGAAGTATCACCCTTGGCGAAACGCGATCCCAAGAATCCGCGCCGTGTGCTCCGCATGCAACCGATTGCGTGTACGAGTGAACTTGGCAATGGGTTTGCAGAACTCAATGATCCGATTGATCAGCGTGCTCGATTTGAAGAGCAGATGAAGCTTCGCGAAGCAGGGGATAAAGAGGCGCAGATGCTTGATGAGGATTTTTTGGAAGCACTCGAATATGGCATGCCGCCAGCCTTCGGTTTCGGTATGAGTGAGCGTCTCTTTGCGATTCTTATGAACCGATCGGTCCGTGAAACCGTTATCTTCCCACCAGTGCGGGTGAAGGAATAGATGCTCTTGTAATATCGAAAGAAAGTTACATCCAGAAATTTATTTCTCAACCCCCAATAATAGGGTCTGACTCTGGACAAAAAGGTGGTTTTGAGGGAGGATTTATGTGATCAGATAATAAGCTCCCTCGTAGAACGTGGGCGTTTATGAGGCAAGCAGTTTCCGCCAGAGGCGGTCAAGGGGTTATGGCACAAATTAACAACAAAGGTCGCATAGTTCAGTTGGTTAGAACGTTCGATTCACATTCGAAAGGTCCCTGGTTCGAGTCCAGGTGCGACCACCAAAAGAGGAGAGAGAAAGGTGATTGGTGGGTGAAATTCGCTTGACAATATGTCAATATGTCGCCACTTGAAACGGTTTCAGTCGGATTGGGGTGGGTGATGGCGCTTGCCTTTCTCCTGCAGGCGTGGCGGGTGTTTTGGACACGTTCAGCGGAAGATGTGTCGCTCTGGACGTATGGAATCCTTGGAGTGGTGATGACACTGTGGCTTCTCTACGGAGTTGCCAAGGGGAATTGGGTGATTTTCTGGGAATATCTTTTTTCGGCGTTCGGCGCATGGCTCACCTTTGGTTTTACGGTCGCTTACCGGCGAAACAAAAACGACATTGCAAACGAACACTTGTAAGAGAAGAATATGAATGAAGCGGAGTGGAGAATTCTTGAAAAGGTGAAGCGCTGGAATATCGCCGCGACGATTTTTTTCCTCGCATTGGTTTTTGCCGCTGCGGAATCTTTGCGAGAAAAAGGAGTTACGTTTGATAATATTTCTTCGCTCGATATTTTTCTCGTAGTAGTCTCGACTTTTCGGATCATCCGTTTATTTGTATACGACAATATCACGCTGTTCCTGCGCGAATGGTTTCTCGATCTTTCGATAACGGAAAAAAACGGCGTGAAAGAATACGAATACATTCCATCCGCAAATGGTTTGAAGCGAACCGGATCGAAACTTCTTCATTGTCCGTGGTGTTTCGGAATGTGGGCCGGATTTATGGTGGTGTGGGGGTATTTTGCGCTTCCGGAATGGAGGGTGCTTTTTGTAATCCTCGCTTTTTCCGCAATGGCAAGTCTCTTGCAAATTTTTTCCAATATGATCGGCTGGATCGCCGAGAGCCAAAAGAAGAAAGTTGAGCAGAAGGGGTAAGAGTTGGCTTGTTTTTTGGCCAAAAACCGTATACATTAGGATGGTATCAGTTTTCTTTTTTCTCTCTTTCTGCTCCCTATTCCCTGCCTGCCGGCAGGTAGGTAAATTCCATATTCTCTATTCTATTTCCGTATGCTCGACATCAAATACATTCGCGAACACGAAGCCGATATTCGTGCCGCCATTACAAATAAGAATCTTTCTTTGAATCTTGATGATCTTCTTGCGAAAGATACTGAACGGGTGAAACTTCTTCAAGAGGTCGAAGAGCTTCGTTCACTCAAAAATGATGTGAATGATCTCATCAAAAAAGCTGCAAGCGATGATGAGCGCAAGGAAATCATCGAGAAGGGAAAAGAAATCAAGGTGAAGCTCGACGAAGCAGAGCCAAGGCTCCGAGATATTGAACAGGTATTTGAGATATTGATGGCACAGATTCCTAATACGACGTCTTCAGATACGCCGATCGGAAAGAGTGAAGATGAAAATGTCGAGATATTTCGCTCGGGGGAACCAAAGGAATTTTCTTTCGAACCGAAAAATCATATTGAACTTGGCAAAGCGCTCGATATTCTCGATCTTGAACGCGGTGTGAAGGTTTCCGGATATCGAGGGTATTACCTCAAAAATGAAGGGACGCTTTTGGTTATGGGACTCATGATGTACGCCATGCAGAAAATGGTCGCCAAGGGTTTTCTTCCAATGGTTCCTCCAACACTCGTGAAATCTTTTCCATTGTATGGATCAGGATACTTCAAAGGTCTTGAATATAATGCGGAAGCAGATGAAATTTATCAGGTAGCGACACCGGAGAAGGAAGCTGATGGGAATGTGAATAAAGAATCAAAATTTCTTGTTGGAACCGCGGAGCCATCACTCCTTGCGTATCATTCTGGTGAAGTGCTTGATGAATCGATGCTTCCAATGCGTCTTTCCGGGTTTAGTCCATGCTATCGAAGTGAAATCGGATCGTACGGAAAGGATACGAAGGGAATGTATCGCGTACACGAATTTTTCAAGGTAGAGCAGGTAGTGCTTTGTGAGGCGGATGCGGAAAAATCAAACAAGATGCAAGAAGAAATGGTGGCGATTTCTGAAGAAATGCATCGGGAGCTTGGGCTTACCTATCGCAAGCTTGCAATTTGCACGGGAGATATGGGCGCAGGGAAGTATCGTCAGTTCGATCTCGAGGCATGGATGCCTGGACTCAAGCGCTGGGGAGAGACTGGGTCTGCTTCAAATTTTCTTGATTGGCAATCGCGGCGCCTTAATGTGAAATACAAAGATCTGAAAACAGGTGAACGCAAGTATGTCCATATGATCAATAACACGGCACTTCCAAGCCCGCGTGTCTTTATCTCAATTCTTGAGACATATCAACAAGAAGATGGTTCGGTCGTAATCCCGGAAGTCCTGCGTCCATTCGTTGGGAAGGAGAGTATTACAAGGAAGAATTAAGAATCTGGAATCAAGAATCAGGAATTTCAAAGAGTAAAAACAAATGCTTTATTGACTTTTCTCTTTTTTAAAGCTATCCTTTTTCGTGTGTTTGTTTTTTTGATAATTTTTTGATTCATTATTTTTTATTCCATCAAGGGTGCGTAGCTCAGTCGGTAGAGCAGTGGCCTTTTAAGCCAACGGTCGAGGGTTCGATTCCCCCCGCACCCACCAATCATCGAAAAAACACGGCATTTCGCCGTTTTTTTATTTTTTTGGTATACTGTTCTCAAAAGAAAGTTTTTCTATGAAGCAATTTTTTTTGGGATTGTTGGTTCTTGGGGGAACTATCGCGCTTTCCGGATGTGGAGGGGGGTCATTTGGAACAAATACGAAAACCGAGGGAGGGGCGGCTGCTCCGGCGGGAGGGAGTATTCTCAAGTCATTTGATTCCGGTGAAACCTTTGTGCCGAAAGTAAAGATCGACGACAAGCGAGCGATTACCTCGGCCGATATTTTGACGGTCGCATTTGATCCGAATGATTCTTCGATTGTGTATGTCGGGACGGAGTCGGATGGTATTTTGCGAACGCGTGACGGCGGTGAGCATTGGGAACCGATAAACTTTCCGCCGAAGCGAGTCTTTGGGTTTATTGTTGATTTCCGTAATTCCGACCGGATACTTGCAAGCGGCATCTGGGAGAAAGTCGGAAAAATTTACGAAACGGAAGATGGCGGAAAAAACTGGAAAGAAGTGTATACCGAACCGGGAAAGGATACGCTTATCGCCGCGATCGCGCAGAGTCGTGCCAATCCGGATCTTATCTTCGCGGGAACAACCGGAGGAGTGCTTCTTCGAAGTTTCGACAATGGAAAAACGTGGCAAAATTTCGCGGTGGCGAAAGGGCCGATTACGGAAATCTATCCGCATCCGTCAAATACGGCGCGGGTGATCGCATCGGTGTTTAGTTCCGGTGTGATTTTTACCGAAGATGACGGAGCGAAATGGACCGAAATTCTCTCGGATAAATTCCAATCTTCCAAACGGCAACCGAGTGATGCGCCGAATCAGGGTGGTCAGTCGAAGGGTGTGCTTACGCTTGCGAACGATCCGTCTCGTCCGGAAGTGTATTTTTCCGGCACGGGAAACGGAATGTTCCGGTCAAGCGATTACGGGAAAACTTGGACCGAAGTGAATATTATCGAGAGTGCGCGAAAATATCAGATCCGAGCGATTGCGGTGAATCCGAAAAATTCCGAAGAAATTTCCTTTGTCGCCGGCGATACGTTTTATCGTTCGACCGATGGTGGAAATGCGTGGAAACCAGTCAGACTTCGATTGCCGAAAGGGGTGAGTGTGGTCGCGTATGACTGGAATAATCCGGAAACACTCTATCTCGGCCTTCGGAAATTTTAAACAGTAAACACGAACGAAAGACTATGGTGAAAGAATTGATTGAGGAGAAAAAGAATGACTTTACCGCGGCGGTGTCGCATTTTGAGGAAGAGGCGGCGAAGCTTCGGACGGGACGGGCGAATCCGGCGCTTGTAGAAGGGCTCCTTGTGGATTACTACGGGACGAAAACACCACTCAAGCAAATGGCGACCATCACCATTCCCGAAGCGCGACAAATTCTTATTCAGCCGTGGGATCGCGGCGCGCTCGTATACGTGGAGACGGCGATTCGGGAAAGCGATCTTGGCCTGAATCCGACAAATGACGGCGCGACGGTTCGAATCACCTTGCCCGCACTTACCGAAGATCGTCGGAAAGAATTGGTAAAAGCGCTCAATCAACGGGCGGAAGACGCGCGTATCTCTATTCGCACTATCCGCGAAGAAATCTGGAAAGATATTCAGGATCTGGAAAAGGATGGCGCGATCGGCGAAGATGACAAGTTTCGCGGCAAAGATGATCTGCAAAAAATTGTGGACGAATACAATGGAAAAATCGAGTCGTTGCGGGAGAAGAAGGAAAAGGAAATATTAACGGTGTAACCGTAAATTTCAAAATATAAATTTCAAATTTCAAAATAAGAACTAAAGAATTGAAAAATTAAAATGAAATACGATCTTGAGGAAAGATGTTGTCGGTTTTCTGAGGAGATAATAGTTTTCTTGAAGAGTCTTCCGAAAAATAAGCTTCTCGACCCACTTACTTTGCAACTTATTCGTTCGGCAACAAGTATTGGTGCAAATTATATGGAGGCGAATCAAGCAAGTTCAAAAAAGGATTTCCGTAACAAAATCACTTTTTGTAAAAAAGAAGCGAATGAATCGAAATATTGGTTGAGAATGATTGCAAAAATAGAAAATCAGGAAGCTGAAAAAGCACGAAAACTTTGGAGTGAAGCACACGAATTATTGCTTATTTTTGGAAAAATCGAATCAAAGAGCCGGACGGGTACTTGAGTTTTTTTATTTGTATATTTATTCATATTTATTTTGAAATTTAGAATTTAAAATTTGAAATTTTTAGTTATGTTTTTCACCATCATTCTCTTCATCATCGTTCTCGGCGTGCTTATTTTGGTGCATGAATTCGGGCATTATATTGTCGCGATTCGGAATGGCATTAAGGCCGAGGAATTCGGGTTCGGTTTTCCGCCGCGAATTTTCGGAATACATCGAGATGAAAATACCGGGAAGTATGTTTTTGTACGGGGGAATAAAGAAGTGCAAAGTAAAAATACGATATTTTCGCTCAATTGGTTGCCGTTTGGCGGTTTTGTGCGGATTAAAGGGGAGGATGGGCACCTACATGAAGGGCAAACCGTAGATGCGGATAGTTTTGTCGGAAAATCAGCGTGGGTGCGGGTAAAGGTTATGGGTGCCGGCGTGTTTATGAATTTCATCCTCGCATGGGTGCTGATCTCGATTGTTCTTATGGTAGGATTCCCGCAAGCGATTGATTCGGATACGGATCGAGTGAAATATCCGGACACAAAAATTCAAATTACAAATACCGCAAAAGGATCGCCCGCCGAGCAAATGGGGCTTCAGCCGGGGGACGAACTCGTGAAAATTGCCGGGATAAAGCCGACATCACTCGAGAATGCGCGAAAAATCATTCTCGATAACAAAGGAAAAGAAATCACGTTTGAAGTGAATCGCTTTGGGAAAGCGCTTGACCTGAAGGGTGCGCCGCGGACGGAATATCCCGAAAACGAAGGTTCGCTCGGGATCGGATTTGTAGAGACGGCGATCGTGAGTTATCCATGGTACGAGGCGATTTTCCGCGGACTCGAAACGGTCTATCGGATGACGGTGCAGATTCTTGAGGCCTTTGGTCGAATGATCGCGATGCTCTTTGGCGGTGAAAAGGTGGCGCTCGATGTAACCGGTCCGGTCGGTCTTGTTTCGTGGACAAAGCAAATGAGTGATCTTGGTATTGTCTATCTCCTTCAGTTTATGGCTATTCTTTCGATCAATCTCGGCATTATCAATATTCTCCCGTTTCCGGCACTCGACGGGGGGCGAATTTTCTTCGTGATTCTTGAAAAGATCAAGGGGAAACCGGTAAATCAGCGCCTCGAAATGATGCTTCATCAGATCGGCTTCTTCCTCCTCCTCGCGTTGATTATTCTCATTACTATTAAGGATATTTCACGACTCTAAATACAGGTAATTATATCTTTTAGTCGGTCTCATAAGTCCCGTTCCTTTGAGCGGGATTTTGCTTTTCAGGATTGACAAAAATCATTTTTTCTGCTATTATGATGGGTCAAAATTATTTGTGAATATATGACACCAATCATGGCTCAATTGAAGCAAAAAGCGTGGTCGATCATCCTTGTGGGACTGATCACTTCTCTTGTTGCGGCCTTTTTTCTTTTGTTCACACAGCCGGCGTATCGCGCGGATATGAATTTTTTAATCACGCTCAAAAACGCGACGGATAAGGATTACTACACGGTATCGCGTTCGGCGGAATATGTCGGCAAGGCGCTTTCTGAAGTGGTAGTGAGTGAACAATTTCTTGAAATGACTTTTGAAAAAAATCTGCTTGATCGAAAAGAGTTTCCGGTCGACAAGAAAGAACGTCTCAAACAGTGGAATGAAATGGTTTCTGTTTCACGTGGATCGGATTTCGGATTTTTGAAAATTCGTATTTTCGGCGAGTCGAGTCGCGAGTCGCAACGGGTTGCCAAGGCAGTATCGGAAATTCTTTCCACGAACACTGAAAATTTTCTCGGTGAGAACTCGAGTGTTGAAATGAAAGTGCTCTCCGGACCGATCGTTGAACGGAACCCGTCGTTTTCAGAATTAATAGCAGCTGGTCTTGGTGGACTATTCCTTGGAATGTTCGCAGCGGCATTTGTGATTCTCTATCGCTCGGCTGCGCCGTATCCGGAAGCGTACCGGTAATGAAAGAATGTCATCCCGTCCGCCAGCTGGCGGATTGACCCGGGATCTTGGATCTTCAGATATTTTTCTTCCTCTTCAGGAAGGAAAATTCCGAGGATCGAAAGGAGATTTTTCTTCCGATCCGAAAGCAAATTAACATTTTTTCGAATTCTTTCATGGAGGTTTGCCATGTTCCGCATCCCGTTTCTTGCTGTACTGTTCGCAGCACTGCTCGCGGGGTGTGCGACAACATCCCAGGTGTATGAAATCCAGAATTTCAACGGAGGGAATGAGACGGTTCTTCGTTCCATCCGTCCCGTGACATTCTTCGGAGTGCTCGCGGATGAAAAATGGGTCAAGTTTTATCGGACAAAAAACTTCGTCGGCGTGTATGTTGAAATGCCGATGGGAGCCGATGAACTACTTCCGGATTATCATCCCAATCGTGAGGACTATCTTGCGTATGCAGTAGGGAGCGATGGTCGGGAGTATGAGGCACAACTCCTGTTTCAAGAATTCCTTCGGTGTCAGCCGACGGGACTTCTCGTAATTGGGGGGACGACGACGCTTGCCGGAATCAAGGCAATTGCCGTTTCGACGGCGAACGACAAGGCCTTCAGGCTTCTTTCGGAAGAAGGAAAGACGACGGCTATTTCGGGATTCGACGGAGAGCGATTTAATTCGAACGTTCAGTACCGGCAAGAATTCATTCGCAAGAATGGTTCGCCGGTTGATTTCGATTCGAGAGAAGTTCGTTCAGCTTCGGCGCTCTTCGCGGAGTTTTCGAACCGAATGATCTTTGATCGTCTTGGAATCGCGGCAGCTCCGGAAAAGACGGCTTTGATCCGATCGATTGCGGGTGAAAACCCGACGTATACGTTCGGAGAAAAGATCGAACACATTACGGATGGGGTGATCAGTACTCCGACTGCCATGGCTGTGAGTTACGGACTTGAGGCGATCATGGCAACACAGGAGCCGTCTCGGGGCCTGGATGGGCATTCCGTGGCGGTACGCGAAGAACTCGCCTCGCATCTCGAATACTTTTACAAGCTTCGGGATCAGGCAATGAATCGAAAGGAATGCAAATGATGAAATATTTCATTGCCGCACTTCTCTCGTTCGCTATGCAGTTTGCATTTGCGAGCGAGGAGGAAGTTCGCCCCTTCGCCCACAAAACGAAGGCTGCTCAAACGCGAATCGAGGGGGGCGCCGGGATTACTCTTGGTCGTTCCCCAACATCGGATAGCATGGGCATCAACGCTCAAGTGATCCGGTTCGAAGACGGCGTTGGTGTGGGTGGTTTTGCTAGCACGAGTCGGTGGGATTCCCACATGAGCAAACCTTCCTGGGGTCGATTGAGCATCATCGGTGGCCAAGTTGGTATCGAAGAGAGTTACAAGACCGCAGGGGGCGAGAAGGGAAGTCGGACCGTCCTCGGGCGTCTCGCGGTCGAGAAGATCGATTCCGGAAACGGGAAAACCTTCTTTGACCAGAAGACGATCCTTCTCGGGGCCTACGCCGAAGATCTTCGGAAGTACACCCGAGTTGGCGTCGGAGAAAAGAACGGGATCATCTGCCTCTATGGCTTCCAGGGAAGTCTGATGGTTCCGATCGCGAAGCAAGTCTCGACCGATCGAAAGGGTGCACAAGCACTTGATCGATCGTATTTCGAGGCGAACTTTGTCCACGAGTGTCCGATTGCGGACGAGGCATCGCTTCGTTTCAAAGTCGGAGTGCAGTGGTTTGGGGAAACAGCTTGGGCGCCGACGGTTGGTGCGCAGCTTCGTTTCAATCTTTCGGAGGGCGTGGTATTTTACGTCGGACCGAAGATTGCCTTCGGACAAGGCGGGACGACGAAGAATTTCGGAGCCGGTTTCTACACCGGCGAAGCGATTCGTGTCGAGAGGAGAGAAGCGCGTGAAGCAGATGCTACTCCGAGCAGTCAAACGCTCGGAGGCACAGTGGTTTCATCACCACCTGCCGTTGCCGCCGTCGCTACACCAACATCTCCCTCCAGTCGTCCTGATATGGACCCAGAAGAATTCAGGGCAATCATGGAGGGGGCGGTGAAGATGATTCGCCGCTGATCTGTTCTTTTCTGCAAGCGACGGGCATACCTACTTGGGTGCCCGTCTTTTCTTTTTTGAGAAACTCTTTACACTGAAAGAGGGGCATTTGATTTCCTATTTTTATGGATATACGGCAATTTTATTATTACTGGAAGGGTATTTTTTTTGGATTTCCGAATGCGATACGTCGGAGAATATTTGGATATGATAATCCTCGTCACGGATCGGGAAAAAATATCGATCAGGATTTTATGTATGCGCTTGAGGGAGTCGAGAGATTCGAAGTAATCACCTCAAAAACATCGGGAACTTTTTCTTTTGAAGGAAAAAAAGTTTTGGAACTTGGCCCGGGACCGGATCTCTATTCCGGTATTGTGTACCTTGCGCGAGGAGCGAGTCGCTTTCTTGCAATCGATCGATTTCCACTGGCTACTTTGCCAAAGAAAGAGGCCCTCGCAGAAGTTTCTTTAGAAATAAAAAATCGATCGGGAAATTTCTTTGAACACGCTCTTTCTTCGATTGAAAATAAAGAAATTTTTTCTTATCAAAAAGTTGAGGCCGAAGAATCTTCAATGGAAATTAAAGAGACATTTGATATTATTGTCAGCCGTGCTGCCTGTGAACATTTTTTTGATCCCGAGCAGGTATTTCGCGAGCTATTCACTCTTCTTGCTCCTGGGGGGGTTATGATACACGAAATCGACTTTCAAACACACAATCGATTTGTAAAAAAAGAGGATCCGTTAAACATATACCGTTATTCCGAGTGGGTATACCGGAGCTTTCTTGCTTTCCCTGGATCACCGAATCGTTTTTTGCAGGATGATTATCGGAATTTTTGCGAACATATTGGTTACAATGAAATCCGACTAACTCCTTTTTTGAAGTGTTCTCGAGAGTATACAAAGGAAGTTCGGTTATATCTTGCTTCGCCATACCAAGAAAAGCCTCTTGAGGATATTGAGACGCTTGCTACTATTCTTACTGCAAAAAAGCCAGTATAAGGCATTTTTTTGATACATATCTGATACTTGACAGAATTGCTATTTCCTGCTAGTATTCAGGGTCATCTTTGGGATGAAATATTTCCCGAAGAGGCAAGAGTTGTTTCATTTTTTCAACGCGCTTTTTAGGAGGGCATACCATGAGCGCACGAGTAGTAGCTCGGTTCGTTTCGGCGGACTGGTTCTTGCAGTACGTCGCACCGATCCTGATCAGTGCGATGATGATCCTCTCCGGCTGTGCGACGGCGAATCCGCCGGCGCCGGTTGTGGAGAAGGTTGCTGCTCCGGCGGCGACACCTGCTGCCGCAGCGGTCAGTACCGCCTCGGCGCGTCGCGCTGGGTTCATGTACTCGAACCCGACGAACCCGACGCGGGTGGCGACGGTGCAATCCCAGCAAGGGGTTGCCCTCTGTTGGGAAAACGCGCCCGAGCCGGTCGCGTTTGTTCTCGACACCGGGAGCAAGCGGAAGACCGGGGCGGAGGGTGACCTCCGTCCGGCGGATCAAACCGTGACGAACGGTTGTGGGTTCGTTCTCCTGGGGAACGGCGGCTTCCAGTTGTACGGGAAGCCGAACGCTGACGGGTCGCGCCGCCCGCTCTTTACGACGGTAAGTCCGGCCCAGGACAACGTCGTGCGTGGGCAGAACGTCTGCACGCGTTCCGACACCGGTGGTTCGATGTACGTGAGTACGCTCGTTCCGGGTGGTGTGGCGCTCTGTGGTTTTCATGGGGCGTACCAAGGTCCCGGTCCGGCACCGGTTCCCGGGGCGACGATCGCTGTTGCTGCCGCAAGCCCGTCAGCGATCGTACCGAAAGCGGCGCCACAGCCTCCGGCTGCGGTTTCTGCTTCGGTTGCGGCAGCGCCGGCATTACCCGCCTGCCCAAAGGGGCGACCGATTCGCCAGATCAACGAAAAAACTGGCGAAAACAAGTGTGTCGCGGCACAAGCGACGCAGCAACGGAGGCCAGCTACTCCGGTCGCAGGGAGTTCTTGCCGGCAGGGGAACCCACCGATTTTGGCAGCGGATGGGAAAACTCTGATCCAGTGCCTGAACGGCGTCTGGGTCGACGTTCCACAGTTGAACGTCGTGAAGGCGACTCCTGCTGCCGATTCGGTCACGCCGCCGCCCGCCGCTCCCGCGAAGAAGAATTAATTCGCGGAATCGGCCTTACGAGCCCAAGGAAGAATCTTTTCCTTGGGCTCGGATTTTTTTCTGCTAGAATAAAGAAGACCCCATGAACAACCTTTTTACAAAAAACAACATCCTCTTCTTTGGGCTCACATTTCTTCTTTGTGGGATATCTTTTTATTATGTAGCTATTGGAAACATACCAGCATTTTTGTTTCTCGCGGCATCAGGGATTATATTTTCCATTTCTGTTCTTTTTCCAAAAATCGGCATTATGACTTCTGTAGTTGCAATGATTTTTTTTGAGCGGTTTTTCTCGCAGCAGCCACTTGTGTTGAACGATGCAATTATCAAATTCTATCCACTGGACGCAGTACTTCTCGGTGTGTATCTTTCGATTTTTACCCAAGCCATACGAAATCGATTTCGAGGAATCTCTTTTTCTCTTCCGGAGTGGTTCCTCCTTGCGTTTTTTATGCACATTTCCCTCTTATTTCTTGTTTCCGTTTTTTTCTTTGATTTTTCCGATATTCCGGTTGCTTTCAGTATGTGGAAGAACTATGTTTTTTACGGAATGATATTTTTTGCCATCAGTCGGATATTTTCCAAAAAAGAAGATGCTATGCAGCTTGGGAAAATTTTCCTATATTCAACAATTGTTGCGCTTCTGTTTCTCGTGATCGGTGTTGTACGGGGGAATGGGTTGTGGACGGAATATAATCCGCTTTCCACGTCCGGATCCCGACTCCTTGGCTTTCGACACGCACTCTATTTCTCGCTCGCGTTTATAATGCTTTTTTTCTTTACCACTTTTCGGAAAAATATAGTCTTTGATCGATTTCGTTTTCTTGCTACCACTTTTGTTCCGGCACTTTTTCTGATAGGGATTATCGGCTCATTAATGCGTCATCTCTGGATCGCGCTTCTTGCTGCCTTGCTTGCGGGATTTCTGTTTTTTTCCGGAGAATCAAAATCGCAAATGATTCGGAATATCGGGACGATATGCGGAGTGTTTGCGCTCGTTGGTGTAATTGGTCTTTCTGTACTAACTCTTGCTCCAAACAGTTCTCTTTCGCGTGGAGCTTTTGAAGGTGTTTCATCGTTTTTTGAGCGTGTCGTATCGATAACGGATTCCGGAGTCGACGAAAGCGCGGCATGGCGCGGATCCGTCTGGCGAAGTGCATTCTCGGAATTTTCCGAACACCCGATTTTTGGCGTCGGACTTGGAGAGAATGTTCCGGTTGAACTTGGAGACTACCGAGCGATCGTGGAGGTTCGGAGTATTCATAATTCTTGGTTTGCAATTGCCGTACAAACCGGAGCAATTGGCAGTATCTTGTTTCTTTTCTCCTTTTTTCTCTTTATTATTCAATCGTTACAATTAAAATTGTCCGTATCGAGTGAAGAGTTTCTGTTGAGGGGAATATTGCTTTCCATTCTCGTATTTTTTGGGATTGCTTTTCTCTTTCAGCCGTATCTTGAGTCAAACAACCTCACGTTTTTCTTTTGGATTACCCTCGGATTGATCGGGGCACTCCTTCATCGAAACGCTTCTTCCAAAAAAACATTTTTCTCGAAAACCGGAAACGTATGAAAATTATCGAGGTTAACAAATTTCATTTTTTCCGTCGCGGCACATCGCGGCACTACTTTGACCTGATTGCTGCTCTTGAGCGGG
This sequence comes from uncultured Bdellovibrionales bacterium, assembly GCA_964436855.1. GTDB lineage: Bacteria > Patescibacteriota > Minisyncoccia > Moranbacterales > UBA1568 > CAYTED01. The sequence goes on along the minus strand of CAYTED010000002.1, from coordinate 74,326 downwards.
CCGGGCATACGGTCGCGCATTTTTCGATGCACTCAAAAGAAAACATTCCGTCCGAGTGGGAAAAATATTTTGTTTCGTATGTGGGGTACAATCGCAATGATTCAACTTTTTTTGAACGATTGATTGGCATCGGACGGCTTTTCTGGTCATTTGAGGCAAGGAAAAAAATGCACTCCCTTTGTCAAAATTTCAAGCCCGATGTAGTACACGTGCATAATGCGTATCATCAACTCTCTCTCGCTTTCTTTCCGCTTGTAAAGAAGGCAAATATACCACTCGTGATGACCGTGCATGACTATGCGCTCGTTTCTCCGGATAAAGATATTTACTATCGGGATATTGGAAAGCACTACTGGAAATTTCTCTTTGTGAAGAAGTATGGATTCGGAAAAAGACTCCTTCTCGTTCTTAAAAAATACTGGGAAGATATGTTTCGTTTGTATGATTACGTTGATCAATTTGTAGTTCCGAGTCGGTACGTTTTCAATGTTTTGATCGATTTTGGTATTCCGCGGAAAAAAATATTTTTGTTACACCATTTCATTCCAAAAGGAGAATCAGGGGTCCAAGCACCGAGCAACGTTTCGCTACCGGACCGATACCTGTTTTCTTATGGAGCTATTTCGTATGAAAAAGGAATTCAGACACTTCTTTCACTTGCGAAATCAATCGGGCTACCGCTTGTGCTTGCGGGACGTATTGAATCTGGATATGACCCGGAGAAAGAATCGGGAACTCTCTATCTTGGTATGCGATCGCGTCAGGAGTTGAATTTTCTCGTTCAAAATGCCGCGTGTGTTGTTGCGGCATCGGAGAATCCAGAGCCGTTCGGTTTAACCGCACTCGAGACGATTACGTTCGGAAAACCGTTTTTCGCGCTTAAACGAGGGGCGTTGTCGGAAATTATTGAGAATGGAAAAACCGGATATCTCGCCGAAAATCCAGAGGAGTTCGAGCGAGCAGTTTCTGAATATCTGACTGGAAAAAATACCTATCTAACCCCTGAAGAGATTCAAGCGCAAGCTTGGAAGAAATTTGGAAAAGAAGATGAATATATAGTTTTGCTGACAAAATTAATGCAATCGATATGAATATTTCCGATACACTTCTTCCATATATTCTGTACCAAAGAACGGAATATGCCGGAAAGAATATATTCTTCCTTTTTCTCACCAAAATCGGACGCGTACGATTTCTCTACCACGCAACGATTTTTCTAAAATCCGTATTTTTTTCAGAAAAAATAAAGAAAGAATTCGAAGCCGACATGAATCGAGAATTTTTAAATATCAAGAGTGTTCTTCCGAAAAGCGCTAAGGCTATTCTTGATATCGGTTGCGGTGTTGCCGGTATTGATATATTTCTGTCACGACATTATGGAAATGTTATTGATATTTTTCTTCTCGACAAAACAATCGTTGAAAAATCAATCCATTATAATTTTGAAAAGACAGGATCGTTTTACAACTCTTTGGGTGCTGCAGGAGAGTTTCTTGTTGAGAATAATGTGCCTCGATCGAGAATTCACTATGCGGAAGTGACACCAAATAACAATATTCCATTTAATGCCTCGTACGATATTATCCTTTCCCTTATTTCGTGGGGATTTCACTATCCGATTTCTACGTATCTTGATCAGGCATACGATCGACTTAATGAAGGCGGAGTACTTATTCTCGATATACGAAAAAGTACCAATGGTGAAGAAGAGATACGAAAAAAATTTGGAACATTCGATGTCCTGTTGGAACACGATAAATTTTTTCGAATAATCGCGAGAAAAAGAGCTACTTAAGCAGAATCCGAGCGTCGAGGATGCGGAAGTCTTTCGGATTTGAAAATGCGAGCAAAGGATTGATATCGATTTCGGAAATTTCCGGAAAGTCAGAAGCGAGTCGTGAGAGGCGGACAATGGCGTCCGCGACCGCATCGAGATGAATACCTTCTTTCCCGCGCGTTCCTTCGAGAATCGGGAAGGCGCGAAGCTCGCGGAGCATTTTGAGTGCTTCGGAATGCGCTACCGGCGCAAAACGAAACGAAGCGTCTTTGAATACCTCGACAAAAATACCGCCAAGCCCAACCAGAACAAGCGTCCCAAGTCCGGGTTCTTTTTTGATGCCGAGAATAAGCTCGATACCACCCTTTTTTGCCATTTCGACGACGACCGCGCCACTAAGTTTCGCCGAGGGGGCGTTTTTTGAAACAATGCGGAGGAGCTTTTCATAAGCATCGCCCGCTTTTTCAGGATTGATATCAAGGAGAACTCCGCCAACATCGCTCTTGTGGAGAATATCGGGAGAATTGATTTTCATTGCAACGGGTCCGCCGACCATCCCCGCGGCGGCTTGCGCTTCGGAAGTGCTGCTAACATCGTAACTTCGAAGCGTTGGAAACCCATAAAGAGAGAGAAGTTTGTAGCCCTCGCTTTCGGAAAAATGTGTGCGTCCGGTTTTTTGAATCGAATCAATAATGTTTCGAGCGGATTCAAGATCAATCCCCGGAATGGAATCCGGGACAATCAGTGATTCCGTTTGATCGCGGAGCGCGAATGACGCGAAATCCGAAAGCGCAACAATCGCTTCCTCGGGGTAAGTATAAGTGGAAATACCGGAAGAAATAAGTTTCGTACGTCCGATTTCGAGTGCGTCTTTTCCGGAGAAAATTGCGACCATGGGTTTTTGAGAGACGGAATGTGTTTGGATAATTGCGGACGCGGTTTCTGATGGCTCGGTCATGCTTTGCGGGGTAACGATTATGGCGATCATATCGACATTTGGGTCAGTGGAGACAATATCAAGTGTTTTCGCATAACGATCGCTTTTTGCATCGCCAAGGACATCGATCGGGTTTGCGGTGCTTGCGGCCTTTGGAAGAAATTCGGAAAGCCGTGCCTTTGTTTCGGCAGAGAGTTTCGCAAGGGTAAGTCCCGATGTAACGATCGCGTCGGTTGCGAGAACACCCAGTCCGCCGGCATTCGTGATGACGGCGATCCGACGCCCTTTCGGAAGCGGATTATTTGAAAAAACCGAAAGGAGATTTTTTAAATGATTGATGTTGTTTGCCCGGAGAGCGCCGGCACTCTTGAAAAGAGCCTGATAGGCGGTATCGCTTCCGGCGAGTGCGCCGGTATGCGAGCTTGAAGCCGATGCGCCCGCTTCTGTTGTTCCGGATTTCAGGATAATGACTGGTTTTGGTTGGGGGAGGGCGGCAAGTTCGCGAACGGCATGGATAAACGTCGAAGCGTTCTCGATGGTTTCAGAATACAGGGCGACAATGCGTGTCTTCGGATCGTCTTTCGCAAAAGAAAGGAAGTCAGCTTCACGAAGAACGGCTTTGTTTCCGATGCTTGCAAACACCGAAAACCCGAGTTCGTTTTTCCCGAGATCAAGAAGTGCGGTCGAAAGCGCGCCTGATTGTGAGAAAAAAGCGATCGAACCTGTCTTCGGGGAGAGTTTTTCCGAAGCGAATGAGGCATTGAGTTTGATCGCGGGATTGAGAAATCCGAGACAATTTGGCCCGAGGAGCGCGATGTCGAATTCCTTTGCGATCGCAATGACTTCTTCTTCCCGCTCCGCACCCTCTTCTCCGGTTTCACGAAATCCGGCGGAAATAATAACGGCGGCGTGGATACCTTTTTCGCCGGATTCACGAAGAACGGCAGGGACGATTTTTGCCGGGACGATAATGATTGAAAGGTCAGGTGTTTCCGGAATGGCGCTTACACTTGGAAAACACTCCCGATTGAAAAGAGAGGTTGTTTTGGGATTGATCAAAAAAACATCACCGGAATATCCGCCAAATAAGATATTTTTCGCGATATCGTTCCCGACACTTCCGGTCTCGGTGGAAGCGCCGACGATCGCAATGGATTTCGGTTCAAAAAGCGGCTTGAAATTCATATGTATTTTCTTTTTGTATCACTCGCTTTTTTATTATAGTTCACCGCAACCAATATTGACAAAAACAGAGAAATTTGCTACTATGTATGGTCAAATTCTAATTCGCCGAAAGGCCTTTGTTTATGCCATTTTTGAATCAAAAAACAGGGATTTTTGCCCTTATTGCGGCCATTCTTTTGATAGTGCCGGTATTTGTGTTTGGTGGTGCAAAAACGATCTACGTGGATAAGAATGCAAACGGTTCCGAAGAAGGAACATCGGCGCATCCGTATCACACTATCGATCGGGCGCTTGATCATGCGAAATCCGGTGATACGGTCCGTGTAAAAAATGGAACCTACAAAGAAAATATCGAGATTCCGTCCGGTGTTTCGTTGCGGAGTCACACTTTCAAAACAGACGATGTTACTATCAAGGGCGATGATAAGGAGCCAACGGTAACAATGAAAAATAAATCAAAGCTTTCGAAAATTACAGTCGAAGGGGGTCGCCATGGTATTCGCGTGAAAGAGGATGCGAAGGCTGACATTATCGACGTGCTCGTGAAAAAGAGCGATCGTGACGGAATTCATATCGACCAATCAGATAAACGTGACAAAAAGCATCGCGTGTATATCGAAGATTCCGAGATTCGCGAGAGCGATCGAACCGGACTGTATTCTGAACGGCATTATGTTGTGATGGTCAATACGGAAATCCACGATAACGATCTTGATGGTATTGATTTTCAAAGCGGCGTGAAAGCATGGCTTGAGAAAAATCGTATCCATGATAACAAGGGCGTTGCTTTGAAAGCGAACATCAATGGTTCGGAAATTTTTGGGAAAAAGAACTCGTTCCGCGATAGCGGTCGAGATGGAATCGAGGTCTATGCGCTCACAAATGCTCCCGGAAAGGTCAGTTTCAATAATTCGAATATCCTTGGAAACAAATCCTACGGGGTTGCGAAAGTTGTAAAGGGTGTTGCGAATGATGCAGCACTGAAGAATGTATTTTTCGACGCGAAAACCGATTTCGAACGAAATGGAAAGGGGAATATTTCTCATATTATTCGCGTTCGGTAATACCGAGAGCGAACCCGTAAGGAATGAGGAGAGTATCTATGAAAATCGCATTTATTGGACAAAAAGGAATTCCGGCGAAGTCTGGAGGAGTCGAAAAGCGAGCCGAGCATCTCTCGGCCGAGCTTGCTTTGCTTGGACATGATGTTACATGTTACGTCCGGTCGCATTATACCGATCCGGCGTTTCGTGAATATCGTGGTGTGCGATTGATTCATACACGGGGAGTGAAGACAAAACATCTTGATGCAATTACGCACACTCTTACGGCGACCTTGCATGCAATCTTCGTCGAACGGTACGACGTGATTCATTATCATGCGCTCGGACCGGGACTTTTTTCGATTTTGCCACGAATTTTTTCTCCAAAAACGGTGGTAATCGGAACATTTAATAGCCGAGATTACTTTCACAAAAAGTGGAATCTGTTTGCGCGTTCCGTTTTGCATGTTGCAGAGCGAGTGGTTTGTTTTGTTCCGGAGAAAACGATCACCATCAGTAAGACGCTTTTTGATTACGCAAAGAAAACCTATCCGAAAGCCGATCTGACTCTTATTCCAAATGGTGCGGAGGCATATCCGACGGAGAGTGTTGAGTTTTTGAAAAATATCGGCGTGAAACCGAAGAGGTATATTCTTTCGGTCAGTCGACTCGTGCGACATAAGGGTATTCATTATCTCATTCGCGCGTTTCAGCAAATGAAAAAAACAGCGGAGCTTCCGAATGGATATACGCTTGTTATTGTCGGAACACACGCGGAAACGGAAGAGTATGTTGATTATCTCAAGTTACTTGCGCGAGACGATCGGGATATTCTGTTTCTCGGTGAGAGATTCGGTCGCGAGCTGCAGGAGCTTTTTTCTCACGCGGCAGTGTTTGTGCAGCCGTCGGAAGACGAGGGATTGTCGCACGCGCTCCTTGAGGCGCTTTCGTATGGCCTGCCGCTTATCGCGAGTGATATACCGGCGAATATCGAAGGGATGGGCGATGCCGGGATTTCATTCGAAAATAAAAGCGTTGTCGATCTCAAACGAAAACTTTCTTCTCTCGTGAATCAGCCGGAAGAAATGGCGCGTCTTTCCTTGCTTGCCAAAAAGCGGGCCATGCGACACTTCGATTGGAAAGCGATCGCGAAAGAAGTGGAAGCACTATACGATTCGCTTCTTCGAAAACGGTATGGGAAGCGACTGAAATATCGAACATTTGTTTTTTCGAAGTAAGGTATGTTTACACGAAAGACACAACAAAACGGCTACCCGAAGCGCATGCTCTCCTCGTTTGCGCTTTCGGTGTTTTTGGCGTCTTTTGTATCCGGCCTGTTTTTATTGGAGTCGTTTCGCGAGTATCGCGGCGAAGCATTGCTTCTCGTTTTCGCAAAAAGCGAAAAGGGCGCGATAGAAGTCGATGCGGCAACGGATGCGCTGCTTGCGTTTTCGCAATCGCGCGATTTTTTGTTTGAGGCATCCGAAGAAATGGGAGACTATGAGACACTTCGTTCCGGGGATCTTGTGCTTGAGAAAACAGGAAAACCAATTCTCCGGCTTTCTTTTTCGTCCGATGATCCGATAACGGCGGAAGAATCCGCTCGAGATCTCTCGCTCCGTCTCTTCTCATTTGCCAGTCGGTATTACGATGTCCGATCCGATCTTGATTTTCGGATTGTGGAGATTTCAACGAAAGATGGCATCGTCTCGAAATGGGAATTCGTTCTCGCGTCAATCGCTTCGGGAATTTTTGTTGCGAGTTTGTTTTTCGGAGGAGTGTTACTCTTTGCGAAAATGCGTTTTTCTCGTACGCAATGGCCGAGAGAATTACAGGAAGACGTTCGACCACAGTCGAAGAAAAATCCTCTGACGAGTATTCAAGCGTCACCAGTCGTGTCTTTTCCAAAAGATCATTTCGTTCCGAAAAAACCAGAAGAAGGAATGTTTCCATTCGATCTTCCCGTTGCAAAAACAAAAGAAGAACAGTTTGATTACGGGCACTTTCATCGCGGTCCGGCTCCGGAGAATCTGCCGATGATTTCAGAGGAAGATGCGCTTAATATGTTTGTTGCATCGAAAGAGGAGGGTGATTTGACAACGGAAGTCGAACCGGAAACAAAACAGGAAGTACCACGGAGTATTGAGGGAAGAGAAGAGGGGTCAAAAAAAGATACGGATCAAGATATGAATCGCGAGCCGACCGACGAAGAATACAAGCGTCGATTAAACGAGTTATTGTCGGGGAAAATGCCAAAATAATCCTGATATCGGATAACGGAGAGTTGATAACGAGATACGGATGATCGATAATAGGGTTGTGGTTTTGTCGCGGTATCAGTAAATCTTTTCTTTTTGTATGCACGACAAGTATTCTCCAAAATTCTGGACACTGTTTATCGTTGCGTCGATTCTTTTTCTCGCGACGTGGTTTTTGTTTTGGGAGGTGCGGAGTCGCGGACTTGATTCGCTGAAGGACCTTACCGGCATTGCGCCGATTTCAAACGACTTAAAGAGAAATATCGAAACGGTTTCGTTTGTTGGATCGAAACTTCTGGACACGGAAGGTGAAGAGAAAACTTTCCTGCTTCTTTTTCAGAATAATCTCGAGCTGCGTCCGGGTGGCGGATTTATAGGGTCTTTCGGGATTTTAAAGATAAAAGATGGTCAGATTACGGAATTTTCAACGCACGACACGGGAAATTTCGATGGACGTATTCCGGATACGGTTCCGGCGCCATACCCGATTCCGGAGACGCTGAAAGTGATGTCATGGAAACTTCGCGATTCAAACTGGCACCCTGATTTTCGGGACAATGCCGAGGAGGCGAAACGATTTTACGCAATGGGTGGCGGCGAGGAACATTTCGATGGTGTTATCGGCGTAACGGCGAACGTTCTTTCGTCGTTCCTTCGCATTACCGGGCCGGTTACGATCGAGGGATTTCCCGGAACCTACGGTGCCGACAACGCAATTCTCGATCTCGAATATCAGGTCGAACAGGGGTATCGAAAGCAAGGCATCGAAAAAGGGGAACGAAAATCCGTGATGGGACTTCTTGGAAACGAAATTCTTCGAAAGGTGAAGGAGCTAAGCATCGGCAATCAGTACGAACTTGCCAAAGTTATTTTTGAAGATTTGAACCGAAAAGATATTCAGGTATTTTTTTCCGATCCGGAATTGCAAAACGCGATCGTTGCGGCAGGTTGGGATGGGTCGTTCGGATCGTCATTTGATCGAGATTTTGTGTTTCCGGTCGATGCGAATCTCGGATCGTTCAAGAGTGATTATTTTGTAAAGCGGTCATTTTCGTATACCGTGGACCTTTCCAGAGAGAAACCGACGGCGAAACTCGATATCACCTATCTCCACACCGCGGAAAAGCGCGACTGGATGACCAAAGAATACCAATCGTTCCTCCGAGTCTATATTCCGAAGGGGAGTTGGATCCGATCGATCAGCGGCGCGGCAAAGGATCCGGTCTACGGTGAGTACCGCGATCGAAAATGGATTGGAGCGATTGTGCAGTTTCCTATTGGTGCGGAAAAAACAGTTTCTATCGAATACGATCTTCCGGAAGGGGTTCGCGATGGAGAATACGATCTTCTTTTTCAGAAACAGGCGGGCTTGAATGATATCCCGCTCACGATCACTATGATCGGAAAAGACGGGGCGGAGACGAAGCAATCCATTACGATGAACGAGGATATCGTGTGGAGCGATCTTGAAAAAGGCAATTAAAATTCCTTTTTTAAAGGATTTTTTATGATATACTAAAGCGGATCAAGCTCCGGAGAGATACACGGATTTTTTCATTTTTTTCGAGATTCTTGATTCATCATTCTTCATTCTTCTTGCATGCGATTCGATATCATTTCCATTTTTCCCGAGGCGTTTACGTCGTATTTTGATGTATCCATTCTTCGGCGCGCACGAGAAGACGGAAAAATCGATATTCATATTCACAATCTTCGCGACTACACACACGACAAACACAAAACCGTCGACGATACGCCATATGGTGGTGGTGCTGGAATGGTGATGAAAGCGGAACCGTTTTTTGAAGCGGTGAAGGAAGTAACAGAATCAAGAATCACGAATCAAGAATTTCCCACCCCTCACCCCGCTGGAGCGGGGAGCTCCCGTCGGGCAGGAGAGCACGATACCCTCTCTTCCTCCTCCACTTTCCAAGGGGAGGGCAGGGAGGGGTTTGAATTGAAAACGCGAATGATTCTTTTTTCGGCAAAAGGAAAACTTTTTACGCAAAAAGACGCGAAGAGATTGGCGGAATACGAGCGGCTCATTTTTCTGTGCGGGCGATATGAAGGCGTAGATGAGCGAGTCGCGGAGCATCTTGTTGATGAAGAGCTTTCGATCGGAGAGTATGTTTTGACAGGCGGAGAATTACCGGCGATGATCGTAATCGATGCGGTGACGCGGCTTCTCCCGGGTGTCCTGGGGAACGAAACAAGCATCCTCGACGAATCGCATTCGGAAGAGGGCGTACTTGAATACCCGCAGTACACGAAGCCGGAAGAGTTTCGTGGATGGAATGTCCCTCAAGTGTTGCTTTCTGGTCATCACGCAGAGATTGAAAAATGGCGAAAAAGTCAATCGGATGAAAATTCGAAAAAATAAAGAAGGTTTGGTATTGTGTGTTTTGAAATCTGTGTTTTCATCGAAATGGTATCAAAAATACAAAAAACATTTCAAGGAATCGATCGACCGCTTCTCTTTACGGTCCTTGCGTTGCTTGCAATCGGATTGATTGCTATTGCGAGCGCAGGGGTTGTGTATGGAAAGACTCGGTTTGGCGACGAGTATTTTTTCTTCAAGCGGCAGCTGATCGGTTTTTCATTTGGGCTGATCGCTCTTTATGTGATGTCGCGAATCCCGTATCAATTTTGGAAAAAACTCGTCATTCCTTTTTTCGGGTTTTCCATCCTTCTTCTTATTCTTGTGTTCATACCGGAATTCGGAACGACAGCCTACGGCGCGGCGCGCTGGGTACAGATCGGACCGATCTCGTTTCAGCCGTCGGAAATGATGAAGCTCTCGGTTATTCTCTATCTTTCAGCGTGGCTTGCCAAAAAAGGAGAGACGAAGGCGAAGGATTTTTATGAGGGATTTGTTCCGTTTCTTGCTATTCTGTGCGGAGTGGGATTTCTTATTCTCAAGCAACCCGATACCGGAACACTTTTTCTGATTTTTCTTATCAGTCTCTCGATTTTTTTCGCGTCCGGGGCGAATCTGACGCATCTGTTCGGACTCATCGGCGCCGCGTTTTTCTTTCTTTTGTTGCTTATAAAACTTGAACCCTATCGGATGCAGCGAATTCTTGTCTTTCTCAATCCCGAACACGATCCGCAGGGATTTGGATACCAAATGACGCAAGCGCTCGTCGCGATCGGATCAGGTGGGTTTTTTGGTGTGGGACTTGGGTATAGCCGACAAAAATTCAACTATCTTCCCGAGCCGGTAACCGATTCGATTTATGCAGTCATCGGAGAAGAACTTGGATTTGTGGGAGCGATTATTATCGTTGCATTATTTGCTTTTATCGCGATTCGAGGATACCGAATAGCTCGAAAAGCGCCTGATCGGTTTGGAATGTTGGTCGCGGTTGGTATTACGTCGTGGATTGTGGGGCAGGCATTTGTGAATATCGGCGCGATTACCGGTCTTATCCCGCTGACGGGTGTGCCGCTTCCGTTTGTGTCCTATGGCGGTACCTCGCTTCTCGTGCTCCTTGCGGCGGTTGGAATCTTGCTCAACATTTCCCGAGAAGCTAGACTGAAAATGTGATTTAAGATTTAGGATGTATGATTGATGATTGAAGAATGCGGATCAATTGCTAAAATTCAACATTGTTTTCATTCTTACATCTTAAATCCAAAATCATAAATCATTTTTTATGGCTTCCATTCGTATTGTTCTTACTGGTGGCGTTTCCGGCGGACATCTCTTCCCGCTTCTTTCGGTTGCCGAATCGATCAGAAAAAAAGCGCGCGGCGATGTTGAATTTCTCTTTATCGGTCCCGGCGGATCGTTTGGATCGGAGGCGATGGAACGTGCCGGTATATCGACCAAAAAAATTCTCTCCGGAAAAATGCGCCGATACTTTTCATTCGCGAATTTGACCGATCCTCTCAAAGTGCCGATCGGCGTTATCCAATCGCTCTGGCACCTTCTTTGGTTTATGCCGGACGCGGTGTTTTCAAAGGGCGGATCCGGTTCGGTGCCGGTTGTGATCGCGGCACGAATATATCGGATTCCGGTAATGCTTCACGATTCGGATGCCGTCGCCGGACGTGCAAATCGATTCTTGGCAACATTTGCAAATCGAATCGCGGTCGCTTATCCGTCTGCGAAAGAATTTTTTCCTTCGAAAAAAACGGCGCTGACGGGAAATCCGGTTCGATCGGATGTGCTTGGAGGCGATACGATACGCGGAAAAGAACGCTTTACGCTTCCTTCCGAAAAGCCAATTCTTTTTGTGGTTGGAGGAAGTCTCGGGGCGCAGTTTCTCAATGAATCGATCGTGAAAATCCTCCCGAAAATACTCGAAGTCGCATCGGTTATTCATCAGACCGGCGAGGCAAATTTTGCATCAACCGTTGAAAACGCGAAAATTTTCGGCGTTAGTCCGGATGATGAAAAGGGGTATCGTCCGCGAAAGTTTCTTTCCGCCGAGGAAATAGGCGACGCGCTCGCTTCGGCGGATCTTGTGATTTCTCGGGCCGGCGCGGGATCGATTGCGGAAATTGCCGCATATGGAAAGGCGGCAATTCTCGTACCGCTTGCAAGCGCGGCAAACGACGAACAACGAATGAATGCTTACGACGTTGCGGCGATCGGCGGAGCGTTTGTGCTTGAAGAAGGAAACCTCACCGAACACATCTTCCTCTCAAAAATACAAGAACTGCTTTCAAACGAATCGGTTCGGAAAGAAATGGGAGAAAAATTAAAAGTGTTTTATCACGCGGATGCCGCCGATGACATTGCCAACGGAATTTTTTCAATGATCGGATAACCGGATATGAAATCTCTTTTTGCCTCAATTCGCAAAGCACATCTTATCGGGATTAAAGGTCAGGGGATGACGGCGCTTGCCGAAATGCTTTTCGCGCGAGGAATAGAGATCACCGGATCGGACACAAGCGAGGTATTTACGACCGACAAGGTGCTTCGCTTGCACCATATTCCCGTAACCGAAGGATTTTCCGCGAACAACATTCCAAATGATGCGGATCTTATTATCTTTTCAACCGCTTATACGGAAGCAAACAATCCGGAAATAACCGCAACGCGACAATCAAAGAAAAAAATTCTTTCGTATCCGGAAGCGATCGGAGAACTCTCGAAAGAAAAACTGACGCTTGCGGTGTGTGGCACGCACGGAAAAACGACAACTTCGGGCCTGCTTGCGATGGCACTCGAATCACTCGGGAAAGATCCGAGCGCAATCGTCGGGAGTACGCTTTCGCAATGGAAAGGAAATGCGCGCGTCGGAAACGGGGATTTTCTCGTGCTTGAAGCAGATGAATATCAGGATAAACTCTCGTTCTATCATCCGTTCGCCGTCATTCTTACCAGCGCGGATTGGGATCATCCGGATTTTTTTCCAAATAAAGAATCGTACCTCGAAGTGTTTCGGAGATTTGTTATGCGGATACCAAAACACGGCGTTCTTGTGTACTGCAATGATTCGGCTGACGTTGTCCATATCGCGGAGGCGGCAATATGTCGAAAAATTTCCTACGGGACGATCGAGGGATCGGAATATCACATTACGGAATATATGTCGCTCGGGGGAGAAAATCATTTTTATCAATCATTCAACGTATCTAAAGGGGGAGAAATCTTGGGGGCATTTCGTTTGCAACTTGCCGGAATTCACAATGCACTGAATGCAACTGCCGTAATCGCGCTTCTTGATTTTCTTCGAGTGGAATCGGGAGAAATGCCGAAAGCACTCGCTTCGTTCGAGGGCACCGAACGTCGATTTGAATATATTGGCGAACGGTTTGGCGCGCTTGTCTACGATGATTTTGCGCATCATCCAGAAGAAGTTCGCGCGACTTTGAAGGCGTTTCGAGAACTCTATCCGAAAAAAAATATCCGGGTCGTGTTTCACCCGCACACATTCACCCGCACCAGGGCGCTCTTTGGGGAATTCGCACAGTGTTTCGAGAATGCGGACGAAGTACATATCCTTCCGATTTATGGAAGCGCGAGAGAAGAGCATGGAGGTGTCAGCTCCGAAGAACTTGTGGCTGAAATGAATCGATTTTCAAATGGAAAAGCGTTTTTTTCGGCATCCAAAGAATCGATTGTGGAAGAACTCGTTTCCAAAATGGGGCGAAACGATGTTATTATAACAATGGGCGCGGGCGATGTATTTGAAGTCGGCCGGAAAATACTTGGAAAATAGCTTTCTCTGTACGCTTTTTTCTCACCCCGCATTTTCTAAACTCTCACCTCTCAAGTTATGTATTTTAAGCACAATATTACGCTTGCGCCGTATACGACATTCCGGGTTGGTGGCCCAGCAAAGCTTTTTGTCGAAGTTGGAAACCCAATGGAACTTGCTGAGGCATTTGAAACCGCCGATCGGGAAAAAGTTCCCGTGTTTGTTTTTGGTGGGGGGAGTAATGTGCTTTTTTCTGACACGGGCTTTTCGGGTCTTGTGATTCGGATTTGCGATGGGGGAATTTCCGTTCGGAAAGACGGAAAAATTGTTGCCGGAGCAGGAATCGCACTCGCTTCCATTCTCGGCGCGGCCGCAGAAAATGCCCTCTCCGGACTCGAAACACTCGCCGGTATTCCGGGATCATTTGGCGGTGCGATTCGCGGTAATGCGGGTGCGTTTGATAATGACATCGGTCGACATATTGTATCCGTGAAAGTTTTTTCCAAAAAAAGCGGAATGGTCAAAGAAATGAAACACGAAGAGTGCGGCTTCGGATATCGAAAAAGTTTTTTCAAAGAACATCCAGAGCTTATTATTCTTTCGGCAATACTCTCGCTTTCCGAGGGAAACGAAAACAGTATTCGAAAAATAATGAAAGAAACAATCGCAAAACGAGAAGCGAAACATCCGCAGGCGGCACTCTGTGCGGGATCGTTTTTCGTCAATCCAGTAGTTGAGAATGCAACACTTCGGAAAGAATTTGAACAAGAATCGAATGCAGCATGTCGAGACAATAAGGTGCCGGCCGGATGGCTGATTGATCGTGCTGGATTACGAGGGAAAACAATTGGCGGCGCAAGGGTAAGCGAACATCATCCGAACTATATCGTGAATACCGGGCATGCCAAAGCGGAAGATATTATTATGCTCTCAAGTTTGATTAAAACGAGGGTTCGAGATGAGTTCGGTGTCCGATTGCAAGAAGAAGTGCAAATGGTAGGGTTTTGAATATTATTATGGGAATCACTCCTGAAAATTTTCACTACGAAAAAACGCAACCAGAGATTGAACAAGAACTTTCAGAACAACTGACTTCGCTTCAAAAAAGAGAACGGGAGATTTTCGATGAAAAAAATCAAATTCGAACCCTGCCCACCATTGAACGATTGAGATATATCACTCAAATACTGCGATTGAATATCGAGCTTCAAAAAAACATCATCGATCAAAAAACTATTCATCTGAAAATGAGTAATGTACACCAAAGAACAGAACAATGAAAATACAAACGGTTGAATTTGTAAAAGGAGTGATCGGATCGGAAGGATTACCAGAAAAAAAGCGACCCACAATCGCTTTTTTGGGGCGTTCGAATGTCGGGAAATCAAGTGTTTTAAATACACTCTTTCGAAAGAAAATCGCAAAATCAAGCGCGACACCCGGTCGAACGACCGAAATAAATTATTTCCTCGTGAATGACGCTTTCTACTGTGCCGATCTTCCGGGATATGGATACGCTCGGCTTCCGATTGGAAAACGCGAGAAAATTCGAAAACTCATTCTCTGGTTTATCGGTGACGAGAACGTTTCCTTGGACCTAACGGTACTCGTATTCGATGTCTCGGTCGGTATGAAAGAAACCGATGTCGAAATGACGGTTCTGCTTCAGGAGTGCGGTCGGAATGTATTTCTCCTTGGGAACAAAATGGATAAAGGCGGAAAAAACGCAAATCGGAAACATCTCGAGGAAGTAAGACGGATGTTTCCGGATCTTCCGCTCCTTTCTTTCAGTGCAAAAACCAGCGAGGGAAAAACGGAGTTTCTTTCGGTGCTTGAAATGGCGCTTGGCGAAGTATGAAGAAAAAGAATCTTATCGTTTCCGGAAAGACCGTTTCTTGCGCTATTGTACGTCGAAAGGGAATGCGACGTCTTCTTCTTTCGGTGCGATCGAATGGGACGCTGCTTCTCTCCGCTCCGCGATTGACTCCTGTTTTTTTTATCGAACGATTTCTCGATCGATCGAAAGAATGGATCGAGAAACACTTCATCGGATATTCGGAAAACGTGGCGACACAGAAAAAAGCGCGGGAAGAATACAAGAAAAAACGCAGTGAAGCACGGCTGATTATTTCCGATCGTGTCGCGCGATTTGCGCGGAAACTTGGCGTTTCGTATGGCACAATATCTATCCGCAATCAACGCACACGTTGGGGGAGTTGTTCTCGATCGGGAAATCTCTCGTTTCATTATCGAATCGCCTTCCTGCCGGAAAAATATCTCGAGTATGTTGTCGTACACGAGCTTTGTCATCGGACGCACTTTGACCACTCTAAATCATTCTGGAATCTTGTCGGATCAGTTCTCCCGGATTACAAAAATATACGAAGAGAAATGGCTCAAATGAAAGAATGTATACATTGAATCAAAGGAACAGCATTTCGATTCTAAAAAGTGGTATAATAATTCTGTAACTTGTAAAGACAATCGTATGACGACCCGATTTTTGTTGCAGACGAGCGATGTGGTGGAAAAAACGAGAGCGTATATCCTCAAACGAATCGCCAGACTTGAAAAACTCTCCGACCCGGAATCGAAATTCGAGATCGAGGTTGATAAGAATAAAAAGGGGAAATACCGCGTAGAAATTATGGTCCGCGCACCACGGCATCTTTATCGCGCGGAAGAAACGACCGAAAGCATCGAAGGATCAGTTGACCTTGTGGTTGATAAACTCGAAAAAGAAATCACGCGCGACAAGGAAAAACGAACGACAATGAAACGCCGCGGCGCTCGCTCGATCAAAAAGAAAGTAACGCTCGACAAAGCCGCCCGGTTTTAATAAGTTTTTTGACTTATATAAAGGAAAAACAGGAAAGACGCCCTTTGACGAGCGTCTTTTTTGATGATAAAATCAGAACAAAATATGTCATCCCGGGCTCGACCCGGGATCTTGTTCTCTGTATTCCATTCATCTCATATTTACTATCCGGTATCTGCTTTTCTTATGAAATTTTTGACAAAACTTTTTGGATCCAATGAGCGAGTCGTGTCCAAACTCGAGCCATTCATCCGACAGGTAAACGATTTTGAACCGGAAATTTCAAAACTTTCCGATGAAGCTCTTCGTGCCAAAACGGATGAGTTTAAAAATCGACTCGCGCAAGGTAAGACGGTTGATGATATTCTCCCGCAGGCATTTGCGGTTGTGCGCGAAGCGGCAAATCGAACAATCAAACAACGACACTTCGACGTTCAATTGATGGGAGGTATTGTCCTGCATCAGGGGAAAATCGCCGAGATGAAAACCGGTGAGGGAAAGACGCTTACCTCAACGCTTCCGATTTACCTCAACGCTCTCGAGGGGAAGGGCGTGCACGTTGTTACTGTGAACGACTATCTTTCAAGACGTGATGCGAGTTGGATGGGGGAGGTGTATCATTTTCTCGGGCTTTCCACCTCCTGTATCAACCAGCAGGGTGTATCGTATCGGTTTGAACCAAACAATCCCGACGATCAAAATGAGGCGACGGTCGATATGCAAAATTTGGTACCGATTACACGACGCGAAGCGTATCACACCGATATTACTTATGGTACAAACAATGAATTCGGTTTCGATTACCTCCGTGACAATATGGTGTCGAGTGCGGAAGAAATGGTGCAGCGCGAACTGCACTATGCGATTGTCGATGAGGTAGACTCTATTTTAATCGATGAGGCGCGCACCCCGCTTATTATCTCTGCGCCCGATGCGGAATCCACCAAACTCTACGAACGATTTGCGCAGATTATGCCGAAACTGCGTGCCGAAGAACACTACACCGTCGAAGAGAAAACAAAAACCGTGACCCTCACCGATGCCGGAATCACTCGTGTCGAGGAACTCCTCGGCGCGGGCAATCTCTATGCGGCGGGAAATGTGCAGTATGTGCACCACCTCGAACAATCGCTTCGCGCGGAAGTGATTATGCATCGCGATCGCGATTATGTCGTCAAGGATGGAGAGATTATTATTGTCGACGACTTTACCGGGCGGCTTATGCCGGGGCGGCGTTATAGCGATGGACTTCACCAAGCGATCGAAGCGAAAGAACACGTTGCTGTGCAACGCGAATCGCGAACTCTCGCGACGATCACGTTTCAGAACTATTTTCGATTGTACAAAAAACTCGCCGGTATGACCGGTACCGCCTCGACGTCGGCGGAAGAATTTGCCAAAGTCTACAAACTCGATGTCGTCGAGATTCCAACGCACCGTATTATGGTGCGAAAAGATTTGGGCGATATCGTCTACAAAACGGAAGAAATGAAATTCGCGAAAATTGTCGAGCGAATCAAGGAGATTCATGCTACCGGACAACCAATTCTTGTCGGAACGATCGCGATTGAAAAATCCGAATATTTGGCGGCGCTTCTTGAGCGCGAAGGGATTGATCATCAGGTTTTGAATGCGAAGCAACACGAAAAAGAAGCGAATATTATCGTAAACGCGGGTGCAAAGGGAATGGTCACGATCGCAACCAATATGGCGGGTCGCGGTACGGATATCAAGTTAAGCGAAGGGGTCAAAGAACTCGGCGGACTTTTTATCATCGGCACCGAACGGCACGAGGCAAGACGAATCGACAATCAGCTTCGCGGCCGCGCGGGACGCCAAGGCGATCCCGGGATGTCGCAATTTTACCTCTCGCTTGAAGACGAACTCATGCGTCGGTTCGGTGGGGAAAAATTAAAGGGAATGATGACCTCGCTCAATATCCCGGAAGACGAGCCGATACAAAATGTCCTGATTTCCAAGGTAATAGAAAGCGCTCAAACAAAAATCGAAGGATTCAACTTCGATATTCGGAAACACGTGCTTGAATACGATGACGTGATGAACAAGCAGCGCGAAGTGGTATATCGTCGTCGACGCACCGTACTCGAGGCGACCGATATGCGCTCGGAAACGGAACGGCTCCTCGCGGAAGAATTCGAGAAGATGATCGGTTTTTATACCGCGGCGGAAGAGTCCGAGTGGAATGTAAAAGAAATCATTACCGAAGCGAACGGTCTTTTCCCGACATTCGATGAAAAAACGGCACTTGCAAAATGCGAGGCGATCCGCGACGATCGATCGAAAGACGAACTCGAAAAACGAACACTTCTTCAAGAATATCTCATCGGGGAAGCGAAAAAAGTCTCTCATGAGCGGGAAACACTCTTCGGCGCAAATGTCTGGAATCAAGTACAGAAAGCGCTTCTCCTTCGCTCTATCGATACGCTCTGGATGAATCATTTGGATGAAATTGATTATCTGCGGCAAGGAATCGGACTTCGCGGGTATGGTCAGCGCGACCCGCTTGTTGAATACAAGCGCGAGGCATACGATCTTTTTGTTGGATTGCTTGACGCGGTTCGAAAAAATTATCTGGTAACGATTTTTAAAGTTGCTCCGGCAACGGCAAGTCAAGCGACAGAAGAAAGGAAGCCGAAGAATATTGAACTTCGTGGCGCAGATGAGGATGTTCGCCAGTTTTCTTCTCCTGCTCCACTTGGGAAGGGGAGCTCCCGAGTCCACGAGGGTGAGGGGTTACGGGAGGGGTTACGGGAACCGCAAGCCCCGATTGTCAATCAAGAAGCCATCGGTCGCAACGACCCTTGCCCGTGCGGCAGCGGAAAGAAGTATAAGAAGTGTCACGGAGTATAAGTCAAGTGATCGTGACTTTGTTTATGGATGACTTGAAGCAAATACTGATTTTTCTGAATAGAGTCGAGAAACTTAAGACTGTGCAGCGGAAAGTCTCAATCAGTAATAACTCAAGAAAAGAGAGTCCTGCTGAACATAGCTGGAGAGTCGCTTTAATGGCAATGATTCTCCATAGAGAACTGAAACTCAAGGTTGATTTATTAAAAACTTTAGAAGTCGTGCTTGTTCATGACATTGTTGAGGCAATTGCAGGTGATGTTTGGATATTGAATAAAAATGATGTAAATGCTCATAATATACAACAAAAGAAAGAATTAGAGGCCGCTGAAAGTCTGTATAATATTTTACCTGACGCATCAGGGAGTTCATTGAAGTCGCTTTGGTTAGAATATGAATATCAGACTTCTGCTGAGGCTAAGTTTGCGAAAGCGCTTGATAAGATAGAGGTGATTATTCAGAGATGCGACCTTGGCGCAAAGAATTGGGAGAGTCGTGATATTTATCCTATTTTGTTACACTGGGCGGATGAGTCGGTGAATAACTTTCCTGAACTGAAAGATTTATGGAAGATAGTACAGGAAGAACTGGAATCTCAACAGTTGAAATCACAAGCAGACATTGTTAGTGATTCAGGAGACCATTTGGTTACAAAAAATAGTATGAAAATTCCTATCGTTAATGAGAATGATATAGTCATTGACTACAAGGATAGAGGGCTTGTGGCACAGGAAGATATTTACCGAGTCTCTGCTTTGTGGATTACAAATAGAAAGAGTGAGATTTTGCTTGCTCAAAGAGCATTGACAAAGGCTCACAATCCGGGGAAATGGGGTCCAGCAGTCGCAGGAACGGTTGAAGAAGGTGAAGAATATGTAGATAATATTCGAAAAGAAGCTACTGAAGAAATAGGGCTCGAAAATATAACTCCAACAATAGGGCCAAAGATCAGAATGTCAGGAGAATATAATTATTTCTGCCAATGGTATCTGTTTGAAACAGAAGAGGCTGCTTCGGAATTTGTGATTGATCCCATTGAAGTACAGAAAGTAAAATGGTTCACTCAGGACGAGCTTCTCAAAGAAATGGAAAATCACCCAGAACAGTTTCTGAAGGGCATGGATCAGTATGTGAAATTGTTTTGTAAGTAGGAAGATATGAAAATAGAGTATGAGTATCTCAGAAGGACTAAATGTTGCGAGAAAAGTTTTCGAAGAGGCAGCTCGAGATGAAACGAAAAATCTTGAGGACTATAAAGAGCGTATATTTTCTCCAGATGTAACAACTCTGGATCGCGTTCTTGCTTTTGTTGGTTCTGTAGGATCAATGATGCCGGATGCCTTTCGTGATAGAAGTCGCAAGGAATATCAGGCTGGCATATCGCGAGCTAATGAAGCTCTCCCAATTGATGTTCGAAATTCTGATGGGAAGTTTCGTTTTCATGCCAAGGAGGTGGGAGGCGGATATGATAAGGTTGTATTTCTCCTCGAATCACAGGAGCAAGGGCAGCCCTCCTTAGTTCTTAAATTTAATACCGTTCGATCCTCTAGAGACACTGAGACGCTCATTGAAACAGGAAAAAAAATTAAACAACAATGTGAGCGTGCTCGTGATATTTATCGGGAGATGCCAGGAGTGGTTCTAGAAGAATATTTTTTTGTCGGAAAACATTATTGGAAAGATCAAAAGGCCATTATATCGTTTCAGGAGTTTTTGGGGACTAACTTGGTCGATGTCCTTGATCAAAAGAACGATACAAAGCTCAATGCTATTTTTCAAAATAATCCAAAAATAAAGGAGGATATCGCTCGGTTTGCAGATATTACCTTGAAATATGCTCAAGAAAATGGTGAGGTGGTAGATCTTTTAGGAAAAAATAACCTTGTACTGTTTCAGACTTCTTCTGGTGAAATGAAGCTTGTTCTTTTGGAAGCAGATAAATTCTTTGTGGTTAACCATCCAAATGCTTCATTCCGTGAGGGTATTGATCGGAAATTACAATTATTGAAATCATTTCTGTAAACAATATGAAACTCGGAATATACGAACATTATAAAAAGAAACAGTACGAGGTAATTGGTGTTGCTCGGCATTCAGAGACTTTGGAGGAATTGGTTGTATACCGTGCACTGTATGATTCAGAGGAATTTGGTGATCGTGCATTCTGGGTTCGCCCCAAGGGAATATTTCTTGAAGAAATAGAAATCGACGGCGTGCGTCGACCGAGGTTTGAGTATATCGGCGAAAAAGAATAATATGAAAACGCTGAAGTTTACGGATGAATTGTCGAAATTAGTGCTTTCCGGGGAAAAGACTTCCACCTGGCGGATTTTTGATGACAAGGATCTCTCCGTGGGAGATGATCTGGTACTCGTAAACAAATCAACAGGCAAAGAATTTGCGCAAGCGGAGATAATTTCCGTGAGAAAAAAAGCACTCAGGCAGATTGATGAAACGGACTTTAAGAATGGACACGAACGGTATGCGAGCGATGAAAAAATGCTGGAAGCATTCCGATCCTACTATGGTGATTCGGTCACGATGGATACGGAAATCAAGCTGATACGATTTAAAATTTTGTAAGCGATATGAATCTTCGTGATACATATGAGAAAATAGCCGCTGATTGGCATACGGATCATCTTTCTGATGAGTGGTGGAAGGATGGCTTGGATGTATTTTCTAAATTTCTTCCTCCCGGAGGAAAAGTGCTTGATGTTGGATGTGCTGGCGGAGTAAAATCACGAGCATTTATTGAAAGAGGATTTGATGTAATGGGAATTGATTTTTCTTCGAATTTCATAGAAATCGCGAGGAAAGAAGCTCAAAAAGGAATATTTCAAGTATTGGATATTCGTAAGGATGTATATCCAGATACGAAATTTGATGGAATTTTCATGCAGGCAGTACTACTTCATATTCCAAAGAAAGAGGTGGTTGGAATATTAAAAAAATTTGAAAAAATTCTGAGTTTGAATGGTTTTATATATATTGCAGTGAAAGAGCTTAGGGAGGGTCAGCCAGAAGAAGAAATTGTCAGGGAAAATGATTACGGATATGATTATGAGCGATTTTTTAGTTATTATACTCAGAATGAACTAGAAGATATGCTGAGGAGTTTTGGTATGAAGATTTGTTTTTCGAATGTAAGTGCGATCGGAAGAACAAAGTGGGTGCAGGTAATTGGTCAGAAAGAAACATTATGAAAATAACGCTTTGCGGAAGTATTGCCTTTATTGATGAAATGGATGCGATTCGAAAAAAGCTGGAAGAAATGGGACATGAAGTGAAATTGCCGCCACTTGAAATTGCTGATGAGTCAGGAAAAATGATTCCGGTAAAAGAGTATTACGCGATGCGCAAAACCGCAGCGGACGACTATGAATGGGTCTGGAAGAAAAAAGCGGAAGCGATGCATTGGCATTTCGATAAAGTTGCATGGTCAGATGCGATTCTCGTATTGAATTATGATAAGAACGGAGTCACATCGTATGTCGGTGCAAATACACTTCTTGAAATGGGTCTTGCCTTTCATTTAAACAAATCTATCTATCTTCTGAACCCCATCCCGGAAATGAGTTATAAAGAAGAAATTCTCGGTATGTGGCCAATTGTTCTCCATGGTGATTTAAACGGAATAGATACCTTATGAAAATATATGTTCTCGGGAGTACGGCATTTGTCAAAGAAATGGTAGAAAGTGTTGATGTGCTCAAAGAAAACGGTCATGATGGATACATCCGGACTACGTTGATTATGTCATGCAAAAAAATCATCCAGATATCAAAAGAATCGAGAATGGCGAGCAGGCTCAAATAAAGATTGATCGTGACTATATTCGCCAACACTACAAGCATATACTGGAGAGCGATGCTATTTTTGTGGTAAATCTTAAGAAAAATAATATTGAAAATTACATCGGCGGAAATGTGCTTATCGAAATGGGACAGGCATATGTGAATAATAAGAAAATTTTTCTAATGAATTCTATTCCCAATGTATCATACACGGACGAAATTGTGGCATTGCAACCTGTAGTGATAAACGGAGACTTTTCTCGAATTTTTTAGTTATTTTTGTAATGTATTCAGCTTGAATTTTTTATGGTTTCTCAATTAAAAACGCTGGCCACGGTATTTCTGACCGTCTTGCTCGATATGCTTGGATTTGGGATCTTGATCCCGGTGATGCCGTTCCTCTTTACTGAACCAAACTCTGCGCACTATATACTTCCTCTTGGAACAACGGTGAATGAAGGGTATGTACTCCTTGGATTGCTCGTTTCTCTTTTTTCGCTCTCCATGTTTATAACAGCACCGATTCTCGGAGAATTATCGGATATTTACGGCCGGAAAAAAGTATTGACGGCTTCGGTTTCCGGAAATATTATCAGCTATTTTGTCTTTGGAATGGGAGTTTTGTTACATTCAATTCCTCTTCTGTTCCTTTCTCGTATTATTGGCGGTATCGCAAGCGGAGGTATGGTCGTTGCGCAAGCGGCTATTGCCGACATTAGCAAACCCGAAGATCGTTCGAAGAATTTTGGACTGACCGGTGCTGCATTCGGGATTGGATTTATTGCAGGTCCGTTCCTTGGCGGGCGCCTCGCTGATCCGACTCTTATCTCTTGGTTTTCCACAACAACCCCGTTTTTTTTCGCCGCACTTCTTTCGCTTATCAATCTCATCTTTGTTGTTTTCTTTTTTCCGGAAACACTGAAAAAATCCGAAAATACGCAACGCCGAAAAATCACCGTACTCAAGGCGATTCAAAACATCAAGCGAGCGCTTACTCTACATTCTCTTCGTCCGCTTTTTATCACGAACTTTCTCTTTCAGAGTGGTTTTGCGTTTTATATCGGATTTTCCAGCGTGTTTTTTCTCACTCGTTTTGGATTTAACGAAGGAGAGATCGGCAACTATTTTGCGTATGTCGGGCTATGTATCGTGTTTACGCAAATGGTAACGACGCGTATCGCATCGAGATACTTTACCGAAAAACAGATTTTTCAGAATGCTATTTTTGTGATTAGTCTCTCCATCTTTATCATTTCATCATTGTATGATTCCATGTTTCTTTATATGATCGTTCCGTTTTTTGCGACAGCAATGGGACTCGCGCAAGCGAATATGATGGCGCTTATTTCTCGTGCCGCAGATGCATCGGTGCAGGGAGAGGTACTCGGTATCAATGGCAGCGTATCGGCACTCGCTACCTCGATACCACCGCTTTTGGCGGGAATTCTTGCGGCATCATTTGCGCCAAGCACGCCTCTTGTCATCGCTGCGACGGTTATTTTCTGTGCGGGTCTCTATTTCTTGAATCACCTTCGGACTATAAAATTGCAAACCGCAATATCGCGATCCCGCTAGAATATGTTTAACAATCTTGAAAAGTATGATTACAAACTTCCGGAGGAATTGATCCGGAAGGAAGGAGTGGAACCGCGCGATATGGCGCGGCTCTTTGTCTATGACACAAAAACCGATACTATCACACACGATGTTTTTTATAATATTGCACAATATCTTCCGCAAGACTCGCTACTCGTACTCAATAATACGAAAGTTGTTCCGGCACGACTCCATCTCAAAAAAGAAACGGGCGGAAAAATCGAAGTGTTCGTACTCATGAATGAATGGCAGGGTGATAAAAAAACGATTCCCGTTCTCGTCGATCGTAAGTGTGAAATCGGATGGAAGCTTTTCTTTCCGAGCGGAGATTTTTTTGAAGTAGTGCGCCAAGAGGAAAATCGATTTTTTGTATCACTCAAAAGCAACAGAATACTACAAGAACTCCTGAACGAATATGGTGAAACGCCGATTCCGCCCTATCTGGAGGAGAAAGGAAGAGAAAAAGATGAAATAAAATTGAGAGAACGCTATCAGAGCGTATTTGCTCTTGCTGGAAACTCGGTCGCCGCTCCAACAGCGTCGCTTCACTTCACAGAAAGAACACTTCAGTCTTTTAAGGAACACAATATTGATACGGAATATATAACACTCAATGTCGGACTCGGGACATTCGCGCCACTCCAAGAAGAGAATTTTCATACGAAAAAACTTCATTCGGAATGGATCGAGATTTCCGAAAAGGCGGCAGAGAAAATAAATCAAACAAAAGGAAAGGGGAGAAGTATTATTCCGGTTGGAACAACAGCGCTTCGGACACTGGAATCATGCTTTAATAATGGCTCTGTGAAGCCATTTTCTGGAAATACAACTATTTTCATTTATCCGCCGTATCATTTTCAGGTTGCCGATGCGCTTATAACAAACTTTCATCTTCCAAAAAGTTCGCTTATGCTTCTCGTAGATGCATTCTTGCAAGACAAGGGCGCGAAACGAAATCTGATAGAATTATATAAAGAGGCCATCAAAGAAAAATACGCGTTTTATTCTTTCGGCGATTCGATGTTGATAGTATGAAATTGTAAGAATAAACGGCATTTTGAAATTTTGAAAGTTGTGAGTTTTTTCTGTCATCCCGACCGCGGCTCTGCGAGTGAAGAGAACATTGCTCTCAATGCTTGGTGAGACAATATATGACACGAAGATTCTACGACAAGCTCGGCCGATATCTTGAAGGGGTATTCAAAAAAATACAAACAACACTCCCAATTTTTATTGATGAATATAAAATGCATAGAAATTTCTTGTACACAATAGTAAGCGACCGCTTATTTTTATGCACAGAGGATGTATATAAATAAAGAGGATAATTATGGATGAGAAATGGTTTCATGCCGCCGCAGAAAGAGCGAAACAAGCGCTTTGCAAACGTGATAAGTGCGGCGCGGTGATTGTAAAAGACGGTGTTGTTATCGGCACTGGATATAATGCGCCGCCGCTTGATGCAAAGGAGAATACAAAATGTCATTTTGAGTATCCAAGCGAACTCAAAAAACCGAAATCCGATCGGACATGCTGTATACATGCCGAGTGGCGCGCCATATTCGACGCACTCAAGAGAAATCCGGAGAAGGTAGTTGGATCAACTCTGTATTTTTGTCGTGTCAATGTGGGAGGGGAATTGCTTTTTTCTGGAGATCCGTATTGTACGGTCTGCAGTCGCCTGGCATTTGATTCCGGTATTTCATTTTTTGCCCTCTGGCACAAGGACGGCATCCAGGTGTACGATATAAAGGAATACAATGATCGTTCGTATCAGTTTCATCAAAAAGTATGAAATGGAAAGAAATCTTCAAAATTACGGGGGTTCCAGTACTCCTTGCATCACTTTGCTGCCTTTCACCAGTGATACTTGTGTTGCTTGGCGTGGGAACCGTCTCTTTCGCATCCTCACTTGCTGATACCCTCTACGGAAGTTATCGATGGATATTTCGCGGAGTCGGGTTACTTGCGCTTCTTCTCGCGCTCATATGGCATTTTCGCAAACAAGGTGTCTGCACGCTTGATCAGGTGAAACGCGAGCGAAATCGAATTATCAATACCGTACTCCTCACAATTATTTCCGGTATTCTGGGATACCTTTTCTTTCTCTATGTGGTGGTAGAATATATCGGCAAGTGGTTACATATTTGGCGATAAAAAACTGTATATGTCTGAACCGAAATTTATTCCCAAGCCGGGGCAAACGGATTTTACGAACATTCGTTACTGTCCGGTGATAAATTGTGTCGTGAAATTCGGCGAAAAAATATTGATCGTTGAGCGAAGCAGGGGAATGAGACTCTATCCCGAGCATTGGAACGGCATTTCCGGATTTCTCGATGACGCGCAAGATTTTGAAAGTAAAGTGAAAGAAGAGCTTCAGGAGGAATTGGGACTTAAGGTGGAAAACATTATTTCTATTCGGCTTGCAGAAATTTTTCATCAAGATGCTCCGGATATCAAGAAGACATGGATTGTCCACCCGGTGCTTGTAGCAGTAAATACCGATGCGGTCACCCTTGATTGGGAGGCGCAGAAATTCGAGTGGATTCTTCCAGACGAAGTGAAAAACTATAGGCTCCTCCCGGGATTTGATATGGTTCTAAAACACGTTGCAAAACTTTTTAACTGATTATGACTCCCGACTTTTGGAATGAGTTCTGGCCGCAGTTTTGGGCAAGCGTCGCCGCGACAATGACAATCGCCGGTCTTACCTTTGTCTTTACCTACATCGTCCGTACGCGCATTCTTCGCGCACTAAAAAAACTGATATCAATTATTAATAAATAATTTGTATAACACGGGGAGGGGTAATTTGTAAGTAAAACATATGGATGTCACGGTGAATATCTGGGCGGTATTGGTCGGGATGGTGGTACATATGGCAATTGGGTTTGCTTGGTATGCACAAGGAATGTTTGGGAAAACGTGGTGCAAATTGATGGGATGGAATATGGATACCGAAGCCGGCAGACAGGCTTTTGAAGAGCGACAAAAGAAAGGAATGGGAGCGATTCTCGCGCAGGCGTTCGTGATGGCATTTCTTCTTTCGTATATACTTGCGCATTTCGTGGGTATTATCGAGAAGTTTGATGGAAATCCGTATCAATTGCCTGTGTGGCTCTGGATCGGTTTTATCGCGACGGTTACCTATACCGACGCTCTCTTCAGTCGTGCATCGAAAACGCTCTGGGTAATCAATGCCCTCTACCCGCTTGTTTCAATGCTCGTAATGACTGTGATTTTTGTGATGTGGAAATAGTATGCAATACAATAAACTTGTGCGAGATCGGATTATCGAGATTATAGAAGAGAAGGGCGAAAAGGCTAAATGGCACCTTGCCTCTGATGAAGAGTATGAATTGAAATTAAAGGAAAAGCTTGTTGAAGAAGCAAGAGAGTTTTCTCATTCAGGCAACATTGAGGAGATGGCGGATGTTTTTGAAGTAATCACAGCGCTACTTTCCGTGAATGAGTGGAAGATCGATGATGTGATTGCTATTCAGAAAGAAAAACGCGAGAAACGTGGTGGATTTGAAAAAAAGATAATCTTGGATGAATCGTAGCGTATGATAAAACTCCTTACCCTCTGTTTTGCAATGCGGGATAAAAAGATTCTGCTCGGAATGAAGAAACGTGGATTTGGAATGGGGAGGTGGAACGGGTTTGGCGGGAAGGTGCATGAGGAGGAGTCTATAGAAGATGCTGCCCGACGTGAAACTTTGGAAGAATGCGGGATCAATATTAGAAAAATGGAAAAGGTCGGCGTACACGCATTCGAGTTCGAAAAAAACAGAGGTGAAATTCTCGAAGTGCATGTTTTTCGGATAGACGAATTTTCAGGTGAACCAAAAGAGACCGATGAAATGCGACCGCAATGGTTCGCATTCGATGAAATTCCTTATGATGAAATGTGGCCGGATGATCAATATTGGCTCCCGCTCTTTCTTGAAGGAAAAAAAGTTTCGAACGAAATTTCTCTTTGGAGACAATGATGTCGTGCTTGAAAAGGATATTCGGGACATGGTAGTCTTGGATTGATTTTGATTGAAAAAAACAAAACGTCGACGCGGTGAAACATACAACTCTTCTTCAAAGCATCTTCATTCTTTTTTTGTTCGGCGGAATTTCCTTTTTCGCTTTTTTTCATATTGGTCGAGCGATTGCAAAATTTATCTCCGAAACAAAAAAGACATCTGTCACGCAAACGGATATCTCACAAAAAGACAATGATATTCAAAATACGGCGTATCTTCTCCCGCCAAGCATCGCCGACATTATTCCTAAGAACGAAGAAAAAGATGTTTTTGTCAGTATGGAAAGGCCGATCATTGTTCGGTTCAAATATTCGATCAAAGATTTCTATGTTTTTTTTAATGTACAAAAGGAGGGCGACGATACACCTCTTGAACTCGCCTTCGAAAACAATCCCGAAAAAACCGAGTTCCGCCTTCTTCCGAAATCTCCGCTCGAAGATGAGTCGAATTATTCACTTACTATTTCCTATCGAAAACGAGGGGGTAATACGGAATCATACACTTCTCTTTCAAAGACACGCTTTACAACTATCGGCGTCGCTCCAAACGATTGGGGAAATGGAAATGACCGACTTGCCATTGCAAGAAAATACACTCAACCAAAAACATCCGATGGGCGATATATCGATATTGATATCAATCATCAAGTAATGACTTTGTTTGAGAATGGGAAATACATTAAAAACTATCTCATTTCATCGGGGCTTCCCGGACTCGATACACCGAAAGGAGAATTTAAAATCGAAAACAAAGCGCCGCGCCCGTGGTCCAAGAAGTATTCGCTTTTTATGCCAAATTGGATGGCGATTACGGGAGATGGAAAATTCGGCATTCACGAGCTCCCCGAGTGGCCGGGCGGGTACAAAGAAGGCGTCAGTCATCTCGGACGGAAAGCCTCTCACGGCTGTGTTCGCCTCGGTGAGGGTGCCGCGAAAACCGTGTATGAATGGACAGATATCGGAACGAAAGTGCTTATCTATTGATTTTTTGACGAAAAACGGATAGAGTGGTGGAGTTGTGATCTTGAAACGGGCCTGTAGTAAAGTGGTATTACGCAGCATTCGCATTGCTGAGTCGCGAGTTCGATTCTCGCCAGGTCCACATAGGCCCACCAGAGTTATTGGGACATTGCAGAGGCGTGAGAGTTCCCTGCCTGTCGGCAGACAGGGATTTCCGGTAAGTCCACCAAATTTGATTTCCCGAAGAAGTTGTCTTGATACTTTGTACCTCGGTATGTGGTACAATAAAAAAAATAAAATAAATCTATGGGTGAACGATATGTGTGGGGGTTCCTTCGATTGGCGATAGGGTGGACATTTGTTTGGGCGTTTATCGATAAAGTTTTTGGTCTCGGGTTCTCTACTTGCCGCGATGCAAAAACGCATATTGTTTCGGTGATGTGCGATGCGGCGTGGATCAACGGAGGATCGCCGACCTACGGATTCTTGAAATTCGCAACCAAGGGGCCGCTCGCGGAGTTATACCAAATGATGGCCGGGTGGGCCGCAGTTGAATGGCTTTTTATGCTCGGGCTTCTTTTCGTGGGAGGAACGCTTCTTCTTGGTATTGCCGTACGTCCCGGAGCGCTTGCCGGAATCGCGCTCTACATTTTGTTTTATACTGCCGGATTTATGCCGCCGGAACACAATCCCTTTATCGACGAGCATGTCATCAATTCGATTATTATGATTGGATTTCTTTTAACCAATCCCGGGCGAACCCTCGGACTCGGCTCGTGGTGGGAGAACACCTCGCTCGTGAAAAGATTTCCGATACTCCGGTAGAAAAACGAACCGCCCGAGACAGTTGTTCCGGGCGGGTTTTTATTTTGAGGATCAACGGTTGGTCGAATGCAGGAATGGGCGACCACGACGCAAGGTCTTCTCTTTCCAATCCTTTCCTCTGTTTCCAGTTAGCTTGCGCGGTCTCCGATTTTCTTCCAAAAGACCGATGCTTTTCTGATTTTCGTAGACAGTGTCCCTATCCTGCAAAGATTCCACGAGAATCCTCGCATGCCGCTGCACGAATTCGGGAATCTTTGTTACGAGTCCATCTCGTGGGGAAGCGCACTCATCCCGAAGAATCCGAACTGCTTCGGCAATCGACGGAGCGCTCCGAACCACGTCCTGATACGCGCGATCAGCTCCATGAGCCTCCATTCTTTTGCAAACGTAGTACTTGGTCGCAAAAAGAACAACAACTGTGCCCAGAGGATTTTCTTGAAAAATCTTGTCGAGAATCTCGATCATCCGAAATGGCGTTTCAAACGATTCCATCGGCTCTTTTTCGAGAAGCTCAATGAGCCGAAGCATAGCTTGAGTCTCAGGGGATTTCCCGAAATTGTTTTGCACAACCAATTCTTGATTTTGCACTCTTTTCTCCTTGTTAAGGTTGGCACTCCCGAGAATTATCGGGAATCATTTCAGAAAATCATATTTTTTTCTTTTTGTAAAGCCTTTCTGAAAAAAGGAATTCTTGCAAAGAAAAAAGTCTTTGAGTACACTGATAAAAGCATATGAAGGTAATTCTCCTCCAAGATGTGAAAGGAACCGGCCGAAAAGGGGAGGTGAAAACCGTTTCCGATGGGTATGCGATGAACGCACTCCTCCCGAAAAAACTCGCGCAACCGGCGACAGGGAGTGCTCTCAAAAATCTCACGGAAAAAAAACGTCGTATCGACATCGAAACGGAAAAGAAAAAAGAGATATCGAAAGAAATTGCCGCGAAACTGTCCGGGTATACGGTAACCATCCGAAGAAAATCAAGAAATGGAAAATTGTTCGGGGCGGTACACGAGGGAGATATCGCGGAAGCGCTTGGGTTACTCGGAATGACGCTTGAAAGAAAAGAGCTTCGACTCGAAAGGCCGCTCAAAGAAATTGGAACGTTTTCCGTACAAGCGAATTTTGGAAACGGTATTCAGACAAAATTTTCGGTTGAATTGATTGGGGAATAAACGTTTTTTTACGTCATTGAAAAGAAAGGTCGTTTCCAGATATGTGGGGCGACTTTTTCTCTGTAAAATCAATAAATAGTAATACCGGAAGAAAGCTATGGCGAAACGAAAAACGAATACGAAATATATTTTTGTGGTCGGCGGCGTAATGAGCGGAGTCGGAAAAGGAATCACCACCTCTTCGATCGGAAAAATTCTTCAAGCTCGCGGATTCAACATTACGGCGCTCAAGATCGATCCGTATATCAATGTAGATGCCGGTACGATGAACCCAACCGAACACGGGGAGGTATTTGTGCTTTCCGACGGATACGAAACCGATCAGGATATGGGAAATTACGAACGATTCCTCGGAATCACACTTGGGAGCGAGAACTATATGACGACCGGACGCGTCTATCAGACAGTCATCAATCGCGAACGAAACCTTGAATACCAAGGAAAGTGTGTCGAGGTCGTCCCTCATATCCCGCTTGAAGTGATTCATCGGATCAAAACAGCCGCCCGAAAAACAAAAGCGGAAATCGCCGTAATCGAAATCGGGGGAACGATCGGGGAATACCAAAACGTTCTTTTTCTCGAAGCGGCGCGAATGTTGAAAGCCGAACACCCGTACGATGTCTTGTTTGTAATGGTGAGCTACCTTCCGACACCATCAAAAATCGGTGAGATGAAAACGAAACCGACCCAATACGCCGCACGAACACTGAACGCTGCGGGTATTCAGCCGGATTTTATCGTTGCGCGCGCCGATCGATCACTCGATGAAAAACGGAAAGAAAAAATCGCCGTATTTTGCAATGTCAAGAAAGAAGATGTGGTCAGCGCGCCGGATATCGAATCGATTTACGATGTGCCGGTCAATTTCGAGAAAGATGGCTTAAGTCGAACAATCTTGAAAAAACTCGGGCTTCGGGCAAGAAAAGACACTCTGGGCGAATGGCGACAGTATGTCGAAAAAATCCGCACGTTCAAAAAAACGGTGAAGATCGGCGTGATCGGAAAATATTTTAAAACAGGGGAGTTTGTTCTTTCCGATGCCTATATCAGCGTGATCGAATCACTCAAACACGCGAGTTTCGCCGTCGGTCGAAAACCGGAACTCTGCTGGCTCGATAGTGAAACTTTCGAAAAGGATCCTTCGCGACTCGAAACCCTGAAAGAATACGACGGGATTCTCGTGCCGGGAGGTTTCGGCGCGCGCGGCGTGGAGGGGAAAATAAAAGCGATCGAATTTTGCCGAATACACAAGATTCCTTACTTCGGTCTCTGTTATGGAATGCAGCTTCTTGTTATCGAATACGCGCGCAATATCCTCGGACTTTCGGATGCCAACACGACCGAGGTGAATGCAAAAACAAACCATCCGGTTATCGACATTATGCCGGAACAAAAAGAAAATCTCCGCAAACGAAACTTCGGCGCGACCATGCGGCTCGGCTCATACCCGGCAGTCCTCAAAAAAGGAACAATCGCTTCCGATGCGTATGGAAAAGTAACCGAAATTTCCGAACGGCATCGTCATCGCTATGAAGTGAATCCTGCATACGTCTCCGAATTCGAAAAATCAGGACTTGTATTTTCCGCAACTTCGCCGAACGGCGTTCTTATGGAAATTGCCGAACTTCCGAAATCACAACACCCATTCTTTCTTGCCTCCCAATTCCACCCGGAATTTCAATCAACCATCTTCCAACCAAACCCGCTCTTCCTTGCTTTCCTGAAAGCGTGTACGGAGCAGAAATAGAAAAAAAACACCCCTGAAATGGGGTGTTTCCATAATCCGAGAAAAGAAATGTTACGCCGCGTTTGGAACAACGCTCACAAACATTCGCTTCGCGAGTTTTCCGGTAAAAGCTTTCGTCTTCTTTTCCTTGAACTCAACACGACCCGAAACCGACGCATAAATCGTATCGTCTGCGCCTTTTCGAACGTTTTTTCCGAGATGATATTTTGTTCCGCGTTGCCGAATAATAACCTCGCCCGCGCTCACCGCTTCACCACCATAGGCTTTCACGCCAAGACGTTTGGAAATGGAATCGCGGCCGAGACTGGTTGATCCACCGGCTTTTCTGGTTGCCATATCTTCAAAAAGTTACCTTTTAGAATTGAGAGCGTGTCTCAAAAATAGCTTTGGGACGTTTTCCTGACATTTTCGAGCGAAACATTCATCGCTTGAGGAAGGGCTATCGGGAGAGATACCCCGACGAAAGCGAGGGATGTTGCAGCCGAAAACGACGGAAAGCAAGTCAAAGAATATTTTTGAGATACGCTCTAAAACAGAGTATAATCGAGTATATCATATTTTTAAACGCTGTCAATGAATCCCTTTGAATTCGGGCGATCCCGTATCGAAAAAATTCGTCCTCACACGGAAAAAATACTCCTTTTTATCGGACTTGTTTCTGTCGGAATTATCGGCTACGAAGTTGGTCTTGTGCGCGCTCTTTCAGACAAAACATCGCCGATTTCAATTGAGGTGGTCGAACCGAAAAGCTCTCAAGAGAAAACGAGTTACCTCCCCGTATCGGTACTCGGCGAATCGGTTGTTTCAGAAAAGACGGCACCGGCAAACTGTCTCTATGTCGGCAGTAAAAACTCGACATTGTATCATTTGCCGAAATGCGCCGCAGCCCGTAGAATTAAAAATGAAAATAAACGGTGCTTTACGTCCAAAGAAGACGCGGAATCAAAAGGATACCGACCCGGCTGCCTCAAGTAAATCAAAAACAAAAAAAAATGACCCACTCCGAACACCTTGATCACGGTAAAACGCGATTTATTTCCCTGCTTTCTTTCTTGATCGGCGTTACCGAAGCGTCGCTTCTCTACGTCCTCTCGTCGTATTTCGCAGAAGTATTGCACAGCGATAATGTCGGGATATTCTACCTTATCTCCTACGGAATAAGTCTTTTGACGCTTTTTTTTCTTCGACCAATTGTCAGACACATAGGAAGAATACGCTCTTTTCTTATCTCGCTCATCGCGCTCGTGTTCGTATCTGCCATACTTTCCAAACTCCCCATATCGTTTATGGGCGCGATACTCTTGTCCGCCTTTCTTTTTCTGACCAATATTACCTGGGTCATACTTGATATCATTCTTGAGGCCTATTCCGCCGACAAGGTGTCCGGGCGTATTCGCGGACTTCACCTGACCATTATGAATATCGGCATTCTCTGCGGGCCGCTGATTTCCACTCGTACACTCGATCATTTCGGTTTTGAAGGTATTTTTTTCGTCCTTGTCGCCGGATTCTCCCTCATTCTCGCCCTCTCTCTCCTTTTTCTTCGCAAAGAACCAGAAATAGGACTCGCCTCACTTGATCTGAAACCGATGGCGGTACTCCGGAAAATGCTCCGCGAAAAAGATTTCGCACGAATTTATACGATTTCCTTTTCGCTTGAATTTTTCTTCGCCGTAATGACGATTTATATGCCGATTTATCTCCTCTCGATCGGAATGTCGTGGACCGATATTGGAACGGTGTTTACGATTATGCTTATCCCCTTTGTCATTCTTCAGTATCCGCTCGGATGGATCGCGGACACGTTTACCGGAGAGAAAGAATTTCTCCTCGGGGGGATATTTCTCTCCGGTATCTCGACACTGTTCGTTGCGTTTGTTGCGACACCATCGGTCGCGCTTTGGGCCGGACTCCTCTTTTGTACTCGCATCGGCGCGGCAACCATCGAAGTTCTTCGCGATTCATATTTCTACAAACAAATCGACGGGA
The DNA here is from genome assembly GCA_964436855.1 of uncultured Bdellovibrionales bacterium. Classification (GTDB taxonomy): domain Bacteria; phylum Patescibacteriota; class Minisyncoccia; order Moranbacterales; family UBA1568; genus CAYTED01. Next base: position 39,163 of record CAYTED010000002.1, on the reverse strand, counting down.
ACGATCTTGATATCATTTCTTTTTTTCGCACCGCGCGGCCTGCTGCCAATATCCTCGCGGCGATTATTCTTGTGCCATTCCTTGTGTTTTTCCCGCTTCCTTCCGTATTTATAATCGTCGCTTTCATATTTTTTCTCGTTTTTCTTTTTGCGCTCCCTCTGACTGACGACATTGCGGAAAGGGCGATTTAAAGCCTTTTCGGGAAAACAAAAACTTGCTACTATGGGGGAGTAATGGAATATCGCATTCAAATCGAACAATTCGAGGGACCACTCGAACTTTTACTCGCTCTCATTGAGAAAGAAAAGCTCGACATCACCCGCGTCAGTCTTGCCGAGGTTACGGAACAATATCTCGAATACCTCCGTCGCGAAGAGCATATTTCACTCGAACACCTCGCGTCATTTCTCTCGGTCGCCGCGCGACTTATTCTCATCAAGTCGCGAGCGCTTCTTCCTATTCTCGAATTCACCGATGATGAAGAAACCGAGGTGGGGGACCTTGAGTCCGAACTCAAACGCTACAAACTTTTCAAAGAAGCGGCCGCTCAAATCGCCGCTCGATACGGTACGTCGAAAATTTTTTCGCGAGAACCGTCCCTCGGCTCATTGACATTTTTTCTTCCGCCGAAAAATTTTTCAGGAGAAAATCTCGCTCGATCTTTTCGATATATCCTTGGAGGTATTCCCGCTTTCGAAAAACTCGAAGAGTCGCGCGTCAATGAGGTTGTTACGCTCGAAGAAAAAATCTCGCTCTTGCAACGCTCCATACAAGACAGGCTCGAACGATCATTCTCGGAAGTTATTGAGAAAACAAAAGACCGTGTTCATATTATCGTCTCTTTTCTCGCGCTCCTCGAACTCGTAAAACAGCGTATCGTCCATGCCGAACAAGGCGAACTTTTCGGTGAAATCAGATTTCGAAAACACGACGGAGACACGCAGAATAACCCGTTGGATGAAAAAGAATAAACCCGCTACAATATTTCCTATGGATACGAATACCCCCGAATTTCTCTCGAAACTCGAAACCCTCCTTTTTGCGGCGGGTGATCCGGTATCACACAAGCGCATCGCAAAAACACTCGATGTTGAAACGAGCGAAATTCCACCACTCCTGGATACGCTTGAATCCCGCTATGAAGAATCCGCGTCGGGCCTTTCTCTCGTACGAAACGAAGGGTCCGTCCAACTTGGAACTAAAGCGGGAAATGCTTCGGTTATCCGCGCATTCGCGGAATCGGAAATCGACGAAGAGCTTTCCAAAGCGGCGCTTGAAACTCTTTCTGTTGTCGCTTACCGCGCTCCGGTTACACGCGCTGAAATCGACTCCATTCGCGGCGTCAATTCGAGTTTTTCGCTTCGCAATCTTCTTCTGCGCGGCCTCATCGAACGCGAGGGAAATCCCGACGACGCGCGCGGATACGTATACTCGCCATCCCTTGAATTTCTCAAGACACTCGGTCTCCGCAAAAAAGAAGATTTACCGAATTTTGAAATACTCTCGCAAGATCCGAAAATACAGAAACTCCTCGACAATACGAATGATTCCGTTTCCGAACAAAATCCTCCGGAGCGGAATCCGGGAAATGAAAAACCGACCGAAACACAATAATTTGATATGATGCGAATCTTTTTCTTTTCGCTTTTTTTCTTTGTGCTTGCTTCGTTTCTCGGCGCGGCATATTTTGCATTCGAGAAAAATCCGGAAAAGAATCCGGTTGTCGAGAAACAAAAAAACGAAGAAACGGGAAGCGTACAGGGCGCTTCAGACAAAAAAAAGAAACCGGACATTCCCGTTCTTGAAGAAAATCATTCTTTTGCAACAATCTTCCGGCCAGAAAAAAAACCTTACGCGCTCAATCTTGCGGTAACAACGGCGCATGCCGCAATTATTCTCGATGCGGACTCCGGATCCATCCTGTATGATCGCAATGGAAACGAGCGTCGTCAGGTCGCCTCACTGACGAAAATGTTTACGACCCTCATTGTAGTTGAACGAGTCAAAAATCTCGATGAACTCGTAACCATCGGCGATGAAATATATATCGAGGGAACGCGCGTCGGATGCCCGCGTTCCGGTTTTTGTAATGGAGAACGCCTGAAAGTCGGAGAGAAAATTTCCGTTCGGAATCTATTGTATGCCGCGCTGATGAATAGCGCGAATGATGCCGCAACCGCCCTTGGAAAACATGTCGGCGGATCAATAGAGGGATTTGCGAATATTATGAACGAACGCGCGAAGTCGCTTGGTCTTGAAAATTCTCACTTTTGCACACCATCCGGACTCGAACCGGAAGGGCGAGAGAGCGAGTGTTATTCAAGCGCGAAAGATATGGCGACCATTACTGCGGCAGCACTCAAATACCAAATCCTGTGGGAAATGATGCGCACAGAGAGAAAAATCATCTCTTCTGCAGATGGGACATATGAACACGAGATTTTCAATACAAACGAACTCCTTGGTCAATTTCCAAATCTCCTCGGAACGAAAACCGGATTCACTCCGCTTGCCGGACGGTCTCTTCTTGCTGCGGCGACAGATGAAAGTGGTGAACACCGAGTCATCGCGGTTGTATTGGATGACCTCTATCGATGGGAGAGTATTCGTTCGATGTTCAAATGGAGTTTTTCTTCGTTTGACTGGAGATAATAGACAGTAGATACCAGATAATAGATAATACAGGTATCTGAAAGAAAAGGGGCGAGAAAAGCCTGTTTATAAAATATCCGTTACCCGTTATCTTGTTCTGAATGTTCTATGGAAACCCTGCAAATCGCGCAAATTCAAACTCTGCCAAATGTAATGAATGTTGTAAAGGTGCTGGTAACCGGATTTTTTAGTTTTTTTCTTGCTTTTATACTGACACCGTTCTGGACCAGTATTCTCTATAAATACAAGATCGGGATTAAGATAAAATCAAACTCGGTTCAGGGAGACAAGTTGAGTGTTATCAGTACGCTCCATGCGTGGAAAGCAAACACCCCAACAATGGGAGGGGTCATTGTCTGGGTATCCGTTATCACACTTGCACTCGCTTCAGAATATATTTTTCCATTATTAGCAAAAATATTGGACATCGACTTTATCGCCAGACTTGATTTTTTCCGAAGATCGCAAACGTGGCTTCCACTTTTTGTGCTCTGTACATCCGGCATACTCGGGCTTTGCGATGATTATATGAGTGTTCGGCGAGTCGGATCGAACAAGGGTGGGGGGATGCGATTTGCACTTCGGTTCTGGTGGCTTTTTCTTATCGCTGGTGTCGGCGCGTGGTGGTTTTATTCCAAGCTCGGCTGGGATACGATCCATATTCCCGCACTCGGCGATTTTCAAATTGGATGGTGGTATATCCCGCTCTTTATTTTTGTCATCCTCTTCACGGCGATTTCTTCCAATGAAACCGATGGACTTGATGGCTTGAACGCCGGCGTGCTTCTTTTTGCATTCTTTTCTTTCGCGATTCTCGCTTTTGTTCAAAATAAGACTGACCTCTCTGCGTTTTGCGCCGCGATTGCTGGGGCGCTCCTTGCGTTCCTGTGGTTCAACATTTATCCCGCGCGATTTTTTATGGGCGATACTGGCGCGATCTCACTCGGAACGACGCTCGGTGTTGTTGCTATGCTCACCAATGCCGTTCCAATTTTGTTTATTATCGTTTTCGTCTACATCCTTGAATCCGGAAGTGTCGCCATTCAGCTCACCGCGAAACGATTTTTTGGAAAAAAGGTATTCCTTGCCGCACCACTTCATCACCACTTTGAAGCAAAAGGGTGGCCGGAGCCAAAAGTAACAATGCGTGTATGGGTCTTTACCGCACTCACATCGCTTCTTGGCGTGATTATCGGTATAATGGGAAGTGGAGATCTAATCAAGTAAACGAGATGTATGGAATTGAAACACATAAATACGGTCGATACGATTGGACGGAAAATACTCATGCGCGTTGATTTCAATATTGAATTCGACGAGACAACCGGAATACCGAAAGAAACCTTCAAGATAGCGGCCGCCAAAGAAACTATCGACTTTCTCCTCTCGAAAGAACGAACAAAGGTTGCGCTGTTAACACATCTCGGCCGACCGGAGGGTGTTCGAAATCCGAAATTTTCCACAAAAACCCTTGTTCCCGAGGTAGAGAAACTCCTTGGCCGAAAAGTGCACTTTGTATCCGATTGCATTGGGCCCGTTGTCGAAGACGCTCTCGCCACACTCCCCGAAGAAGACGTCCTTCTTCTCGAAAATGTCCGTTTTTATCCGGAAGAAGAAAAACGCGATTTCCGATTTTCGCAAAATCTCGCGAAACCGTTTCATATGTTTATAAACGACGCGTTTAGCGTTTCCCACCGAAATCAAGCGTCTGTAACGGGAATCACCATGATTCTCCCAAGCTACGCCGGCTTTCAACTCATTCGGGAAATCACCGAGCTTGACCGCGTTCGATCCAACCCCGATCATCCGGCGATTGCAATTATCGGCGGCGCGAAAGTCGAAACCAAACTCCCACTCATTCAAGCACTCGAAAAAAATTATGATTGGATTCTTGTCGGTGGCAAAGTCGCCAATGAAGCGATCGACCAGTGCATCTCCTTTTCGAAAAAAATACTTCTCCCAACGGATTTCGATTCCGAAAACCGTCTCGATATCGGACCGAACACTATTCGGACGTTTGTCGAGAAAATATCAAAAGCAAAAACCATTGTCTGGAACGGCCCAATGGGAAAATTTGAAGAAACACCCTATGATACAGGAACAAGCGCCGTACTCGATGCAATTCTAGAGTCAAATGCCTTTAGTGTGATGGGTGGCGGCGAATCACTTGGCATCCTCGAAAAACACCACGCTTTTGAAAAAATAAAATTTGTTTCAACCGGCGGCGGCGCAATGCTTGAATTTCTCTCCGGAAAACAGCTTCCGGGAATCGAAGTGCTGCTTCATTAACTCCGATTTGAAAACACATCCGTATGGCGTATATTTCTGATTTAAAAGCACGCGAAATTCTCGACTCCCGAGGGAAGCCGACTGTCGAAGTATGGCTCGCGCTCGACGATGGAACCGAAGCGATTGCTGGCGTACCTTCCGGCGCCTCAACCGGATCGTTTGAAGCGATCGAGCTCCGCGACGACGATCCCAAGCGCTATCTTGGCGCAGGCGTGTTAAAAGCGGTCGAAAACGCGAATACCGTACTGCGCGATGTCGCGATTGGACTCGATGTGAACGACCAAAAAGCACTCGACGACAAACTCATCGCAACCGACGGAACGGAAAATAAAGCATCACTCGGCGCAAATGCAATACTCGGTATTTCGCTTGCGGCCGCGCGGGCAGCGGCGATATCGAAAAAAATTTCTCTCGCCGAACATATCCGATCGCTTTCCGAAAATAAATCTAAGACTTTTCCGATTCCAATGTTCAATGTGCTGAATGGCGGGAAACACAGCGATTCCGGACTTTCCATTCAGGAGTTCAAAATTGTCCCATTCGGTATCTCTCATTATCCCGAGCAGCTCCGTGCCGGAAGCGAAATCTTTCACACGCTGAAAAAACTCCTTGAAAAAGAATCGCTTTCCGTCGGTGTGGGCGATGAGGGCGGCTTCGCGCCTCGACTCGAGAGTCATTCGCGCGCACTCGAACTCTTAAATATCGCCATCACGGAAGCGGGATACCATGCAGGAAAAGAAATCGGAATCGGACTCGATGTCGCGGCAAATTCTTTTTACAGCGAATCGGAGAATCAATATATCTTGAAGCCGGAAAATGTTTCGCTCACTCGCGAATCGCTTGTCAATCTCTATCGCGAATGGATTGGGAAGTGGAATGTCATTTCAATCGAAGACGGTCTCGGTGAAGAAGACTGGGACGGATGGAAAGGGATGCGCGAAAAACTCGAGAAAGAACCGGCTGCGTGGAACAAAAAAACAATGCTGATCGGCGATGATCTCCTCGTTACCAACCCAAAGCGTGTACAAAAAGCGATTGATACCGGGGCATGCAATGCGGTTCTTATTAAGGTAAATCAGATCGGTACCCTCTCCGAAACGCTCGACTGCATGAAACTCGCGCAAACACATGCAATGGAACGAGTCGTCTCGCACCGATCCGGAGAAACCTGCGACGATTTTATCGCCGATCTTGCCGTCGGTGCGGGCGCGGAATTTATCAAGACCGGATCACTCTCCCGCGGTGAACGTCTCGCCAAATACAACCGCCTTCTTTCCCTTTGGGAACAGTAACTATTGAAACTTCATCTGAAAAACAAAAACGTATGAACGTGAAAGTTATCTGTGTCGGTTCGAGTTCAAAGGATATTTTCTTTCCGATTGAGGAGGGCACGATTATCGAAACGCCCGAAGACCTCGAAGCGCAGGAAAAGGTCTGTTTTGAAACCGGTGCGAAATATCGCGCCAAAGAACGCTACGAAGCGGTCGGTGGCGTTGCCGCTAATGTCGCGCACGGACTCGCAAAGTTTGGCATTCACGCCGCCTGTTATTCCAAAGTCGGAAACGACGATACCGGAGAATGGATTATCAACACTCTCAAAAAAGCGGGTGTTGAAACGAGTACCTTTCTTACTGATGAGCACGTTCGAACCGATCTTTCCGCAATTGTCGTTCTAAAACAAAACGGGGAGCGTGTTATTTTTCACAATCGCGACGCAAATGATCGTCTTGAAATTCTTGATGATCATTTTCCGGAAACCAACTGGATGCTTATAAGCGCACTCAATGGCAACTGGAAGAAAAATCTCGAGAAGTTGATCGCACTGAAGGAGAAGCATAATCTCTGCCTTGCGCTCAACCCCGGTCAACATAATATCAAAGACGATGCAAAAGCGATACTTGAAGCCATCCGTTCGGTCAATGTAATCGTTCTCAATAAAGACGAGGCTATCGAACTTCTTCTCGCCTCCGATATCCCCACCGATTCCGACCGAAAAGACCGGATGAATAATGAGGAATTTCTCGTGCAATCACTGCATAAAGCAGGCGCAAAAATCGTCGCTCTTACCGACGGACGGCGCGGCGCATGGGCATCGGACGGGCACTCGCTGTTTCATTCCGATATTCTACCCGATGTAAAGGCGGTCGATATGACCGGAGCGGGGGATGGATTCACCGCGGCCTTCCTCGCCTCCGTAGTCGAAGACCTTTCCCTTGAAACCGCTCTCAAATTCGGAATCGCAAACGGAGGAAATGTCGTTCGTTTTTACGGCGCCAACACGGGACACCTCACAAAGGACGCTCTCGAATCACTCGAATCATCCATAAACATCTCCAAGCTTCGTTAAAATGTTGGAAGAAATTTCGAAACGCTCTCTACATCAAACAAGGCTCGCCGGAAAGAAAGATCATAAAAAAGACCAACGCTTCTTACGGATTCAGTAGTATGCTATACTGAACACGAAAACAAAATCCGTATTCCTATGGGGATTTTTTCTTCCGTATTCAAAGGAGGCTCTTCCGGTCATTATTATCTTGCGCTCGATATCGGAACCGAAGTGGTGAAAGCGCTTGTTTTTACCGTGGACGAATCTACCGGAAAAGCGACGGTTCACGGCATCGGCCGTATCGCGCAGCGTCCCGGCAATATGCAGAGCGGGGCGGTTTCGGATATTAGCGGCGTCATCGAATGTTCCCGTGCGGCGATCGAGCTCGCGAAACAAAAGGCAAAAATAAAACACATTGATAAAAGCGTTATCGGTATTGCAGGTGAGCTGGTGAAGGGAACAACAACCACCGTTCACTATGAACGCGTCAATCCGGAAATTCGCATCGGTGCATCGGAATTAAAAACAATCATCGGAAAAGTTCAAGAAAAGGCATTTGAACGCATCAAACGCCAACTCGCTTGGGAGACCGGACAGGACAGCATTGAAATCAAACTCATCAACGCATCGCTCGTCGATGTAAAAATCGACGGCTATCGCATCGTGAATCCACTCAATTTTCAAGGACGCGACGTCTCCATCAGCGTTTTCAATGCCTATGCGCCAATGATCCATCTCGGCGCCCTTGAGGCGATCGCACACGATCTCAAGCTCGATCTTCTTTCGGTTGCCGCAGAACCCTACGCTGTCGCGCGATCCGTCGAGGTGGAAGATATGAGTGATTTTGGTGCGATTTTTATCGACATCGGCGGAGGAACCACCGATATTGCCATTGTTCGAAATGGCGGCCTCGAAGGAACGAAAATGTTCGCCCTCGGCGGTCGCGCTTTCACCAAGCGCCTCTCGCAAGAATTTCAACTTTCGCTCGAACAAGCCGAGGAAATGAAACTCGCATATTCTCTCGGACACCTTCCGGAAAACGACCTCCGCTCCGTCGGCTCGCTCTATGCCGAAGACGCGCGCGTCTGGCTCGGCGGGGTGGAAATTTCTCTTGCGGAGTTCGCCGAAACCGATGTTCTCCCGTCAAGAATCTTTCTCTGCGGAGGAGGATCGGCACTTCCGGAGATCAAACAAGCGCTTTCTTCTCCCGAGTGGATCGAACGCCTACCGTTTGCACGCCCACCGCAAGTCAGTTTCCTGCAACCGAAAGACGTTGTTCGCGTCATAGATGCGACCGGCGAACTCAACAACCCGCAAGATATCACTCCGCTCGGACTCGTCAATCTCGTTCTCTTAAACGCTCTCGAACACGAAAAAATGCTTTCCGCGATTCTCGAACGAACCATTCTCTCCATCGATCAAAAATAAAAAAGATTTATCATTATGCCACAGACGTTCTACATTGAAGCGGACGAAGAAATCATTTCGGTAGTCGGACGATTGCGCCATACCACCGATCAAGACATTACTCTGGTCGTCCCCAAGCGAGCCATTCTTTCGCAGAGCGTCGTCAGCCTGAAACTTCTTGAACGAGAAGCGAAAAAACTTGGAAAGCATATTGTTATCGTTTCGCAAGACAACGGAAGCCGGTCGCTTGCCGAAAAAGCCGGTCTTGAAACCCGCCCGTACCAAGAGGAACTCGATCGTCGGGAAAAGGCTCTCAAAAATACCGCCACGCCATCGCTTCCCGCAGGAACCGTTTCAGTGGGGGATTTGGTTTCCGATACGGCATTTCCCGCGCAATTTTCTTCCGAACCAAAATCCTACTACGCGGTAAAGGCCGAATCCATCGGATCCGAAGAATTTTTTCAGGGAGGAAAAATCCCGCCCGAAACAGCGCAACCCGCCCTTCCGCGTTCAAGCGAAGGGACGCCTTCACCGCTCGATACCGGACCTATGCAGGTGCGTATTCGCGACAATTCGCCAAAACATCAAACCGCGCTGAATTCCTTACAACAAACGATGCCGGCCGCCCCGCTTATGCCGGAACAAAGAAAAACGCTTCCGGAAAAATCAATCACGCAAGAAGCGCCGAATCCACTTTTCCCTTCACAAAAAATAAACGCCTTCTTCTCTCCAAAAGGGAATACCTCTTCCGCGCCCGAACGCCCACCTCTCAAAAAAGAATCTCCAACACTCCAGAATTTTCCAAAAAAAGATCCGGGAAAACCAATTGGTCGAAGATCTCAACGCGCTCTCGTTTTTCTCGCGGCGATATTTATTCTTTTGGTTGGAGGAATCGGATTCTATACGATCCGTTCCAGCGCAGAAGTAACACTCTTCCCGTACTCGGAACAAAAATCAAATGAAAAGTTCGAATTCGAACTCGTTCCGGATTGGAAAATAACCGAAACATCTTCGGAATTCAATCTTCCCTACCAATCTTTTGAAGAAACAATCGAAGTATCGGTTCCCGTAGCGGCCACCGGGTCGACATCCACCGAAAAGGGGAGCGATCGCGCTCGAGGAAAAATCGTCATTTACAACAACTACGGGACCGAGCCGCAAACCCTCGTCTCAACCACTCGGTTCGAAACACCGGAGGGAAAAATTTTTCGCCTCGCGCAAAGCATAGCGGTTCCCGGAATGACGGAAATTAGCGGAAAAAAAGAGCCGGGGGCGATTGAGGCGCAAGTCGTTGCCGACCAACCGGGCGCGGAATACAATATCAACCCGAGTACCTTTACCATCCCGGGATTTAAAGGTGGTCCGAAATACGAAAAATTCTCCGCGAAATCCTCTTCCACAATGACGGGTGGCGGCGGAACAAACGCTTCCGGAAAATCACTGACCGTTTCCGATATCGAACAAGCGAAAACCCTCGCCAAAGAAAAAGCGAAAGAATCCTTTCGTGCCATTCTTTCGGAAAAAACCGGCAATGCAAATATTCGCCTTCTCGACGAAGGAATGGAATTGACACCTCTCAATGAAGAGCCGGCTCTTATCGTTGGAATGCCGGGAGACAATATTTCTCCCAAGTTCCGTTTTCACGGAAAAGCATTTGTCCTTTCAGATGACCGAATTCAACAAGCGATCGACGTCTTGATTCAAAAAAATCATCCGGTCGCAAAGGGAAACAACCTCTCGCTCGTCCCGCAATCCATTCTGATCAACACCGTTTCGCTCGAACCTGATTTCAAAAACGAGAGCGGTCGCGCGACCGTCTCGGCCGATATTACTCTTGTCGTACGCGTCGACTCCGAGACCATTCGATCCGAACTCTCCGGTCTCGATATATCTACGCTGAAAGAAGCGGTTCTCGACAAGCACCCGGAAATAAATCAAATCGACATCGTCCCTCACCCTGAATTCAAAAAAACACTTCCTACCGACACGAACCGGATTCACATCCGCATTGCGGACCCGCCGAAAGAATAAATCTCTCGCATTGCCTTTTTCTTGAATTTTTCGTACACTGGATAACCCTATGGGATTTTTATCAACCACCGGAAACCGCAAAGATTCCAAGGCGATTTTACGGCGTCTTCAGTCGGAATTCGCCATAGCCGAAGCGGATCGGAAAAAATTCACCCGGGAAATCACGGGGATCGATGAAAGTATCCGGCGCATCAAACGCGAATACGCTCTGCTTCAGGCGCAGCTGTCCGTACAAGAGAAAAAGAAAACTGATCTCGCACGAAAAGCCGCGCTTCTCGATCTTGAATTGAAAAAAATGAAGAAAACAATGAATTTGCTGTAAAGTAGTATTATGACCGGAAACGAACTCCGAAAAAAATATCTCGACTTTTTTCAACACCGCGGTCACGCGGTGATTCCGTCCGCACCTCTCGTCCCGGAAAACGATCCGACCACTCTTTTTACAGGTTCGGGTATGCAGCCAATGCTTCCGTATTTTTTTGGAGAACCGCATCCTCTGGGAAAACGCATTACCGATTCGCAAAAATCGTTTCGTTCGCAGGACATCGAAGAAGTAGGGGACAATCGACACACCACTTTTTTCGAAATGCTTGGAAACTGGTCGTTCGGGGATTATTTTAAGCGAGAGCAAATCAGCTGGATGTTTGAATTTCTCACAGAAACACTCGCTCTCGATCCGAAACGACTCTTCTTCACCTGTTATCAGGGAAATGATGCGCTTGGAATTCCAAAAGATGAGGAATCAGCGGGACTCTGGCAGGCATTACTCCAAGAAAAAGGCATCGAGGCGAAAATTATTGACCACGCTGAACGCGATGGAATGCAAGGAGGGCGGATTTTTTATTATGACGACAAGAAAAACTGGTGGTCGCGTTCCGGTGTGCCAAACAATATGCCAAACGGTGAACCGGGCGGCCCTGACACCGAAATGTTTTGGGATTTCGATCCCGAAAATACCAAAAAATTCCATGAGGCGTCGCAATGGAAAGACAAACCCTGTCATGTGAACTGCGATTGCGGGCGATTTATGGAAATCGGGAACAATGTGTTTATGGAATATGTGAAGCATGAAAATCGCTTCGAAAAACTCCCCGCGCCCAATGTCGATTTTGGCGGAGGATTAGAACGACTCACCGCGGCCGTACTCGATACGCCGGACGTTTTCCGTATCAGCCTTTTTAACGCTTCAAGACACGCGATCGAAACTCTTTCAGGAAAAACATACGGAACAAACGAATCGGACACATTTGCCTTTCGGGTCATTATGGATCATCTTCGTGCGGCGACACTGCTTATTGGCGACAATGTCTTCCCGTCCAACAAAGATCAGGGATATTTTGTCCGCCGTCTCATTCGACGGGCGATTCGCTTTGGCCTACGATTGGGTATCGAAAAAAATTTCACCATCCCGATCGCAAAGGCCTTTCTTGAAACCTACAAGGATGCCTATCCGAATCTTCCAGAGAAACAAGATATCCTCCTTGCGGAACTCGAAAAGGAGGAGGGGAAATTCAGAAAAACTCTCGCGCATGGTCTCAAGGAGTTCGAAAAGCGAACGGCCGCCGGCAGTCTTTCGGGAAGAGACGCCTTTGATCTTTTTGCTACCTACGGATTTCCCTTCGAGCTGACAACCGAACTCGCTCAAGAAAATAATATTTCTCTCGACGAACAAGCTTTTCGCGAGGAATTCGAGAAACACCGCGACCTCTCGCGCACCGCAAGCGCGGGAAAATTCAAGGGCGGACTTGCCGATCACAGCGAAAAGGTTACGGCATTTCATACCGCAACCCACCTTATGCTCGCCGGACTCCGAAAAGAACTCGGGGAGGGGATTCATCAGGCCGGATCAAATATCACCGAAGAACGCACGCGTTTTGACTTCACCTCTCCGGAAAAAGTCTCACGCGAAATTCTCGATCGCGTGGAACAATTCGTGAATACTGCAATTGATGCGAATGTAATTGTCGAAACAAGTGTAATGGAAAAAGACGAGGCAAAAAAAGTCGGGGTCGAAGGAAGTTTCTGGGAAAAATATCCGGAAAAAGTGACGGTCTACCAAGTTGTCGGACCGGACGGAGTCGTTTATTCGCGCGAACTCTGCGGCGGCCCGCACGTCAAGAATACGAAAGAAATCGCCGCATTTGGCCATTTCAAAATTACGAAAGAAGAAGCCTCTTCCGCTGGCGTCCGTCGAATCAAGGCTATTCTTGAATAAGAATTTTGGCTTATTGACAAGGATCCAAAAAAAAAGTATACTGGTCGGGTATATTGGAATTCATCTTTGAACGAATATTTATGTTTGCAGTGATCAAAACCGGCGGAAAACAATACCTCGTGTCCGAGGGATCCAAGGTGAAAATCGAAAAGCTCGAGAATGAAGTCGGCTCGGAAGTTTCTTTCGAGACGCTCTTCGTGGGTGATGAAAACAAGGTGGATATCGGCGCACCCATTCTCGAAAAGGCGACCGTTACCGGAAAGGTTACCAAGCAAGGTAGGCACAAGAAAGTAACCGGGATCAAGCACAAAGCAAAGAAACGCGAACTCACGCGCTTTGGTCATCGCCAGCACTACACCGAAGTCGAGATCACCAAAATCTCCGCGTAAATTTCTTCAAACAAACAAAATCCCCGATTCCTCGGGGTTTTTCGTTTTCCCACTGATCATTTGAAAAACAGCTAAGACCCCGTCAGGATAGACTCTGTCTTCCAATAGCTTTTTCTTTTTTATACTCCTTCCTATTTTTACACTCCTTTCCATTTGAAATCCTTCTGACGCACTGTACACAAAAGTAAGCGGTCGCTTATTTTTATGTACAATATAAAAAGATGAAAACTGACAGGAGAAAGGATCTCCTTTTCATTGCCCATAAGAAATGATCCGAAAAAAGCAAACCTCTCACATCTCTAATAAAATATTATATCACATTCCAGACCTATTTGCAAGTGATGCAGTGAGAGTGGCATCATCGGCGTATTCGATGTCGCCACCAGTCGCCAAACCGCGCGCAATGCGGCTTATTTTCACGCCTGACGAGAGGAGTTTCGTTTTCAGGTAAAATGCCGTGGCATCACCCTCGGTCGTCGGGTTGGTGGCAAGAATCACCTCGGAAATGCCGTCCGCCTCCACACGACGGAGGAGTTCAGGGATAGTCAGGCGCTTATCACCACCGTCGGATTCAAGAAGTCCACCAAGCACGTGGTAGAGCCCGGCATAACTTCCCGTCCGCTCGATTGCGATCACATCAAGCGGCTCTTCCACCACGCAGAGTGTCGCCCGGTCGCGCTCCGGATCGGCACACATCGGACAGAGTTCACCCTCGGAGATATGAAAACATTTCGAACAAAATCGAAGCGAATGGAGCGCCTCAAGCGCTTCGGCAAACACTTCAAGCTCCACGCTCTCGCGTTTGAAGAGATAGAGCGTCAGCCGCTCCGCCATTTTCGGCCCGATCGACGGAAGCGACGAAAAGTGCGCGATGAGATCTTGAAAAGGTTTGGGATACTTCATAGAAAATTTTGAGTTTTGAATTTTTAATTTTGAATCAATTTCTAAATTCAAAAACTCGAATTTCAATCAAAATTCAAAATTACTGTTCCGAATGTACTCTCTCGAGATTCTTAAAGGTCGTTGAGTTGTCTTGGAAATAAAGCGATATCTGACCAACCGGGCCGTTTCGGTGTTTCGCGACAATGATATCGACGATATTTTTGTTCGGAGTATCCGGCTTCACGCGGTCCTCGCGATAAAGAAACATCACAACGTCCGCATCCTGTTCGATCGAACCGGATTCGCGAAGATCGGAAAGCTTCGGACGTTGATCGGGACGCGATTCCACGGCACGAGAAAGCTGCGAAAGCGCAATGATCGGAATATTGAGTTCACGAGCGAGCTGTTTCAGACCGCGGGAAATTTCGGAAATTTCCTGCACGCGATTATCGCCGGTCCGCGCGCGTCCCTCCATCAGCTGGAGATAGTCGATAATAATCATTCCGAGCTTGTGTTCGGCCTGCAAACGACGCGCCATCGTCCGCATTTCCATAATATTGAGCGATCCGGAATCATCAATAAAAATTGGCGCTTCGGAAAGCACTCCGATCGCTTGTCCGATGCGCTGAAAATCACTGTTCTCACCCTCGCTTGAAAGTTTTCCCGTACGGAGTCGCCAGAGATCAACGCCCGCCTCCGCCGCGATCATACGATCGATCAGCTGGTCCGCACCCATTTCAAGCGAGAAAATACCAACTGGAATTTTCGCAAGCGTCCCGATCTGCCGCGCGATATCGAGCGCAAACGTCGTCTTTCCGACCGATGGTCGCGCCGCAAGAATAATAAGATCCGACTTTTGAAACCCCGCGAGCAAATGATCGAGATCGGCATATCCCGAAGGAACACCGCGCATCGCACCATCACTTTTGTGGAGCTCGTCGATCCGATTAAACGCCTCTTCGAGAATGGATCGGATGGGAATAAAATCCTGCTTGATATATTTTTGCGATACCGAAAAAAGTTTCTGCTCGGCTTCGTCAAGCACCTTGTGCACGTCTTCGCTCTCGTCATATCCCATTTCAACAATTTCGGTCGCCGTCCCGATCAAACGTCGCAAAAGAGATTTCTTCTGCACGACCTTTGCATAATGAGCGACATTGGACGCCGTTGGCACAGTGTTGACAAGTGTCGCAAGATACGACGACCCGCCGATTTCATCGAGCTTCCCGCGCTCTTCCAAAATATTCGAGAGCGAGAGCACATCGATCGGCTCGCGCTTTTCGTAGAGCGTGAGAATCGCTTCGTAGATCGTGTTGTGGTCCGGCTTGTAAAAATCACCGACCTTCACAAGATCGGCCACCCGGATAATCGCATCCTTATCAAGCATAAGCGAACCGAGTACCGATTGTTCGGCCTCGATATTGTGCGGGGGAATACGAAGATGATCAGAGGAAGAATTGACCATAAAAAAGAGTACGATTCATTGTACTCCGCAAAAAACGAAAAACCAATATTGACCAAGTCAAGAAGATATCGTATGATTATACATTGAGATCATTAACAGACAGGGTGGCGAAAATGAATTGTGTGGGTATTTGGTTGCTAGGTGAAACAACTCAAGAGCCATGGAAGCAGGAAGTCGAAATAACCATTCATGGTAACCGTGAGCTATTCGTTATACCGATACTCAAAAGCATGCAGAATCTATTTTTGAATCCTGCGAAAACGACCCTGATCGACCATATGGATGGCAGCATCAGCATCAAAATCAGAACCAGCCTTGATTCAAAGACAATGCAGGATCAAAATTTATTTCATATTCTCGACAGTCTTCCTCGTCTACCTCCCGAAGAGACTATGGCCTCTTGACACGCTTACCGCGAGTCAAGAGGCTTTTTTTATGCGCTGGCCGGACGAAGTATCTTCCACTTCGAATCCTTTCTCACGAATGAGATCGCGCAACCGATCGGATTCGGCAAAGTTTTTCTCAAGACGGGCGGCTTCGCGCGTTTCGACGAGTGTTTGCACGTCATCAGGAACAAGAACCTCCTCCGCCTGCAAACCAAAATACTTGAAAAGAAACAATTCAAAATCAGTCTTTACGTTCGAAGAAAGCGTTTTTCCCGCATCGATCGCCTGATTCACGCTCCGCGCATATTCCTGCGCAACCGAAAGGGCGAGGGGGGTGTTCAGATCATCCTCTATCGCCGCGACAAATTTCTCCCGGAAATCATCGCCAGAGTAATCAGCATCCTCGGTATATTCCGCCAAAGAAAGTCGCTCGACTGTATTCAGCAAAAACTCGCGATTTTTCTTCGCCTGATCAAGCACGTCCCACGAAAAAGTCATCGGGGAACGATAATGCGCCCCGAGATACACCATCCGGAGATCCATCGGAGAATATCCACGATCAAGAATATCCGCGAGTCGATAAAAATTCCCTTTTGACTTCGACATTTTCTCACCGTCAACAAAAATATGCCGCGTATGAAGCCAATATTTCACAAACGGTTTCTTATGGACGCATTCACTCTGCGCGATCTCCGCTTCGTGATGCGGGAAAATATTATCTTCGCCACCGGTATGGATATCGAATGTATCACCGAGGTATTCGCCACTCATTGCCGAGCACTCGATATGCCACCCGGGATAGCCTTCGCTCCACGGACTTGGCCAATGCATCAGGTGCCCCGCGGGCGCCGCAAGCCACAGCGCAAAATCCCACGGATTTCGCTTGTCCGGATGCTCTTCGAGCCGCGCACCAACCTTCAATTTTTTCAAAGTATTCCCCGAAAGCGCTCCGTACCGATCAAACGACGTTACATCAAAAAAAACATTTCCATTTGATTCGTAGGCGTGTCCATTTACGATCAAAGCCTCTATCATTCGAATCATCTGCGGGATATGCGCCGTCGCACGTGGGAAGAAATGCGCCCGGAGAATATTCATCGCCGTCTCGTCCTCATGAAACCGCTCCTCAAAAAACGCCGCGATTTCTTCGGGTGATTTCTTCTCCGCTTTCGCCTTCTTCACCATTTTATCCTCACCGCTGTCGCCCTGTGCGATATCGTCGGCCGTCATATGCCCGACATCGGTGATATTTTTGATATGTCGCACTTCGTAGCCGGCCGTCTCGAGCGTCCGTCGCAGCGTATCGGCAAAAAAATACGCACGAAAATTGCCGATATGAGCATAGTCGTACACCGTCGGACCGCAAGTATAGAGCCCGACCTTGCCCTTTTCGAGAGAGACAAAATCTTCCTTTTCCTTTTTGAGTGTGTTGTAGAAACGCATATCGCAGAATGAAAAATAAAGAATATAACTTCTCTTGTCATCCCCGCGGAGGCGGGGATCCAGAAAAATAGTTTGTGGAACCTAGATTCCCGCCTCCGCGGGAATGACAGATAGATTCAACCGATAAAAATTCAGGAAACAATTCAATCATACCAAAATTTCCGAGCTTTTCCGACTGTTGACAAAGAAGTATTCAAATGGTACAAAAAATCATTCTTTTCCAACCAGAAGAGGGAACGAAATGTCTGTTCATTTGATGATTCTCATCGTGGTATGCGCTATACTCGCACTCATTCTTGGGTTGCGAACAACAGAAGAATCAAGGCTCGAAATAGAGAAAAGAAAAAGAAGTGAATTGGATGAAAGGCTCACTTCGGGACATCATCAATTCCCAAAAATCCTTTCCCAGATCGCAACTCAAGAGCGCATCATCACACTCATCATGATGAGGATCTACATCATCAATTCATGGATCCTACTCCTACTTTTGGTAGGATTCATAAACCTCATCTCCCACGCATACAAGGTGTGATTCCGTATAGGGAGGAAGGGATATAAAGACACCCAGGCGCCGGCGTACGATAGCAATCGCGCCCGGCGTTTTGATTTTTCAAAAAAACAACTTGTTTTGTGTCATCCCGAGCGAAGCCGAGGGATCTTCAGGTATGATACGAGTGAGATTCCTCGACAGGCTCGGAATAACAGAAGGGGACGCTGTTCAAGATTCCCTCTCATCAAAACCACTTCTTCCACTTGAAGAGAACGACCGTAATGGCCGCGATCGCGAACATAATCGCTGCATGAATCCAAAACGCGTTCGGATTGTTTCCAAACGGGATCGCCGCGCTCATCGCAAGCATATTGGTATAGACCGACATTGGAAGAAGTACCGCCGAGAAAATCGTAAGGATTTTCATTGTAAGATCGAGTTTGTTTGAAAGAAGGGAATTATTGGTCGCTTCAAGCGCCTCAATAGTTTCTTTGCTTGATTCAAGGATATTCCAAATCCGGATATTCGTGCCGATCAGATCCTGAAAATAAATTTTGAGTTCCTCCGAAACAAACGGATGATTCTTCGCAAGCAAGGACTCGAGAATGGATCGCTGCGGTTTGAGCGTCCGACGAAAATTCAAGATATCCCGTTTCAGAACGGAAATTTCGTACACCATTTCTTTTTCTTTTTCCGAAAAAACTTGCGACTCGATATAATTCAGTTTTTCGGAAATATGATTGAGCCGAGGAAAACACGAGTTCAAGAGAATCTCAAGGAGACGATAAAGAAGATGCGTCGGACTCTCCTCGAAGAAAAGTCGGCGTTTTCCCTCGCTCTTTCGCGCCTCGTCGAAAAATTTCTCGAGCTGATAAATCGACTGTTTGTGACCGGTAATCAAATGATCTTTGGTGAGAATAATATCAAGTTCGCCCGGATACGTTGTCCGATGCTCGACGTCGAAGAGGGGGATGTGTACGGAGAGGAAGACGCAATGATCGTATTGCACCACCTTTGGCTGATAGGTCGGTGTGACAAATTCTTCGATCGCGAGCGGATGAATGTTGAAATTTTCCTGAAGATAGAGGATATCGTCCTCATGCGGATCCTCGAAATCGATCCACGTTACTTTTTTGTGTTTGATCATTCGCATAGCGGCTTTTTGTTATATTGCTTTGTATTTGCGGTTTTCATTTGTTTCCATTATACCTAAAAAGCATTCCTTCGTCATCCTGAAAATTCGAATTTTAAATTCTGAATTTCGAATCCCTGCCTGTCGGCAGACAGGAATTTTTAATTCAAGAATTGAGAAATTCCGATTTGATGTAAAATTCGAGTTTCAAAATTCAAAATTATGAAAAAACTCCTCCTTTCTCTCATCCGCTTCTATCAGAAAACGCTCTCGCTTGATCACGGGATTCTCGGAATCATTCTCGGAGAGAAATGGTGTCGATTTTACCCGAGTTGCAGCGAGTACACCTACCAAGCAATTGATCGATTCGGAGTGCTGCGCGGCATTTCACTCGGACTCCGGAGAATGTTCCGCTGCCATCCGTGGGCAAAAGGCGGTATCGATCCCATTCCGAACAACACGAAAAAATGACAAAACCCAGCGAGAAGATTCTCTCAAATGGATTTAATTTACAAAAGAAATAATTTTTTCTACACTTGGCACAGAGTTTTTTTCCCAATTTGAAGGGGTGATGACCCGACAAGGTACCAAGGTTATCCCACTTCATCCCAATACGGAGGACACAGAAATGGTCGATTGCACCGGAAAGCAAAACCTCGGCATCGAGCCGGGAAAAGAAGGAGAAACTCTCGAAGAATGCGCGCGCTGCGACGGAAAAACGATGCAGCCCTGCGACGCGTGCATGCATTATAAAGGAAAATTGTGTTTTTCTTCAGATCTCAATCGGTGCTATCCCTCGCGAGAACTGTGTCTCGGACTTCATATGACACGTCTCTATGGAGAACTACACGATCAGAGCCAACTCGGCGCGGAAGCGTAACCAAAACCGGAGGAGAAAATGGGAAAGAAGCACAAAGGAAGCAATGGGGCAGACAAGCAGGGGGGGCACCGAACAATTGTTTCGCTGCAATCGATTGAAAGACTCTGGGGGCAAAGTCTGGTATATCCCTCGGAACAAGGCTCGTCAACGCTACGACGGGCGTTGCCACTACTGCCAATCGTGCGTAAACCCTTGCAAATAAGGAGGAAATCATGAGTAAAGACTATCAGGAAGTCGTGCGAGATGCTTTCGCTGGAATCGATATCAGCGCTGGCGCATTCCCCGGACATGCGGGTCTTGTTCCACACGGGGCCCCACAAGTAAGAACCGTGGTTTGTTTGGCGAATCATCGGCAAACGATGCCTGCCTCAACAGCATTCCACCACTTCCATACGCAAGGCAACACAGAGTTCTGCAACCTCTGTGGTCAGAGCTGTATGGAGTAATCAACTGACTGCACTAAAGTCTCCCTCAAAAAAAGCGCTTGGGAGATAAGCAGAAACGCCGGATCGACCAATCCGGTATAGTACCAACGCCCCTGCAAGGACCACCTTTGCGGGGCAACTTTTTTTACGAAGATTTCAATATTAGCACTCTCACTTGACGACTGCTAAATCATTTTTTATACTAAATTTACAGCATATTTCTCTGTTTTTTGTTGATTGTTATTTGCTCTCTGTTTACTGACCTATGAACTCCCGTCAAAAACAAATTCTCTCCGGAATCGTTGAACTCTATACCAAAACCGCGATTCCTGTCGGATCGCAGGCGCTTTTGGAACATTTCGAATTTCCCGTCAGTTCCGCCACACTCCGTAATGATATGGTCGAACTCGAAGAGGAGGGTTACCTCTACCAACCTCATATTTCTGCTGGACGTATTCCAACCGATGCTGGATATCGCTTCTATGTCGAAGAAATGATGGGAGATGAGGATCTCTCGCGAGAAGATCAGCGTCGCCTTCAAAAAGAACTCCTCATGATGAAAGCAAAGCAAGCACGTATGGGTCGAAGCACGACCAAACTCCTTTCAGCACTTTCAGGGAATCTCGTCGTATCTGGCCTTATTGATAAAGATGAGTTCTACGACTTTGGAATGAAGGAATTGATGGAAAAACCGGAATTTCAAGAAATCGACGAACTCTGCCGCGTCGTGGAAACCCTCGATTCGCTCGATGAAAAACTCGACACTATTCTCGTCAATCTCAAAGACGGCGAGACGCATATCTTTATCGGCGAAGAAAATCCCATCAAAGAAATTTCCAACTGTTCTATGGTCGTCGCGCCATACGAAAGCAAAGAAGGGAAAGGGGTGCTCGCAATTATCGGTCCGAAACGTATGGACTATGCCAAGAACAAATCCCTCATTGAGTATATGAAGAAACTCTTGGGATCATCAGGAGCGAACATGATTGTCATCATCTCATCCACAGCAATAATTTCCATAATCACCTAATTTAATTCTGAATTTTGAAACTCGAATTTTGATTGAATGTTTGAATCATTAATTTTTTAAACATTGATTCGAAATTCAAAATTAAAAATTCGAAATTAATGAAAAACCTATGACCAAAGGAAAAAAGAAGGACGAAGAAATAGAAAATAAAGAAGTCGCAACAGAAGAAACTGCATCGCCAAATTGGGAAGAAAAAGCAAATGAATATTTGAATGATCTCAAACGTCTTCAGGCAGATTTTGAAAACTACAAAAAGCGGCAAGCCGAGCAACAGAAAGAACTCACTGGCTATCTCACCGAAAAACTTATTCTCGATATTATTCCGGTGATGGACAACTTCCGAATGGCGACCGAACACGTACCGGAAGAAGAGAGGGGAAGCCCCTGGGTAACCGGCATTCAGTACATCGAAAAGCAACTCGAAAAAGTACTCACTGAAAATGGCGTGGCAACGATCGAAGTGAAAGTAGGCGATGCATTCAATCCCACCACCATGGAAGCGATCAGTAGCGAAGCAATAGAAGGAAAAAAGAATGAGACAACAGAAAAGCAACTCGTCATGAAAGTGATTCAGAACGGATTCAGGATAGGAGAGAGAGTGATCCGCGCCGCAAAGGTGACGGTTACGTCCGCGTAACGGTCATCCCCACTCTTCCACCTCCCCTTCTCGCCTCGCTATCGCTCCGTCGAAGCGGGTCAAAGGGGAGGG
Source organism: uncultured Bdellovibrionales bacterium (assembly GCA_964436855.1). GTDB lineage: Bacteria > Patescibacteriota > Minisyncoccia > Moranbacterales > UBA1568 > CAYTED01. Next base: position 17,012 of record CAYTED010000002.1, on the reverse strand, counting down.
TAGGGAGGGGTTCAGAATTCATAAATCATCAATCGTAAATCATTTATAAAAATCATATGGCTAAAATACTCGGAATCGATCTCGGTACAACAAACTCCGCAATGGCGTTCGTCGAAGGCGGAAGTCCGACCATCGTCGAAAACAAAGAAGGCGCGCGCACTACGCCATCCATGGTCGCGATCTCAAAAACCGGGGAGCGACTCGTCGGACTCCTCGCTAAGCGCCAGAGCGTTACCAATCCGGAAAACACGCTCTTCTCCGTCAAGCGCTTGATCGGACGCCACTTCAACGACGACGAAGTGAAGCGCGATATGAAAACTCTTCCCTACAAAGTGATCCAGGCAGGGGAAGGCGTGAAGATCGTGATGGGCGGCAAGGAATATTCTCCACAGGAAATCTCCGCGATGATCCTCGCAAAACTGAAAGCAGACGCCGAAGAAAAACTCGGCGAAAAAATCACCGATGCAGTCATCACGGTCCCGGCATATTTCGACGACTCACAGAGAAAAGCAACCAAAGAAGCAGGAGAAATCGCCGGTTTCAATGTTCGTCGAATCATCAACGAACCGACCGCGGCCGCACTCGCCTACGGATTCAACAAAAAGAAAGACGAGAAAATCGCCGTCTACGACCTCGGCGGTGGAACATTCGATATCTCTATCCTCGAAGTCGCCGAAGATACCGTGGAAGTAAAATCGACCAATGGTGATACCCATCTCGGTGGAGACGACTTCGACCAGCGCATCATTCATTGGATTCTCGATGAATTCAAGAAGCAAGAGGGGATCGACCTCGGCAAAGATCCGCTCGCACTCCAGCGCATCAAGGAAAGCGCGGAAAAGGCGAAGATCGAACTCTCGACCGCACAGGACACCGAGATCAATCAGCCATTTATCACGAGCGATGCCAATGGACCGAAACACTTGGTTATGAAACTGACCCGAGCGAAACTCGAAGAACTCGTCGGCGATCTCGTCGAAGCATCATTCGAACCAGTGAAGAAAGCGCTCGCCGATGCCAAGCTCTCCGCAAGTGATATCAACGAAGTCGTCTTGGTCGGTGGTATGACTCGTATGCCGCTCGTCCTCACGCAAGTAGAAAAATTTTTCGGCAAAAAACCGAATATTTCGGTAAACCCGGATGAAGTCGTGGCGGCAGGAGCAGCGATCCAGGGAGGTGTCCTCGAAGGATCGGTGAAAGACGTGCTCCTCCTCGATGTGACGCCGCTGACATTCGGCATCGAAACCATGGGAGGTGTCCGCACGCCGCTTATCGACCGAAACACGACGGTCCCGGTCAATCGCTCCCAGGTCTTTTCAACCGCAGCAGACAATCAGCCATCGGTAGAAATTCACGTTCTCCAGGGAGAGCGCGAGATGGCAAATGACAACAAATCCCTCGGACGATTCATCCTCGATGGTATTCCACCGGCGCCACGCGGTATGCCGCAGATCGAAGTCACCTTCGACATCGATGCATCGGGAATTCTTACCGTTACGGCGAAAGACAAAGCAACCGGAAAAACGCAAAACATTCGTATCGAATCCTCGACCGGACTCTCCAAAGACGAGATCGAGCGTATGAAGAAAGATGCCGAACTGCACGCCGAAGAGGACAAGCGCAAAAAAGAACTCATCGAAGCGCGCAATATGGCAGACACCCTTTCCTACACGACCGAAAAGGCGCTCAAGGACGCAGGAGACAAGATCACGGCAGATGAAAAGAAGCCCGTTGAGGAAGCAATCACTGAATTAAACAAAGTCAAAAATGGCGACGACCTCGAAGCGATCAAGAAGGCGACCGAAGCGCTCTCTCAGTCCGCCCAAAAGATCGGCGAAAAACTCTACAAAGCAGCTTCAGAAGCTTCCCAAGCTTCACAGCAGCCAGGAGATGCCAAACCAGAAGGCGAAGCAGCAGCTGACGCGCCAAAGGACGCCGAGGTCGAAGATAATGGCGAGAAAAAATAGCGTAACAAAAAAAGAGCGGAGGATTTTTTCCTCCGCTCTTTCATAACTAATTGAAATTAAAATCCCAAAGAATATGAAATTTACAAAGAACGAAGTAAGTTTCTATATATTGGTTTTTGGTATTTTCCTAAGCCTGAGTTATTACTTTTATAAATTCCATTATAGCGTTATTAATTCATCAGCATTTTCTTCCTTCATTACCCTTTTAGTTGGAAGTGTTGCAATTTTTATTTATTTGAAGCAAAAATCTGATACGAAAGTTCAAGCAGCAAGAGTGCTTTTGCTAGAGATTCGAACTGCAGAGAACAGAATCGATCAATTAAAAGAGAGGCTTCAGATAGGAAACACGGAGGACTTACCGTCACTCTTTCCGACAAAGAGTTGGAAGAATTATGCACATCTTTTTGTTAGTGATTTCGATCAAGACGAATTGAAGTTGATAGCTGATTTTTACGATTACGGAGATTTAATTGAGGATTTTGCAAAAAAAAATAATGATTTCTTTTGGGTAACAACAGAGGAAAGGGCTAGGGTGGTACAACAGAAGCTCGCGGAACTTGTTGTACATTCTCAGACAAGACCAGAAGGCGAAGAAGTTGATCTAGATACTCTGAAGAAACATTTTTTGGATGTATTCGCCAATGATATCTATACCTACACACCAAAAAAGTCAATCAACGAGATTGAAAATCATATAAAAAATATGCCAGGAATAACCACTACTAGTGCAGGATTAAAGTTAAAGAAATTAGCAAAGATTTGAAGAAACAGAAAAGGGTCACGCCAAAGGCGCGCTAGCAAGTGTTTTTTCTTACGTCATAAAAAAGTCCAATTCCGGCACTGTCTACAATCATCCACGTAACCTACAAAGGACGGTCCTTTGTAAAGAGGTGGTCCTTTGTAAAGATCCTTCGTAAAAAGGACGATTTGAATAGTCGAGGACCGACCTCGATTGGTAACCTCGATTGGTAGACCTCGACTGGTATCTTTTTTGGGCTTGCCAAAAAACGTGTAGTAGAATAGATACGTCCTACTCCTTTTCAATCTCACTAAAAGTAAGTGACCATTTTATATCACCCATATGATCAACACAGATTTGCAGCATTGGATACAGCGACAAAACAAAGTGCTCGAAGTATGCTTTGGAGGAACACAGACAGACAAAGAAAAGCTCTACGCCCGTGTTATCAAGCTCAAAAAAACTAACCAACAAAGGACCGTCCTTTGTAAAGATCCTTCGTAAAAAGGACGATTTGAATAGTCGAGGACCGACCTCAATTGGTAACCTCGGGGCAGAAAAGGGGTCAGGTGCCTTGTTCTAATATGATAGAAATCAATGCTCACTCCCGAACAAGAAAAATGGCTCGATCATTTATCAAATACCGATAAAATTCGGATTCTTCCATTTGATGCAACAGCAGAAAAAAAATTCGAAAAGGTAAAGCGAAAAATTCAAGCAGTGATAGGGGATGAATATGCGATTGAACATCACGGCGCGACGAGTCTTGGCATTTCCGGACAAGATGAAATTGATATCTATATTCCCGTTTCACCCGAGAAGTTTGATTTACTCATTGAGATGCTTCAGCAACCTTTTGGCAAATCGAGAAGTTTTTATCCGCAAAAAAGAGCGCATTTTGTTACGAATGAGGATGGAAAGCATATCGATATTTTCCCGATCAACCAAGAATCGGATGATTGGAAAAATATGATTCGATTCAAAAAAATTCTCAAAGAAAATTCTAAACAACTCGAAGAATATCGAAAATTGAAAGAAAGTGGAAATGGATTGAGTATTCGTGAGTACTATCGTCAGAAACTCATTTTTATAAACAACATCCTCTCATCTATATAAATACAACAGGGCGGCACATTTGTACCACCCTTTATCAAAACAATCCCGATCACAGGTCTTTCACTGCCTCGCGATGATCTTGGATTACTTGCCGCTTTGTCCCTTTCAGGATCCTCACAACTTGACTGGGGTCAAACGGCTTTCCGGAATTCGCATAAGGCCGTGCGGCATGCGTCAATTGATACATCCCGGAAGACGGATTATTGAGTTTTTTCCACCATTTGCCAGCACGGGTTAACACATTCCGATTCCAAACCTTTAACTGTTTCATCCTTTTACTCCTTTGCGAATGCAATATAAGCTTAGATATCTACGACGCGATTGAGCATTTCTGGGGTAACACTTCGCGCTTCGCTCAACTACTGATTGAGCTCTAGAGCATCCCGAAGACTAGCAACAATCTTTCTCTGATTTTCCGGATCGGCAAAGAATTTTGCAGCTTCGGAATTGGGATCACGATTCCTAACAAGCCGTGCAATAACGGTGTTACAATATGGTTCCTATGCCATTTTTACCTCATAGTTTTGTTAAGGGATGCCTAAAATATAACAAAAATCAGCGCCTTATAAAAGTAATTGTTAACCTACAAAGGACGGTCCTTTGTAAAGATCCTAAAATCACCTCAAACGAGTAATCAAAATGGATTGCCGAGAGAATGGCTGTATTCCCTCGAAGTCTGTTGCTCAGGCGAGCGGAAAACCTTCGGTATTTCCGGCGAGGAGAATCTCTCACCATTCAGCCTCTGATGACCCTCGTGTCAAAACACCAACCCCTCCCCGGACATCGTCTCCGGGGTGATTTTTTTAATGAAGAATAAATACCAGTCTCGAAAATAAGGAAAGAAAAAGAGGACCACTACGCTATACACATAGAAAGCCCTCTCATCTACCACAAGCAAGCCCGACGGACTAACAGATAAAGCCGCCGACTTTGCTATCATCTTCATCGCCCTCCGGACCCAAATTATTTGCAACTTTTGCTGCCATTCTCAGTTCACGGAAATACGTCACTGTTCCTTGGCCTCCCGGACAGTCATTCATGACAGAAAATCCGAGCTCTTGGAGCAGCTTTTCAAGCATTGGGTGCCGCTCCCGAAGGGATTTATCCACGGTACACTTAAGGTGTGACACCTCTTGTATAAAAGCCTGCTCAATGAGTATTCGAAAAAACTGCTCAACGAGAGATTCATTGCGACTGCCACGGGACATCCAATACTTCTTCGAGACGGAAATGTTAGTAAGGAGTCCCATAGAAGAAGAATTGGATTGAGATGTACACTGGAATATATAGCCCAGAAAATCAAGCTGAACTCCCCCCACTAATTTCCAGTTACGCAACCCCTCCTGTTGCTCGGCAAGAAAGCAATGTATAGGACCTTCATTATTGCCAGTCAGATCCAAAAAGCTAAGATTTATCTCTTGGTCAAGCTCTTGTGCTGCCTGAGTAACCTGCTCCGACTGCATCCCCAAAAAACGACACGCCAATGCGTCAGATTCTTTGCTGATACCAAAAACTACAACAACAAAGTCCCGAGAAATCACATGAAAACACATGGGAATCTCCTCTCATTATTCGATGTGAAAAAATGTAAAAAAACTACTCTTCACAGATAATAAATCATATTTTATAAATTTTGTCAATAAATTTTACGGCATCTCACCAAAGAATTGTTTCAGTTGCATGGGCTCATCGTAGTGACAGATGCCTATAGCCGATGCTTTTTGGACTAACGATTGATAAAAGGAATCCGCACAGAAAGAGCTACTATCGGTTACATTTCCCGGAACCAGGAGTACACCCAATAGTTATATCAAAAAATCAGGAAAGTCTTGATGCAATCAAACTCCTCCAAAGTATCTGCCGGATACTCAGTCAAGCCTAACGGGTCGGAAAACTGAATACAATTCGGCGCGGACTCGAGAACCACTTGACCGCGCTTTTCATTTTTTTGGAGAAATATCCGTAAATGCGATACGATAAAGATGTCTCACAAATAATTTAAATTTCAAAATTTTTTTATGTTTTCTCCAAAAAAAATGTTCCTTGGAATTATTATTGTTCTTCTTATTGGAATTGCGTGGTACGGCTTCTCTCCGCTTTTTATGAATAAAAAAGTCAACGACGCACTTCCATCTCCAGCGGATGGCACAGAAACTGAAGGCGAAATATCTGCGCGTGTTCCGATCAAACCGACTACTGCCCATCCGGCATCGGGATTTGTACGAATTATCAAAACCACAAAAGGTCATATCGTTCGCTACGAAGAATACAAAACCATCAATGGTCCTGACGTACGAGTCTATCTCGCAAAGGACCTCGATGCAAAAGAATATATCGACCTCGGGCCAATCAAAGGAACCGAAGGAAATATCAACTATCCCATTCCAAAGGGGATCAATATTTCCGACTATGACTACATCTTGACATGGTGCGAGGATTTTTCCATACTCTTCAATTCAGCAAATATCACATCAATACGATAAGTCCTTCATTCTCGCAAGGGACTGATGTTTTTTTGTGAAAAAATGATATAAAACAATGATGTGTTTACCAAAAAAGCGGGGAAATGCGCAAGAAAGCTTTGTCCAAAAAACTATGGCTATCTACAAAGGATATTCCGAAAGAAAAAATGGCAACATGTATCTCTCGGCAAAAGATCAAAACGCTGAAAACATTTCAAATCGAAAAGCCTTTTTTGATTCCCTTGGTTTCAATGGATACAAAATTGTCGCAGCCAATCTCGTACACGGGACACATATAGAGACTATCACTCACAACTCTCCAGATTTTCTTCTTAATACCGACGCACTCATCACAAAAGAAAAAGAGATCGTTCTGACGCTCACCGGTGCCGATTGTTTCCCGGTATATTTTGAAGATTCAACAAAGAGCGTCATCGGTCTCGCGCATTGCGGATGGCGGGGGATTATAGCAGGCATTGTTCCGAAAACAATAGACCGAATGATTTCGCTCGGGGGAGAAAAAGAGAATATTCGGATAGACATCGGGCCTGGTATCTGTATGAAACACTTTGAAATCAAAGACAATAGTATCGACTCTTTTATCGAATATCCGGAATCCATTCAAAAAGCTGATGGAAGAATAGGGATTGACCTGCGGCACATCATCACAAATCAAGCCATCAAATCCGGAATCCCTCACCATCATATCTCTGACACAGGGAAATGTACTTTTTGTCTCTCTCATACCTATTTTTCCTACCGTCGAGACAAACCAAAACAACTGGAAACTCAAGTGGCATATATCACCATGCAATAACAATCTTGCTTGAAAAAAAGGAAGTCAAGTATCTCACAAATTTTTCAATTTTAAACCCCGGGCGACGTTCCGCCCGGGGCTATGAGGAAATGCGGCCGCCACCCCTATTAGATGACGTCTGCAGTACTCTGGATAATCCTCCCTGCGTACAGTGCAGCCCCTCTTCCTCTCGGACTCGAGGCAGCAAAGTTCCAGTAGACTCTCCACTCTGCAAGGAGAGCGGCAAACTCTTCCGCGCTTCGAACACTAAGCTCGGCCCAGAAAACCTCACCGGAATCAACCCCTTCACAAATGCGCGGGTCGATACGAGAGAGGACGCTTTCAATACAATGGCGAGTTCTCCCAAGTTCATCGGAAGTGATGCGTCCTTTGGCGATCGCGTACAACATCTCGCGAATCGCAAAAAAAGCATCCAAATATGCCGATACGGAAAGGGGACTTTTGTTCTTGAGGACGGCTCGAAAAGTTGAGCGCACTTGATTTCGTAGGGAGCGGATATACCGCAGCCTTGCCATCCTTTGGCGGGACACACACGGGAAAACCATTCGTCTCGATCTCATGTTTCCTCCAAAGGAAGTCTTCGCTGATACAAAGACCCGGTATCGGAAGAGCATCCCTCACCAATAACCTCCTTGAAGCCAAACTTCCTCCGAAGAAAGTTCGTGAACCAACTAGCTTCCTCGCACGAATCGCGATAGAGAAGCGCCTCCCCCTGAAGTTCCGCAGCGGTCTGCAGAAGATACTCTATCATCGCACACGCGTAGCCACGACGACGATACGCTTCTGTGACAAAAACCCCCTGCAGCATACCGATCGATTCCTCCTCATCGGAGGAAAAGGAAAGTATCGCGATTCCAATGATTTGGCGAACACTTCCTCCAAGAGAAAGCGTCGCAAAAATCCGAACCGGCGGATGCTCGCGAGAAAACGACTCGCTGAAAGACGGACACTCTTTCCCCAGTGCAGCAAGAAGAACTTGAGCATCGCACTCGAGAGTTCCTGGTAACGTCTCCGCTTCCTGTGCGGCAATCGCATCGTCCGCCGAACCACCCACACCAGTCCGGATGAGTTTCAGCCCCGGGAAGTTAACCGACTCTTTCATCATTGCAGCACTCCTTTCCTTCTTAAGATTGTTCAAGAACCCGATTATGAAAGAGCATGCGCTGATTTCCCCTGATTGTCAAAATTTCCAAACGATTCCGTACAACAGGGGAGGGAACGGCTCAAGCAAGTTGTTTTGAATCCAATATTTTTTTCTCCGCGATAAAATTCGCGTATTTTTTGTCTTCTTGACCGATATGGCTTATCCACCATTTTGCGAGAATATTTTCAATTTCAACAAGCGAAAGTTCCGATGGTTTTTCGGTAAAAATTTTCTGTTTCAAATTCCGATACTGCATCACAAACGCTTCGTGCAACAATCGGTGTTCCTCGAGCTTCGGATACGAATTTGCGAGCATATATTCCTCCTCATCGCGAAAATGTTCTTCCACATACGAATCAAGAAACCGAATCGCATCGTATATGAGCAGTGAATCCTCTTTCTCAAAAATAGCATCCATGAGCTCATTGATTTTAGCAAGAAGTCTCTCGTGTTGCTTATCAAGCAAGATATTGCCAACCGATATATTCTCCGACCATTCGAATTTAAAAACCATATACCAGTAAATTTAAATATTTATTATTTATTTGTTAATAACTTTTCATTTTTCCGAACAAGGGACCGATTGAGCGATCGTTGCTCCGCACGAGCACGTACCCGACGAAATTGCTCTTGAAGCTTATCTAACTCATCTTCGGAAAACTCTTCAAGGTCCACCAGGCGATCGCGTGCGGAAGACGCGCGAATGAGTTCATCGAGCTTCAGATGCACCGCTTTCGCGTCGCGATTCTGCGTGTTCTGAATAAGGAACACGGCAAGGAATGTCATAATCGTCGTCCCGGTATTGATAACAAGTTGCCAGGTATCGGAGTATCCATACATCGGCCCGAGAATCCACCAAGCAACAACAATAAACAAAGCAAGCGCAAACGCCTTTGGTGAACCGAGCGCATCGGCTACTTTGTGCGAAAAACAGTGAAACCAATCGTTTCCATTTTTCCCTCCCATAAGTATTTTGCTTTTCATTTATTGTACAAAAAAATGAAAAATATTTCCACATCTCTGTACAGGGTTGGCGTTCGGGAAAAAATGCGCTACACTGAACGTCGACCTATGGAGCACAAAAAACATTCCATCCGCGTCTGCGTCAATACGCATTGCAAATGCAACGGCTCGGAAAAGATTTTCGACAAATTGGTGTCCGAGCAGACGGAAAATTGGGAACTCTCGAAAACCGATGAGTGTTTTCGGTATTGCAAACAGGGTCCGAATGTCGCGGTAAACGGAAACGTCTTGCATCATATACACCCCGAAAGCGCCACGCGCAGGATACAAGCGGAAATCGAAAATCCCTCGCCAAGAAAAGACGTTGTCGGGACACGCGGACTCGACGAACTCGATAGTGTTCTTGACGATCTCATCTCTCTGTAAACTGTGAATTACGAAACTCTTATTTGTCATCCCGAGCGAAGTCGAGGGGTCTCGTGTTCCATTTCAAATCCAAGAGATTCCTCCACTCGCAAACTCGGTCGGAATGACATTTTTGAGGATTTCGAAATTCAAAATGTAAAGACTTGATTTTCCGCTGATTTTCGGTAGAATATCAATAATCTATGGAAACAACCCCAAGCAGAGGAGGACTGTCCGTGTCTTCCTTTTTTTCTTTTTTAAGGCGTGAAACAAACGATCCGAGCGCGCGAAAAATTGAGCGCTGGCTTCTTTTCATCGTTGCCGTACTCCTCGGATTCGCTGTCAAAACCCTGCTTTCACCAGTCCTGACCATCGGATACGAAGATTACACAATCACCCCGAGCGACAACGAAAAGTCGATCGAAGAAATCGAAAAAAACCTTTTCCTCAAAGGGGAGTCGCCTCTTTCCGGAAGCGGAGCGCCCGATACGACACAATGCTCGCAATAATTTGAAACAGAAAAACCCTATGGAAAAAACGATACCGGATGTCGCAACGGAAAAAAAGACGCGGGACAATCTCCTCTCGGTAAGCATCGTTCTTCTCGGACTCTTCGTCGGAAGCGTCTTTGTCGACATCGTTCAACTTGCGACCGGTTCCGGATTTTCCAAACGTATTACCTCGGCAACAAGCGTCATCGAAACAAACGGAAAAACGTGGGTTGCCTATTCCGATCCGAAAATTTTCGTCGATGTCGTTACCGACTCTTCTTGCGAAACATGCGACCCGTCAAAAGCGCTCCTCTGGATTCGAAGAATCCTCCCGACGGTTGTGATAAACGAAATACCGTACGATTCTTTCGACGGACAAAAACTCGCCGCAGAACTTTCTATTCGATCGCTCCCGGCTTTTGTTTTCTCGAAAGAAATAACCGAGACATCTTTCTACGCGCAAGCAAGCGAACTCTTCTCCGAGCTCGGCGGAAAATTCGTGTTTGATATGACAAAGATCGGTCAAGCCCCGGGAAAATTTCTCGAGCTTCCCGAAATCCGCCCCGACACCACTCTGCTCGGGTCGAAAGACGACTTCCGTCTCACGATTATCGAGTATTCCGATTTCGAATGCCCGTACTGCAAACTCTTTCATTCATCGGTCGAGCAAATGCTTAAGGAATATTCCGGGGATATTCGATTTGTATACAAACATCTCCCGCTCTCATTTCATCCGCAAGCGGAAAATGCCGCACTCGCCAGTGAATGCGCGAACGACGAAGGAAAATTTCTCCCATATTCGGATATTCTCTTTGCGAAACAAGATGAATGGGAAAAGACAACCGGAACCGTGAAATTCAAAGAATACGCCCGAACACTCCGCCTGAACATGCGAAATTTCAATACCTGCCTCGACACAAAAAAACATCTGGAGAAAATACAACAAGATACCGCGGAAGCGAAGGAATTTGGAATTTCCGGAACACCGGGAATTTTTGTTGGCGATACCTTTGTCGGGGGAGCGATTTCGTACGACGAACTCAAGTCGCTCATCGACAAAAAACTCTCGAAATAAAAAAATCACTCCTTGTCTCTTTCATTTTTTTCGGCTATAATCCGACTTGTTTTCAGCATCGAAAAAGCCACCTTAGCTCAGTTGGTAGAGCGGCGCATTCGTAACGCGCAGGTCTCCGGTTCAATCCCGGAAGGTGGCTCAAAGACTATGGAAGAACTCAAACAAAAACTCGAAGAACTCAAACAAAAACTCCTGCCCTTGCAGGACTTTCTTTGACGTTCCCGCGAAAGAGGCCCGGATCGCCGAACTCACCGAGCGTTCCGAAGATCCGAATCTCTGGAACACTCCGTCCGAAGCATCGAAACTCTTAAAAGAACTTGAATCGCTCAAAACGGAGCGTGATGAATTCCTTGCGCTTTCCCGATCGGCAAAAGATTTGGACGAATTGCTCTCGCTTGATCCGCAAGAAAACGAGCTTCCGCAATTGAAAAACGAACTCGAAGCACTCGAGAAAAAAATTTCCGAATGGGATCTCCACACCCTCCTCGGAGGGACCTATGACGCAAACGACGCACTTCTCACGATTCGAAGCGGAGCGGGCGGCACCGAAGCGCAAGACTGGGCGGAAATGCTCCTCCGAATGTATCTCCGCTATGCGGAACAAGCCGGATTTCGCGGAAAAATTCTCGATCGTGCAGACGGCAACGAAGCGGGCATCAAACAAGCAACGATCGAAATCGCCGGGCGGTACGCGTACGGATACCTCCGCGGCGAGGCTGGCGTTCATCGACTTGTCCGCCTTTCGCCGTTCAATGCGAACAGCCTTCGGCAAACTTCTTTCGCCTCGGTCGAAGTCCTTCCGGTCATCGAAGAGAATGACGCCGCGATCGTCGTCAATCCCGCCGACCTCCGCGTGGACACCTTTCGCGCATCCGGAGCGGGGGGGCAACACGTCAACAAAACCGAGAGCGCGATCCGTATTACCCATATCCCCACAAATATCGTCGTCTCGTGTCAAAGCGAACGCTCGCAACTCCAAAATCGAGCCGAAGCGATGAAAATCCTCCGCGCGAAACTCTTTGAACGCGAAGAGGAGAAAAAACGGAAAGAACGCGAGAAACTTCGCGGCGAATATCGCGAAGCGGAGTGGGGGAATCAGATCCGCTCCTATGTCCTCCATCCCTATAAAATGGTGAAAGATCACCGAACGGAAGAAGAAACAAGCGACGCGGAATCGATTCTCGACGGCGCACTTGATAATTTCATCAAAGCCGAGTTACAATGGTTAAGAAGATCCACGAAACTCTAGGGCGTGAATGGTTCGAAAATAAAGTAAAACCCCCAGTCCAAGGCTGGTCCGCCCTCTGGCGGAAAAAACCAAAATGTAACTATGTCAGATACCCAACCGATCATCCGGTTTGAAAACGTCAGTAAGTCATTCGGGGAGCAAACCATTCTCGATCATATCGATTTCTCCATTCATCCGGGCGAGTTTGTTTCACTCGTCGGTCCGAGCGGCGTCGGTAAATCTACGATTCTGAAACTCATTTACGCCGAAACCGAACCGAGCGAAGGGGCGGTGTATTTTAACGAACGATCGGTGGGAAAAATCAACCGCAAACACCTGCCGTACTATCGTCGCAATATCGGTACCGTGTTTCAGGACTTCAAACTCTTCCCGCAAAAAACCGCCTTTGAAAATATCGCCTACGCGCTTGAGGTCGACGGAAAGCCTTCCGAAGAAATCGATTTCGAAGTGCCGCAAATACTCGAGATCGTCGGACTTGCCGACAAGGCAAACCGATTCCCAAAAGAACTTTCCGGCGGAGAGCAACAGCGCGTTTCCATCGCTCGCGCGCTTATCGTTCGGCCAAAAGTCATCATCGCCGACGAACCGACCGGTAATCTCGATCCCGCTTCTGCGGAAGACATCGTCAACCTTCTCCTCGAAATCAATTCCTACGGCACGACGGTTATCCTCGCGACTCACAACAAAGCAATCGTAGACAAAATCGCAAGACGCGTTATCACGCTCGACAGGGGACGCATTGTTCGCGACGAAAATCACGGAAAATATCACGTTGTCCGCAAGGGATCGATTCAGTAACAACAAAATGCTTTATGCAACAAGTATCACTCAAACTCTTTCGGACATGGAAGGAAGGCTCGCAACATTTTATACGAAACGGTTGGCTTACTTTTGCGACTGTCAGCGTTCTTGCACTCTCACTTTTTATCGGCACGCTTTCCGTACTCTCTGCGACCGCCGTTCGTTCGCTCCTTGATGCGAAAAAGGAAAATTTAAGTATCGCCGTTTCGTTCAATACCGACATTCCCGAAGAACGAATTCAAGAAATTCGCCGAGCAATCGAATCCCGCAAAGAAATCGCATCCGTGCAATACGTCTCCCGCGAGCAAGCTCTAGAAGAACTCCTCGCGCGAAGCGGCAATGACGAGATTGTAAAAAAAGCCGTGGAAACGATCGGCGAAAATCCGCTCCTCCCAACCCTTGTTGTTCGCGCAAAAAACCCGGATGATTACGGTATCATTTCCGAAAGCCTGCAGGGATCAGTCTTTCAAAATGATATTAATCGCATCAACTACGAACGAAATCGAAAAATCATCGAACGTTTAAGCAAAGCTTCGCAAGCGGTCGACAGCATCGGCGCGATCATAAGCGCATTTTTCGTCGTTGTCGCGACCCTCATTACCTTCAACGCGATCCGTATCACGATTTATTCGAGCCGCCAGGAATTCGAAATTATGCGACTCGTCGGCGCCTCGAACCTCTATGTTCGTATGCCATTTGTCTTCGAAGGCATTCTTTACGGCATCGTCGGCGCGATCCTTGCTCTCATTCTTCTCTTTGCAGCGATCAAATTTCTCGATCCGCACCTCGGCGGAGCCTTTGGCGGGGGACTCTCGGCCATCGGATTTTTTCTCTCACACCTTCCGATCACCATTGCTGGCCTCATCAGCTCGGGAGCCCTTCTCGGGATTCTCTCCGGCGAATTCGCCATCCGCCGCTACCTGAAATTTTAGAGAAATTTCTTCTTCTCGAAACTCAAATGATTTTGACAAAATACCGTAAATACGGTATTTTTTCTTATCAAGTTTTTTCCCAACTACATCCACAGTATCAGTCAAAAGGAGTTCCGACATGGCACATCCCGCACTTCCTCTCCTCTCAGAAATTGTCCAGGTGTTGTATGAAGACCAAAAAGACCACCTCAGGGGCTTTTTCTTTCATTTCATCGGCACGGTATTTCCTTAATTTAGCCACGAATATGGACTGATCGAGAAAGCATATGAATTAGCAAAAGACATACACCAAGAAGACAGAAGAAGTACCGGCGAACGCTATTTCGAACACTGTCGGGCTGTTGCCATCATTCTCGTATTGCAAGGCGTGCAAGATGCAAACGTTATCGCAGCCGCACTTCTTCACGATGCCCCCGAAGATCATGGCGATACCTACCCGTCAACGGTGATCGCAAACAAAACCAACGAAACGGTCGCTTGCTACACCGGGTGGACCAATAAGGGGCGGTTTTCAAAGTTTTTAGAAAATGAAGACAAGCTGAGTCGGAATCGTGCTTTCCTGGCAAACTTTCTTCTCCATGCTCCACGAGAGCCGGCTCAGATCAAAATCGCCGATCGCGTCCACAATATCATCACGCTCTGGGGTGAAATCACGGACGCAAAAATCGCAGAAAAAATCAGCGAGATCGAATGCTTCTATCTGCCACTCGCTCGAAAGCATCAATTCATGGTGCGCGAACTCAAAGAATGCCTCGTCTGTCTCAAAGAAAAGTTTTTCCTGATAAATAAGTATCTCCCACAGCAGACTGAGACATAAGATACCTCCGGAAAAACTCCTCGTAAAACGGGAAAATCCGCTCGGCTTTTGCAGGCCCCTCCACAACATAAAGGGAGGGGATTTTTCTTGATAAAAATGTCTTTTTTTGGTATGGTAATCAGTGTTTCAATGCCTCAAAAAGAAGCGCTCTTGGGGAGTAGCCAAGCGGCCCGCCTCGCGTCGACTCGCCTCAATTCGCAGGCGAAGCGAGTGAGTCCGCGAGTCGAGGCGGGTAAGGCAGAAGAAAAAATATGCGGAAAGGATTTGTCTATGTACTATTGAGTTTGAAAGACAAAAGAACTTATACCGGCTCGACTAATAATGTTAATAGACGACTCCAGGAACATGAAAAAGGGGGGATGCAATGCAACGAAAAACCGAAGACCCCTGAAGTTGATACACACTGAAAATTATGGGACTCTTAATGAAGCGCGAAAAAGAGAAAAATATCTAAAGACAGCGGCCGGAAGAAAGGTTTTAAAAAAGATATTGGAAAATATACATTGGGGAGTAGCCAAGCGGTAAGGCAGTGGGTTCTGGTCCCACCATGCGTAGGTTCGATCCCTACCTCCCCAGCATTGTAGAACAAGCAGAGGTATGGACCCCTGTTTTTGTTTTATCTGAAGCACGATTCACTCTATTTTCCAGTTCGAAGGCACTTCTTTCTCGGGTGAGGGTTTCCGCGTCAATCTGTAACC
Source organism: uncultured Bdellovibrionales bacterium (assembly GCA_964436855.1). Taxonomy (GTDB): domain Bacteria; phylum Patescibacteriota; class Minisyncoccia; order Moranbacterales; family UBA1568; genus CAYTED01. The sequence goes on along the minus strand of CAYTED010000002.1, from coordinate 1,336 downwards.
ACGTAAAGGGGTCATTAAGGTCGAAATAAGCGATTTTTCGGTCCTTCATGCCTATGTTCGAAGATACGATTCCAAGAAGCTCTCGGCGTTCTTCCGAATCACCGCGCTCGAATACATCGTGCGCTGTCTTTACGAATCGCACCACTTCCTCGATCTGCTTCCCTAAATCCCTCTTCGGAGTTTTGATATTTCCGATCTTTTCTTCAAGCTTCGCCTCTTCCTGTATGAGTTCAGAGTATTTTGCATTGTAAGCTTCTTTCGGAATCGCGTTATCGATAAACTTTTCGAGCAACGAATCTTTGCGACGGCAAACATCATTAAGTGCGCGTTGCAATCTCGCATCTATTTCTTCTTCAAGTCGAGACATTTCTTTTAGCCTCTCTTTTGAAGAGTCAACAATCAAATCCAGTATCTCATCATCAAAGTGAATCTTCCTGAGTTCAATTGCGATTTCTTTTTCCAAATCCTCTTCCCGTATATATCGCTGCGAACATTGGTGCACACCCTTTGACTTCGTGCATCGGTAATACGTATGTCCCTTCTGAATTTCCGCGGTCACCTTTAGTCCACACTCGGCACAAACAAGAAACCCACGATATGCAAACTTCCGCTTATCGTGTCGCGTTTTCCATTTCTTCGGGGCAAGTCTTTTTTCCGCTTCTTCAAATTTTTCTAGCGTAACGATCGGCTCATGAATACCACTGTGAAGCTGACCTTTCCAGCGAAACAGCCCTGCGTAAATAGGATTCGTGAGAATCCGATAAATCGTACTCTTGCCAACTTTGTTGCCCAGTCGGGAACGGAAACCTTCTTCATACAGCCTGTCAGCAACCTTATCCGTCGCAAGATTTTCCAGCGTATACAGATCGAAAGCACGAGCAATGAATGGCGCATATGTCGGATCAAGCACCATAGCCTTCGTTTTAACATCCGCAATATATCCGATCGGCCGCGGGCCAGGGTATTCGCCCAGGCGAATCTTTTCTGCAAAACCACGCTTCACGTTTCGGCTCAAGTCGCGAATGTACTGATTCGCCATCGAGAATTCAACGCTCGCAATCACCACGTTATCATCAGGATTATATTCCCGATCAAACGTCCGGATCCGCTGAATCGTTTCTTTCTGGAGTAACCATTTAATCATTCCCTCATCCATCGGATTGCGCGAGAGACGATCCATCTTCCAACAGAGTATTCCCTGTGCCTTGTTCGCTTTGATGAACTGTATCATCTCAGCAAACACCGGCCGGCCCGGCGCTTTGGCTGATTTTGATTCTTGAAAAACTTTAACGACATGCAAACCATCACGTTTCGCGATCTCTTGCATTTCAATGAT
>CAYTED010000001.1:0-203564 GCA_964436855.1 uncultured Bdellovibrionales bacterium | reverse complement strand
CCGCCGCTTCAAATTCAACATACTTGTAATATATCACATTATTGTCATACAACACAATATTTTGCTACAATACATCTGTGAATATGAAAACCCCAACATCCAAACTTGGCAAAAACATCAAGCGTATACGCGAGCAAAAGGAAATGTCGCAAGGCGATATTTGCCGCGCGGTCGGGCTTGACCGTGCTCAAATGAGCAATATTGAAGCGGGAAAAGGCAATCCCACGCTTGCCACCATTGAGAAAATAGCTCAAGCGTTGGTAGTAACGAGCGATGAGCTTTTGAAATAACCATGGAAAAAATGAGGGAACAAACCAAAAATATAGAGAAGTATTCGTTGGATTGGTTCGAGGAGCGAGCTTTTTCGTCGCTAAAGAAAATTTCTGATGGGGTTTTCGACTACTCTGATTCTTTGTTGTTATATATCCCTGGGTCGGATGAAGAATATGAAAAAATACAGAACGAGGGCAATCCTTATCACGAGCTGATAACAGCACCTGAACGAAAATATTTACAACAAATAATGAAAGATGTTGTTGCTCGCCTGCCAGAAAATTTTGAATATATTGACTTGGGACCAGGTTCTGAGCACAAAGAACAATACGCATTTGATCAAATTTTGGTGCAGGGAAAGAAATGCGTCTATAGACCAGTTGATATTAGTGAGAAATTTCTCGCTAAAGCAGCCGAGTACGCAGAGGAGCAAGGAATACCGACGGAGCCAGTACGAGCCTCATTCGAAGAGCTTCCAAATGTTCTTCAGAAATCAGAGGTGCCACGTTTTGTGTCTCTTGGACTTACATATTCCAATTATGATCCGCAGGAAATATTAAAACTTTTAGCGGATATTGCTGGTAGCAATGGATATGTATTTATAGGAGCTCAAATCCGCGAAAGAATTGATGTAAAACGACTTGTTGAAATTTATGCAAAAGATGTTTTATCCATTGCTACCGCAAAATTAAAACTTCTCGGACTTGATGCCAAAACAGATGTTGAAGATCTACACACAGATGAAAGTATTCAAATGTGGTGTACTTTAAAAAAAGCAACACCGCGCCTTACAGAAATGGGGTTGAAAGCTGGAGATAAAGTTCTTCTTTTTCAATCCTTGCGTCCCTCAATGGACGAGCTAAAGCGTGACTTGGACGAGGCAGGCTTCAGTAGCTATACAACATTTGATATTGGAGAATCTTTTGTGGATGTCCTCTTGAAAAATCCTTCGCAAGATCAACAAGCGGAGAGCTAAATTGAAGAATAAGATGGATTTATATTTTTCCGATCATTTCAAGGTAAAACCGCAAGACCTCGAAAAATACGGGGCTTTTAACATTTCTCTTGTATCGGACTTGCCGCTTTTCATTGACCCGTTTCTTCTTTTCAACAGCAAAAAGAAGAAATACAAGGAGTTGCACGAAAATATCATCAAATATCTCGTGTTCCTGAAAGACAAGGCCAACGATGAGCAAAATCAAGGAGCACTCAAAGCTTGGTACGCATTTAAGGAAGTCGAGCAAAATTGGCTCGGCTTCTCTGTTATTGGGAACAAAGGTAGTGCGCTTGGAATGGATTTTGCGAAAGCATTGAATGGGAATTTGCACAAAATTTTTCAAGAGTTTGGAAAGGAACAGATCACAAAAAGTAGCCACCTAGAGAAATTGTGTTTGATTAAAGATGGTGTAGGCAAAGACAACATTAGCGACTTTGCGACAAATTTGATCAAAGAGTTTCTACTTGAATACACTCAAACTTTCGCACAAAAAAGTATTGAAGAAAGTTTGCGAGACACTTTTCGCATACCGCGCACACGATTTAATTACGAAACGGAAACTTGGGAAGAAGGGACTTTTAACTTGCCAAAATTTGCCGGCGATTTCGTTATTCTGACTCCGAAAGACCTATTAACAAAAGATGAGACATGGATAAATAAGAAAGATTTACTGGAAGATTTTGAACGTATACCTAACGCAATATCCGATGAACAACTAAGGGTGCAGGTTAATAATTATTTACGAAGTCGCCTCGTCAGAGATCCAAAGAAGAAAAAAGAGCCAACGAAACAAGAGAAAATGGCGGCTGCTTTTGCAACTATCCAAGAGTTTCCTCAACTCATTGATTATTACATCAAATACAAGGAAGAACATGGCGACCAAGCCGAGAATATCAGCAACGAAAAAGTCATTTTCTCCGAAAACTTTTATATCAAGAATGTCCGAGATTTCATTGGTGGATTACAGAAAACAGATTTTTACTCATCTGCTCAAAATAGCTATGACGAGGCGAAAAAGAAGATCGGTATTTTGAAAGGATACATAGAAAATAATGACGGATATAAATTGTTTTATCACAAAAATGAGTGTCTCGGCACAGAAAAAGATTTACAACTTTTATTCGGCTTGGTCTGCCATGAATCGTCAGCATTTGATATAAACCGAGAAGTAAACAATGGCCGTGGCCCTGTTGATTTCAAAATTTCTAAAGGGAGCACAGATAAGACCTTGGTGGAATTTAAGCTCGCCAAAAACAAAAAGCTAAAGCAGAACCTAGAAAATCAGGTTGAGATTTACGAAAAAGCCAATCAAACAAATTCTTCTTTCAAGGTTATTGTTTATTTTACCGAAGAAGAACATAAACGAGTAAATGGTATTTTGAATGAGCTAAATCTTTCTGGAAAGGAAAATATTGTCTTGATTGACGGACGAAGCGACAACAAGGTATCAGCTTCGAATGCATAAGGGAGTCGTCCGCGTTAGCGGGCGGTTTCTTGTGCGCGCACTGGGCGGGTGGGGCAAGCACAAAGAGCTACCACGGACATCACCGAAGCCATCGAGCGAATACGAAGCAACACCGAGCAGGCATCATGAGCGAAGCGAGGGGCCAGTGCGAGGTGATCGCGAAGTGTGAGCGGACGATAGAACTACCACCAAACGTGGATACGGGGAGCGCCTCGCTCGACACTTGCGTCATACTGGTGGCCGTACTACCCGCAGTGGTGAGTGGCGGTTGGTGTGCTATAAAATATTTGAAGATACAGCAGAAGCGAGGCGGACAGAAAAATTGGTGAAGTCCTATAAAGGGGGTGAGGCGTTCAGACGAATTGTTTCCAGACAAGACAAAACATGGAGAGGTGGCCGAGCTGGCTGAAGGCACCACACTGCTAACGTGGCAGGGGGTAAAACCCCTCGAGGGTTCGAATCCCTCCCTCTCCGCCAGAAAGGAAATTGCAAATGCGAGCTGTCCGCCTCGCTTCGCTCGGCGGCTAATTTGTATGGGATTTTTGGCGAAAAAGAAATGCTTTTATCAATAAGGGCAAAAGAAATTTTTTCATTTAATTCATAACATTATGCGATACGTAATCTACGCAAGAAAATCTACAGAGTCCGAGGAAAGACAGATTTTGAGTATTGAAGCGCAGCTCGCAGAGCTGCAAGAGTATTCCGCCAAAGAAAAACTTAAAATTGTCAGTGTGCGCGGCGGAGCCGCTCATTTTTGCCCCGCCACACCCGAGCCGCGCTCCGCGCGGCGAGGGCAGAATTCCGTTCGAGCTATTTTTAAAATACACCGCCATCAACAGCTAGCACGAGATGCTAGCTGAAAGCTAGAAACCACCGGAAGGTGGTTTTTAAGTATCGTGATAAAATAGCTTTAATATAGTATGATAATCCCTGAAAAAATCATTTCTCAAATACTTGATCTTCCTCGCCCTGTACTCATTGGAATCTCAGGTTTTGGTGGAGCAGGAAAATCCTCCTTTGCCAAAGCTCTCGGAGTAGCCATTAATGCCCCTGTTATTGGAGTAGACTCTTTCCAAAAAGACGGAGCTTTTGACACTGAATATAGCTTCTGGGAAATTATGGATTTCGCCAGATTAGAAAAAGAAGTATTACAGCCTTCTAGAGACAATCAAAAAGTTATTCAATATGGTCATTTTAATGTTCCTTCCAAATCAATTTCTGAAACGAGAGAAATAGAAAATAGTGGAAAAATAATTATAGAAGGCGTGGGACTCTTCCGACCCGAGCTTTTAAAATACTTTGACTACAAGATTTGGGTAGACTGTCCTTTGGAAGAATCGATAGCAAGGGGCAAGAAGAGAGATAGGGAAGAATATAATAATCCGACCGATGAGCAATGGGAAGGTATTTGGAAGAAAAATGATGAAGAATACTTTGAGACATTTAGACCTAGGGAAAAGGCGGATATTGTTTTTAAAAATTATTAAGTATGGAAAGTCAAAAATCATTACAATCTAAGGTAGCCCTTGTTACGGGAGTAGGAAGAAAAGCAGGAATTGGTTTTGCTATTTGTCGTGAATTAGCCAAGAGTGGAGCTGATATTTTCTTTACATATTGGCATCCCTACGATGAAAAGACTCACCCTGAAAGTACTAAGAGAGAAGTAGAGGAAATTACCGCTGAGCTTGAGCAGTTTGGCATTAGAGTGAAGAGCAAAGAAATAGAGTTGGCTGACCCTCAATCAGCAGAGAGCCTTTTTCAGGTAACCGAAAGTGAATTAGGAGTCCCGAGCATCCTTATTAACAACGCTTGCCATGATTTTGAAGTTCCTTTTGTTGAGCTGTCACCAGAGATATTGGATAAGCACTATGAAGTAAATGTTCGTGCTGTCACTATGCTCGTCACAGAGTTTGTAAAAAGGAGCAAGGGAGGATGCATAATCAATATGACTTCTGGACAATCTCTTGGAAGCATGGGAGAAAACAAAATTCCTTATACTATTACCAAGGCAGCTCTTGAAATGCTGGCACCACAGTTAGCACCTGAATTAAGTAAAAAAGGCATCTCCATATACTCTCTTGATCCAGGTCCTACAGATACAGGTTGGATGACAGAAGAGATGAGGGAAATAGTTCTTAAAGATTCAAAAAAAGGACGACTAACTCTTCCTGAAGATATCGGAAAGTTGGTCGTTGAGATTTTGACGGAAAACAAATACCAAACGGGCGAGGTAATTCACGCAGACCGCTAGAATATATGGAGACAAAAATAGGAAAAAGAATTGTAATAGTAGGTGTCAGTGCCTCAGGTAAATCAACCTTTGCGAGGAAACTTTCGAAAAAAACAAAGTTGCCACTTTTTCTTATGGATTCAATTATGTGGAATCCAGGATGGCAGTATATTGGTGATGAAGAGACGGTAAGGAAATTAAAAGAAATCGGGGCGCAAGAGGAATGGATTGTTGAGGGATATATCAGTAAAGAAGCTCGCACCTTTCTTTTTGAACGTGCAGATACAATTATGTATCTTGATTACCCGCCTATAGTCGCTACTGTCCGTTACTTGAAAAGGTGGCTCAAACACCGCAAAGACCCTCGCCCCGAGCTTGAGGGAAGCCCCGAAATGTTTGACTGGAAATTTTTGAAACTCGTTTGGACGAAAGGCGAAGCGATTTCTCTTAACAAATTCCTAGCGCAAGTACAGGATAAGCATAAAATTATTAAATTTACATCAGTTAGACAGGCTAAAGCATTTTTAGGTGGCATAAATCTAAAGAACAAGTTATGAAACCAAAACTAATAATTTTGAATGGTGCTTTAGGAGTAGGTAAGTCTACCTTAGCTGAGAAATACGCTGAGGAGCATCCTCTTACTTTAAAATTGGATATTGATGAAGTGAGAAGATGGATTAGTAATTTTCGCGAGAAAAAAGAGATTTCGGGACCACTTGCTAAAAAGATTGCGGGTGAAATGGCACGAGTTCACTTACAAGCGGGATACGATGTGGTGATTTCGCAAATTTTTACTCAAGCAGAATACATAGAAAGTCTGGAGAGTATTGCTAAAGAGTGTAAGGCAGATTTTTTTGAAATCTTGCTCGCCACCTCAAAAGAAAACTCGATTCAAAGATTTATAGAACGAGGTAAATCGGAAGGCTATCAAGATGGATTTAGACCAGGAGGCTTGGTTACTTTGGGAGGGAAAGAAAAGAAGCTAGAGCAAATGTACGAGGCTATGATGCTTATGGTTTCCAACCGCGCAAACACGAAAATTGTCGAATCGTTAGAGGGCGATATTGCTGGTACTTACAACAAGCTTCTGGAGAACCTATAAAATTTATAGAACTGCAGGGAGCCAACCCCGCCGTTTTATAATATCTCCTAAAAACGGCGGGGATTTGTGCGCGCACAGGGCGGGTGGGGCAAGCACAAAGAGTTACCACGGACATCGCCGAAGTCACAGAGCGAACACGACAAGCACCGAGCAGGCATCGCGAACGAATGTGAGCGGCCAGTGCGAGGTGTCTGCGAAGTGTGAGCGAACTCTCAAACTACCACCAAACGCGGAGAGGAAGCACCTCGGGCCGACGCGAACGACGGAGAAAGGGCGGCACCATGCCACAGAAAATGCTATATTTTACTTACTAGCCCTTTTGGAGGAGTGAAGCGGCGGAACAAACCAAAAATTTCCTTCCTTCTTTCCGCTTTGTGGCGGAGGGGTCAGGGGAGGAACCGCGCAAAAAATGGCAAGGAAATTTTGGGTTTTGTACCGCGACCGAAGAGAGTGGACGAGGCGTGATCAGCCCTTTCATTCGAAATGGGTTCATGCAAAGTGTAATATTTCACCGCACGTGATATATTATTTTACTGAGGAATAAAATCGTAAAAAATGATTATGGAACCGCGGATCAGCATGGTAACGCTTGGGGTGAAGGATGTTGAGAAGGCGCTTTCGTTTTATCGCGACGGGCTCGGGTGGAAGGCCGAGTCTCCCGATCCTTCGGTGGCGTTTTTTCAGCTGAACAATGTGATTTTCTCTCTTTTCCGTCGGGAGGCGCTCGCTCGAGATGCGGGCGTTTCTGATACCGGTGAAGGGAGCTTTCGGGGGGCGGCTTTTTCTTATAATGTGGGAACGGAGCAGGCGGTCGACGAGACCCTGCGTGCCGCGGAGCAGGCCGGGGCAAAAATTATTAAACCTGGACAGAAGGTGTTTTGGGGTGGGTATAGCGGCTATTTCGCGGATCTGGACGGACACTTGTGGGAAGTGGCGCACAATCCTTTTTGGAAGATTGATGCCGAGGGGAACGTTCGCCTGCACTAATTTTGAATACTATCAGAAAGTTTTATGGAAAATTTGGCGCCAGATATTTTTCGACAGAGATTTGTTATAGAGGGTTTTGTGGGTATTTCGGTTGACCGTGATATTATTGTGAAGTTTTTTGAAGAGGTTACCAGCGGTCTTTCGCTCAGAATGTATGGTGAGCCTATCGTGTTTTCTCCCGGTGGGGAGGGGAAGGAAGAAAATCAGGGATTTGACGCATTTGTGCCATTAATTGATTCGGGAATTTCACTTTATTTTTGGTCTTCTGCACGTTTTTTATCGGTAGTTATCTATACTTGCAAAGGGTTTGATGAAGAAAGAGCGCTTGCAATTACGAAAAAATTTTTTCAGATAGAAAAAATTACAACGCAATCTTTTTGAGTCATCCGAAATATTTATGTCGCAGTATATTGCCTTGTTGCGAGGGATCAATGTCGGTGGGAAACATCGGGTGGCGATGTCAGTGCTCAAACAGTGTTTTGAAAAAGCCGGTTATCGCGATGTTGCTACGTATATCAATAGCGGCAATGTCCTTTTTGTATCGAAGGAAGAGAAAGAAGAGAATTTGGCGAAGAAAATCGAGAAACAACTTGAATCAGCGTTTGGTTTTCGGATTCCGGTCGTCGTACGGAGCGGGCGGTCTTTTGAAAAAATCGCCGCCGCCATTCCCAAGCAGTGGCAAAATGATACTGAACAAAAAAGCGATATTCTTTTTTTGTGGAAGGAGTACGATAGTCGGAAGAGTTTGTCGCTTATCCGTATTGCCAAAGGGGTTGATACGGTCCGGTATGTGCCTGGCGCGATTCTGTGGAATGTCTCGAGGGAGCAGTATGGGAAAAGCGGTATGCGGGATTTTATCGGGACGGCATTGTATAAAAATATGACGGCGCGGAATGTGAATACCGTGAGAAAACTTACCGATCTCATGCGCAAGAGTGCTGGTGAGTTGAAAGAGGGATAAAGCGTGTTTGTGGCGGTTGTCCGGTGATTTTTTTCATAGAGAGATAAAAAAGAAACGCGGGGACAGTATCCTCGCGTTTTCGTATCGGTTGCGTTTGCTTTCCCGATACTGGTGATGCATTCGGCGTGCGCTCTAATGAAACACTCGTTCGGCCGGTTCGGGCGTCGAAAAGAGAAATCCCTGAATGAGCACATCCATCTCGGGATGTCTTCTTGAAGCTTTGATAACTTCCTCGAGCTCGAAGCGTGTTTCCACTCCTTCGACGACGATATTTCGCACGCCGAGAACGGAAAGAGCATTGAAGGTATTCTTGAGCCCATGATTTCGGACTATCGAACAGTCGATTTTGACCTTATCGAAAGGGAAGCCTTGGAGCACTTCGTTTTGCCAGTCTTCGCCGGTGTAGTCATCGAGCAGAATCGAAAAGCCCGTTCTCCTGAGAACGTCTGCCGCTTCCCGCGATCGAAGCGTCCAATGAAACGGATGTTCGAGTATTTCGAGGCCGATTTGACCGTGCGGAACGTGGTAGCGGTCAACGATTTGTGTGATTTCCTGAGGCATATTTCTGAACGAGAGTACGCTCGGCGGAAGGTTGACCTGAATGGGAGCGATTCCTTCTCGGCCTTCTATTTCTCGGCAAACTCTGGTAAGGACGGCGCGAGTGATCTCAGCGAGATCGGTCCGGCGACGTGCCCCATGCAGAGTTTCGAGCGGTCGCAAAAGCGCTTCGAAGCTTTTTGCGGTGCGGGCGTCGTCGTGGAGCGCGTAGCTTGCTTGGAAGACGACGTCTTCGATATGTGGTACTGCTGTATCGAGTATTCGACGATCAGTCATGATGACTCTCCTTGTCGATTGTTGGTTGTTTTTGATTTTGAAGGGACTTTTTGTTTTTGACGGGTGAGGCGCTCTTGTTACCTTCTGAAGCCCTCACTTTTCTTGAGACTCTCTTGGTAGAGATTCTTCCTTTGGTATACTCCTTCGGAATTTTTCTGTAAAGGGTTGGACATAATGAGTTATGCACCGACCGATTTTATCGAGCAACTACGACGCCGAAGACTTCTTTCGCGTCGGATTTTTTGAGAATGTCGGCGCATTTTTCAAGCGTAGTGCCGGTTGTCGCGACATCGTCGATAAGCCAAATGCGTTTCCCTCGGATTGTTTCGATCGGAATGTGTTTTGCGAGCGCGAAGGCGTTTTCGAGATTTTCTTTTCGCTCTTGTTTTGTTTTTGTTTTGATTTGCGGAAGGGTGAAGCGTGTTCGTCGGAGGAGGTTGCGTATCGGAATCTCGTTTCCGGGAAGAAGGAATGTTTTCATCGCGAGTGCGAGCTCCTCCGCCTGATTGAATCCGCGCCATCGGAGTCGCCACGAATGAAGCGGGACGGGAACGATGAGATCCGGAAGCGGAAGCGAAGATCGAAGGAGTGAACGGGCGAGGTGGTCGGCAATCGGACGGGCGATCGAGCGGGCGAAACGGTATTTGAATGTATGAATGGCATGTTTCAGTGTTTTGTTTTTGTACGATGAGGCGGCAAAGATGCCGTCGAGAGGTGTTTTTCCAAAACAGTCGGCGCAGATTTTCCCAAATGGCGTGATGCGTGTTTCGCAGATCGGACAATAGTGTTCGGCAAGGAAGGGAATTTTTTGAAGACACGAAGAGCAGAGGAGGGCGTTTTGTTTTTTGCAGCCGACGCAGAAGAATGGGAAGAAAAGATCCAGTACAAAACGAGCCGCATTTCGAGCGACTCGTTGTATGAAGAGAGAAAGGCTATGAAGTCGTGGCGACGATAGTGCCATTTTTTTCGGAGAGAAGAATTTTTTTCGCTTTCGGTTTTGTGAGAATAATTTCCGCGACTTGGTGTTCGATATCGCTCTCGATTTTTTTGCGGACGAGACGACCGCCATCTCTTGTTTCGGCGCTTTCTTTGCCGATGCGTTCGGGAATAGTTTTTGTCCATCGGAGGGAATATCGGTTTTTCTTGAGGCGCGCGGCGAGCTTTTCGAGTTCAAGAGTTGCGATTTCCGCAAGCGATTGTTCGTCGAGCGGATCAAACAGGACGACATCGCCAAGTCGCGAGAGGAGTTCCGGTCGGAGGGTTTTCTTCAGTTCGTCGAGAATGTCGTTTCGGATAGATTCCGTTTTTCGCGCGCGGTCGAAGCCGATTTTTTCGGTGGTAAATGAATGCGTGCCGATATTTGAAGTGAGAATAATAATCGTGTTTCGGAAATTCGCCGAACGTCCCTCGGCATCGGTTAGGATGCCGTCTTCGAGAATGGAAAGAAGGATATTGGTCGTGTCGGGATGTGCTTTTTCGATTTCATCGAAGAGGACGACCGAATAGGGCGCGCGGCGAATTTTTTCGGTGAGTTTGCCGCCTTCGCCGTAGCCGACATAGCCGGCGGGAGAACCGATGAGTTGAGCGATGTTGTGGCGCTCTCCGAATTCGCTCATATCGATTCGAACGAGGTGATGTTCGTTTCCAAAAAAATGTTCGGCGATTGTTTTGGCAAGGAGGGTTTTCCCGACACCGGAGGGACCGAGGAAGAGAAATGACGCGAGGGGACGTTTTGGGTCGCTTGTTCCGGCGGCCGAACGGACGAGGGATTTGGTGACGATGTCGATCGCTTGTTTTTGTCCGCGAATCGAGGCGTACAGAGCGTTTTTTGCGGCTCCCGAAAATGGTTGGCGATTTTCGGGAGAAAGCTTTTCGATCGGGATGCCGGTTGTTTTTGAGAGGATGCGGACAATATGTTCCGGAGCAACAACCCATCTCTTTTTTCGGGTTTTTGATGTGTCTGATATTTTTGGAAGGGAAGAAAGTGTTTTTTGAATATGGAGCTCTTGCGCTTTGATAATCGCGGCACGATCGTAATCTTCGGCAAGAATAGCTTCCTCTTTTTCTTTTTGGAGTGTCCGGCGGTCGGCTTCGAGACGAGCGAGTTTGATTGAATGTGTTTCGGAAGAGAAGGAAGATTGTTTTGCGAGTGAAGAAGCTTCGTCGAGGAGGTCGAATGCTTTGTCGGGGAGGAAACGGTCGTGAATATATCGGACGGAGAGTTCAACCGCCGTTTTGATCGCGGTATCGTCGATTGAAACGTCGTGAAACTCTTCAAACGACGATTTTGATTCGAGGAGAATTTGTTCCGCCTCTTCGGCTGATGGCTCGTGGACGAGGATGGTTTGGAATCGACGATCGAGCGCGGGATCTTTTTCGATGTGGCGTTTATATTCGACAAGCGTGGTTGCGCCGATCAGGCGAATGTCGCCTCGAGCGAGCGCGGGTTTGAGAATATTGGCGGCATCGAGTCCGCCGGTCGAATTGCCGGCACCGACAAGCGTGTGAATTTCGTCGATAAAAAGAATAACGGATGGATTGTTTGTCGCTTCGCGGACGATTTCTTTCATTCGCGCTTCGAATTCGCCGCGAAAACTCGTTCCGGCGACGATAAGCGCAAGATCGAGCGAAAGGATTTTCTTGCCGGCAAGCGGTGAAAAACGATCTTCCCGAATATGTCTTGCGAGCGCGGCGACGAGGGCGGTTTTTCCGACACCCGGTTCACCGAGGAGGAGGGGGTTGTTTTTGTGTTTTCGTCCGAGGATGTGAAGGATGCGTTCGGTTTCGGCCGCGCGTCCGACAAATGGCTCGTCTTCCGTGCGTGCGCCGAGATCGATCGCGTATTGATCGAGAAAAGGAGTTGATTCTTTTGTGTGCGCGGATTTTTTGGCGAGGGTAATTTCGGGAAGGTTGAACATTTTTGAGAGCGGAGGAAAGTGTTCGAGGTTTAAGTGTGAACGAATGGAGGTTGCCGTTTTGTCTCGCTCGACCCCGAATGCCGAGAAAAAGTTACCGACCGACGAATCTCCGGACTCGGCAAGCGCGAGCGCAAAGTGTTCGGTGCCGACATAGGGAGAGTGGTGTTCGCTCGCGATGGAGAAGGATCGAATGAGGATATTTTTTGTCGCGGAAGAAAAATCGATTGTTCGGAACGATTCTTTTGATTTCGGTTTGGTCGAGGATTTGGTCGGCCGAAGCGCTCCAAGGCGATCTTTTCGGAAACCGGCATTTTCGAGAATCAGACCTCCTAAGCCGCCCTTTTCCGCGAGAAGCGAGAGAAGAAGGTGTTTGGGCTCGATGGAAGACTCCCCTGATCGAAGGGCGATTTCTTGGGCGCCGAAGAGCGATTGTCTCGCGTGACGGGAAAGTTTTTTGATGAAGGTTGGATCCATAGACATAGTGTATCACGGAGATGGATTGTAGCGGAGAAAACCTTTTCGGTCAAAAGCCCGGAGAGAGTTTCGGGAGTTGATTTTTCGGGGGAGCTTTTCGAATTTTTTTCTTCGAGGTACAATTGGAAGGACAGAAACAAAAACCTATCGTATTTTCTCTAGAGTATGTTGTTTGGAAAGGAAACTTTTCTCGGGATTGATTTCGGAACATCGTCTATCAAGGCGATCGAGCTTGAACCGAAAAGCGGCGGTCTGGCGAAGCTTGTTAATTATGCCGAAGTGAGTCTTTCGAATATTGAGGAGGGTCGAGTGCATCAGGATCATTCGTACGATGACGAGGAAACACTCTACTTGAAAGCGCTCCTCGAACGAATGAGACCGGAGAAGCGCGAGGCGTATATGGCACTCCCGGCTTTCGTTGGTCTGGTTACACTGATCGAACTTCCGAATCTGCAAGACAAAGAATTGGAAGAAGCGATTCAGTTTGAGGCGCACAAATATATCCCTTCCGCGCTCGAAGAAGTGTCGTTGAGTTGGGAGATTGTGAAGAGGCGAGAGGTGACCGCTCCGGACGGGGCAAAGGTCGGCAAGATCGAAGTCTTGCTCGTGGCGGCGCTCAACAAGGAGATTAACCGATACAATAAATATGCAGCCGACGCAAAGCTTCATCTGAAATTTCTTGAACTCGAGACGTTTCCTTTGGCGCGCGCCATTGTCGGGAAGGAATCCGGTGCGCACATTATCGCCGATATCGGATTTCGCGCGACGAATATTCTTCTTATCGAGGATGGTTTGGTGCAATTGAGTCGCAATATCGCGATCGGAGGAAAAGACATAACGCGGACACTTTCGGAGGGAATGAATATCGCGTTTGCTCGTGCGGAAGAATTGAAACGGAGCGGACAAAACTTTCTTGCGGATGGCGAAGGAGGGCTGACATTTCCCTCGATCGATGTTATCGGAACGGAAATCCAACGGATTGTTCAGGCGTACAGCGAGAAAGAGGAAGGGAAATCAAGCGTGAAGAAAGTCTTTCTTTCCGGAGGTTCGTCGCAATTTGTCGGTCTTCCGGAATATTTCTCGAAAACGCTCGGTGTTTCCGTCGAGCGGGGCGATCCGTGGAAAAATGTGGAGGTGAGCGAAAAGCTTCGCCCGATGGTGGAAAAGATGGGAACATCGTTTTCGGTGGCGATCGGACTCGCGCTCGGCGGTGTGCAGGGAATCGATAAGGAGAAATAATTGAATATCGGATAACGGATCTTTGACAATGAGCGATAAAGAAATTGAGGGGGAAATGAAAGAAGAATAGCGATAGGGTTTGCGTACTGGATACGGATGGGAGAGTTGTGGTATACTTTTTCTTGAAAGAAACATCAAAAGAAAAAAAGAGAACAAACATATGCCGGGAATCAATCTTTCACAGTCGGCGAAAGTGGCGGAAGAAAAACTGAAGCCGCGGGCGAGTTTTGCTGACAAAAGTATTTATATTGCCTTCATTCTTCTGGTCCTTGCCGGAGGCTCCTACGGCGGAGTGTATTTTTATTTGCAAAGTCTCGAAAAAACGAAGACTTCTTTGGTTTTGCAGATCGATGAAGAAAAGCGCGTGAGCTACGGGGGAGAGGATATTCAGGGTGCCGCTCGTTTCTTTGTGAAAACCAAAGAAGTGGTTGCCAAGCGATCCATTCCCGATATCAATCCGAAAAGTGAGCTTGCCGTTCTTTCCGCGGAGGTCATTCCGGAGGTGAAGCTTGGGACATATGAAAACAGTTTTGAGAAGAATACGGTGCATATTACTGGGAAGGCGCAGGAGTTTCGTAATGTCGCCGAACAGATGCACATTTTCAAGCAGTCGAAAAATTTTCTGAATGTGTCGACGGGCAATCTTTCGCTCGGAAAAGATGGAACGGTTGATTTTGTGTTCGATATGGAGCGAGTCGCATCGAATGCCGAGGCGAAACGGTAAATTTTTCAGTTTGTAAGTGATTGTTATCAATAAAATCTATGAGCCTGAAAATTCTTTTTTTCCCGTTCGCTCTCATTATGACGCTTGTTATTATACTTGCGTATATTAAGCCGACAGTGGCGAGTATTCTCGTTGCGCGGACGGAGATTAGCACCTTGCGGGGAAATTTGGATCAGGTGAAGAGTCGCGCGGGAAATATTAAATCCGTCATAGCGTCTTTTCAAAACGAAGAAAACGCGGGAGGTATTATGGAACGATACTTTCCGGACGCGCTTGATCAGGATCGCGTGATCGACTCTTTCAATTATTTGAGTCGGCAGTCGGGGGTATCGCTGACAGCCATTTCCTTGTCGATGAATTCAAATACTGCTGCTGTGTCTGATCCGAATGTCCCGACGAGCGCATCGGCGATTTTTGCCGCCGGTTCCGCCGCGAATACCGACGATCAGACTCTTCTCGCGCCGGAATTTCCATCGCCGATGAGGTACTCCGCGCATGTCAGTGTCGTGGGTTCGTATGCGGGTATTCAGAATTTTCTCGAATCGGTATACAAGATGGATCGGGAGAGTGAGATTCAATCCTTTTCCATAAAAAAGAAAGAGAAAGAAAATTCGAATGATAAAAACGCCGCCGCGTCTTCATCTGATAACGAAGATATTTTGATTGGGGAGATGACGATCGGATTCCGGTACTATCGATCGCCGATGAATGTGAAAAACGCCTATTTGCTTGATGTTTTTGGGAAATCCATGATGGATTTTTCCGGACTTGAAATGATTCAAAAGAAAGCAAATCTTCCGGAGATAGAAAAGTCAACCAATGGACGGGAGAATCCGTTTCTCTAAATAATGCTTCTTCTTTATGGTTCGCAGCGCGAAAAGAACGTCTCCGGCGAAAGACGCCGCGGACGGAGCTTCTTCGGTTCGAGAAAAGGCGACTCGCCTCGGAATCCCGTTTCTCGAGGTTGCTCCGCGGGAAATTTCTCGAACGGTTTTGGAATTTATTCCACAGGAGAGCGCGGAAAAATACAAAATGGCCGCATTCGAACGAAAGGATGACGTTCTTTCGGTTGCTATGGTTGATCCACAGGATTTTGATGCGCTCAATGTACTTCGATTTCTTTCGGAAAAGGAAAATTTGAGTATCGATACGTATCTCGCCTCCGAAGGGACGTTTCAGGATATCGTAAAACGGTACACGGTAGCGGATGATGCTCTGAAAGAAGCGATTCTTTCGATTAAAGGGAAGGACGACGTCGATTCGGGAGAAAAAAAAATCGACAAAATTTCGGAAAAAGATCGGGAACTTTTCAAGGATGCGCCGATTGCGAAATTGGTGGAAGTGATTATCAAACACGCGCTTGATGGCAAGGCGAGCGATGTTCATATCGAGCCGGTCGAGGGAAATTATCGGGTCCGGTTTCGTGTCGATGGCGTATTGCACTCCTCGCTCGTGTTTCCGATCGATGTAGGACGCGCGGTCGTATCTCGTATCAAAATTCTTTCCGCGTTGAAAATTGATGAGAAACGCAAGCCGCAGGACGGCCGGTTTCGTACGGAGCAAAGTGGGCGTATTATCGACCTCCGTGTGTCGACGCTTCCGGTGATGGAAGGGGAAAAGGTGGTTATGCGTTTACTCGAAAAGACCGATACCGCGACGGATTTTCACGAAATGGGTATTTGGGGTCGCGCACAGGAAATTTTGCTCAAAAAAATTCGCGAACCGTTTGGAATTATTCTGATCACCGGTCCGACGGGTTCGGGAAAATCCACATCGCTTTATTCGTTCCTAAAAATTCTCAATCAGGAAGAACGGAATATTATCACTCTCGAAGATCCGGTTGAATATTATATCGATGGTGTGAATCAGAGTCAGATCAAACCGGAAATCGGATACACCTTTGCAAGCGGGCTCCGTTCAATTCTTCGTCAGGATCCGAATGTGATTATGGTGGGGGAAATCCGAGATAACGAAACGGCGGAGCTTGCTATTCATGCGGCGCTTACGGGGCATTTGGTGCTCTCGACACTCCACACGAATAGCGCGCTTGGAACGATTCCTCGACTGATCGATATGAGCGTGGAACCGTTTCTTCTGGCATCGTCGATTCAGGCGGTTGCCGCGCAGCGATTGGTCCGGAGAATTTGCGAGGAATGTAAAGAGGTGATGGAACTCTCTTCGCAAGTGGTGGAAGATATTCGACAAGAACTTTCCTCCGTTCCAAAGGAGGAATTTCCGAAATACGATATTGATGACAACCTCGATTCGATTCTTGTGTATCGCGGGAAGGGCTGTGAGGCGTGCAATGGAACCGGATATAAAGGGCGTGTCGCTATTATTGAAGTGATTGATGTGACGGATGAAATCAAAGCGGTGATTACGGACAAGCAGGGATCGGAAATCGAAATCGAAAAAATATTGCCGAATCAAAAGATAGTAACCATGCGACAGGATGGGATTTTGAAATCAATGGCCGGCCTAACGACACTCATGGAAGTGGAGCGGGTAACCGAGGGGAATATTTTTCTCGAGGAAGAGGCAAATCTCTCTCCGGAGGAAACGTCTTCGAAAGAAGCTGCTCCGGAAGGGGTCGCCTCCGAAGCGGCTTCCGTTGAGCAGCAAGCGGTGTAATGTGCGGAATTTGAATTTTTTTCAAACTCTCGTCATAATAGAGAGAGTGAATGTATGAATTAAAGAGTATGATTGAAACGACCGACGATCTTGCAATGGGGAAGAAGAAAATTTTCCTCGTCGAAGATGATCCGTTTATTGCCGATATCTATCATGTGAAACTTGACGATGCCGGCTATGAGGTGATTTCGGCGAGTAACGGACTCGAGGCGATCAAGCATCTCGAAGAGGGGGTGCGACCGGATCTTATGTTGCTTGATATCGTGATGCCGTATATGGATGGGCGCGAGGTTTTGAAAAAAATGTCGGAGACGGAGGGGTGGAAAAATATTCCGGTGATTCTTCTCACGAATATTTCTGAAAAGCAGCAGGTGGAAGATGCGTTCAAATATGGAGCGAAGGACTATCTGATCAAGTCGCATTTTACGCCCTCGGAAGTGGTTGACAAGGTGGCGGGATATTTTTCGGATCCAAAGTGATTGGTGTCGATACTTTCCTTATGGTCTCAATTTTCTTATGATTGGAGAGGTTTCGGTGAAAGCAGTCCGGAGGACAGGGGAAGAAAAAAATACAAACAAAACAGTATTTTATGGAAGCAGCACACATTGAACAACGCCTGAAAAATCTTCTTCTTCTGGTGGGTCAGGAGAAGGCGTCAGATCTTCATTTTACCGTGGGCCGATATCCGACACTTCGCGTGGATGGGGGGTTGCGTCCGGTTACGAAAGAGAAAATTCTCACGCCTGCCGATACGCTTGCGTTTTCAAACACGCTCCTGACCGAAGAACAAAAGAAAATTCTTATGGAGAAAGGGCATGTCGATTTCTCCTATAATTTTGAGGATCGGGCGCGGTTTCGTTGTAATATTTTCTTTCAGCGCGGATATGTGAGTATTACGATGCGTTTCCTGATGGAGCGTCTTCGCAATCTTGAGGAATTGAATATACCAACGGCTCTCTATGATTTTTCAAATTATTCGCAAGGGTTGGTATTGGTAACCGGGCCGGTCGGACACGGGAAGTCGACCACGCTCGCGGCCATTATCGACTATATCAATCGCAATCAGGAGAAGCATATTTTGACGATTGAGGATCCGATCGAGTTTGTGTATGTTCAGGATCGGTCGATTATCAACCAGCGCGAGGTTGGACGCGATGCGAAATCATTTTCTGACGCGCTCAAGGCGGTGTTTCGCGAGGATGTGAATGTGGTGCTTCTTGGAGAGCTTCGCGATCTCGAGACGATTGCAACCGCGATGACGGCCGCGGAAACAGGGCATCTTATTTTTGCGACACTTCATACGAACGATAGCGCGCAAACAATCGATCGTATTATCGATGTTTTTCCGCCAAATCAACAGAATCAAATTCGCGCGCAGCTTGCAAGTACGCTTCTCGGAGTTATTTCGCAGCGACTTCTCCCGATGATCGGGGGCGGACGAGCGCCGGCAGTCGAACTTATGTTTAAAAATCACGCGGTGGAAAATCTTATCCGCGAGAACAAGATTTACCAGATCGACTCGGTGATTGAAACGGGTATGAAAGAAGGAATGGTATCGCTTGACCGAGCGCTTGCGGATCTTGCTCGGCGCGGGGTTGTCTCTATGGAAGATGCGTATCGATACGCGAAGAGCCAAGAATATTTCCGAATGCTCGTCGGAAAGGCCGGGATATGAAATGATGTTTCAATAACAGTATGAAATTCTTTTTTAAAGCGAAAACAGAACTCGGAGAGGTGCGTGAAGGATTCGTTGAGGCGATCAACGAGGAGTTTGCGGCTGAAATTCTTCAGAAAAACGGTCTTATCGTGCTTTCGATTGAAGGGGAAAAGAAAAATATTCCTCTGATGCATCAACTTCAGAAGCTCTGGGAAGGCGTAAAACCGCAAGAGCTCGCGATGTTTTTTCGGCAGCTCTCGGTTTTGATTGAGGCGAAAGTTCCGGTTACCAGTTCGCTTGACGCGATCGCCGAACAGATCGATAACGATTATCTTCGGGTGGTTATTCAGGAAATGCGCGACGATATTGACGACGGAATGCCTTTTTCCGAGACGCTTGAGCGGCATCCGGATGTGTTTTCGCCGCTTGTAGTCAATATGGTAAAGGCCGGAGAAATGTCCGGAGGGCTTCAGCGTTCAATTAAATTTGTCGCTGACAATATTGAGAAGAATTATCATTTGACATCGAAAATTAAGGGCGCCTTTTTCTATCCCGGTTTTGTCATTCTTGTCGCGGGGATTATCGGATTTCTCGTCATTACCTTTATTTTGCCGAAAATTACACAGATTATTATTGATATGAAAATTGCGGTTCCATGGTATACCAAGGTTTTGATGTGGATCGGAGACTTTATGAGTCATTATTGGGGCGCGGTGTTGATCGGTGTTCTTGGAGTGGTCGGCGGTATTATTTATTATCTTCGAACTCCGGCGGGTAAAAACGATCTTGAAGAAATAACTTTGAAAATCCCGGTTGTCGGAGCGATCGCGAGTCGAATGTACCTTATTCGCTTCGCGGAAAATCTCGGGGCGCTTCTTCATGGGGGTATCCCGATTGTTCGCGCGCTCGATGTAGTGGGAAATGTTGTCGGGAGTCATGTGTATCGCGAGGTAATCGACCGGGCGGCCGGGGAGGTTCGTACGGGAGGGTCGATGAGTCGGGTGTTTGCGGCATCACCCATTATTCCTCCGATGGTGACGCAGATGGTGAAGATTGGCGAAGAAACCGGATCGACAGTGAATGTCTTGAAAAGCGTGTCGGATTTTTATACGCAGGAAGTGGAAGTGATGACGCGAAACCTGACATCACTGATCGAGCCGGTTCTCATTGTGATTCTCGGTATCGGTGTGGCGATTCTCGTGGTCGGTGTTCTTATGCCTATTTACAATATTACGGCGCAGTTCTAAAATGGAAGAGAGATTGAATTCTCAAATAAAGAATAAAAAACTAAAACAGAAAGGCGGTGAGAATATGAATAAAAAAGGGTTTACGTTAATCGAACTTCTCATTGTTATCGCGATCATCGGTATTCTCGCCTCGATCGTGCTTGTATCACTCTCAAGCGCTCGTCAGAAAGCGGCAGCCGCTTCTTTTAAGTCGACGGCGGCGAGTATCGTTCCACAGCTTGTGAATTCTTGTAGTGAGAGTGTTGCTATCGATGGTACTACGGTATCGGTCCCAACCGGGTCCAAGGTTTCTTCGTACGCAGTGCTCAATGAAACGTGTAGTGCCGGCGGGGATACATTTGATGGAACAATCAGTCCAACAGCTGATGTTCCCGCAGCCTGCTCCGGGACAACCTATTCGGAAGTGGGAACAGTTTTCCCAACCGGATGCTAGGTTTTCTTGTGTGAGGATAAGTTAAGTAATAATTTAATATATTATGAACAAAAAAGGCTTTACCCTTATTGAGCTCTTGATTGTTATCGCGATCATCGGTATTCTCGCCTCGATCGTGCTTGTGTCACTCTCAAGCGCTCGTCAGAAAGCGGCAGCCGCTTCTTTTAAGTCGACGGCGGCGAGTATCGTTCCACAGCTTGTGAATTCTTGTAGTGAGAGTGTTGCTATCGATGGTACTACGGTATCGGTCCCAACCGGGTCCAAGGTTTCTTCGTACGCAGTGCTCAATGAAACGTGTAGTGCCGGCGGGGATACATTTGATGGAACAATCAGTCCAACAGCTGATGTTCCCGCAGCCTGCTCCGGGACAACCTATTCGGAAGTGGGAACAGTTTTCCCAACCGGATGCTAGGTTTTCTTGGTTGATAGATGAGCAAAAAGAACGGGATATCCCGTTCTTTTTGTGTTTTTCGTGTGATATGATGATTCTAAGAACTGATTTCTTTGAGTGATATTTATGCGATTGATACTGAAAGTTTGTTTTGTTTGCTGGTTGCTGGTGGTGATTTTTTCTTGGTTTTTTTCACATTTTTATGGAGATACTCCTTTTGTTGAGCAATTGGTGGGGTTATACCAATTTTGGGGGGGTGATGAATTTTTTTCTGTTTTTGCGTCGTTTTTCTCGGGTGCGATTTTTCTGGTACTTATTCAAGTTTGGTTATCATTGCGGGGGGTGAAACAGTTGCTTTTTCATGTCCATTTTTTATACTTTATCGCGTGGTTTGTTTTTATTGCCTGGTATGTTTTTTCAAGCGCAGCTTTTCTGCGAATTCTTCCCGGAGAAAATACAAGTCTTTTCTTGTGGGCGGAATTTTCTTCAGTGAATGTATCTTTTTTTAGGCACCTTTTAGCTTCTCTCGCATGGCTCGTTGGGTTGTTTTCGGTACTTTTTTTGTTTGGGAGTGTTCTTGCCAAACTGTTATTTGATCGTATCTTTTCGAGGCATCAAACCGATGATTTTTCTGGATGTGAAGTATTTTTTCGTCTGGCAATTGGACTTATTGGTCTTTGTACCGTACTTTTTTTTCTTGCATGGTATGGAGTGTTTAATAGGGAGGTATTAGGACTTTTTCTTGGTGTTCTTTTGGTTGTGAGTCGAAAGCATACTTTCGAGATCGTACGATTTTTTCGACGGAAAATTTCCATAAGAGTTCCCACTCACAGTTTGTGGCCGCTCATTATATGGGCTGTTTTTTTAGTGGGGGTATCCAGTTTTTTATGGACGATACGACCAATACCAGTACGGTTTGATGATACGAGCTATTATCTTTATCGCGCTCAATCTCTTGCGGAGAGTGGAATTATTGTTGGTGGGGGCTATCATTTTCCCATTGAGTTGTTGTTTTCGGTTGGATACCTCTTTGGTCATGGTGCACAATTCGCTTTGGCGACTGTTTTTGGCGGTCTTGTGCTTACGACAGGAGCTCTCTATTTTTTCTCTCGTTATTTTTTTGGAAAGCGTTCGGCACTACTTGGTGTGTTGATATGGTTGAGTATTCCGATGGTGTGGTATCTTTCTTCGTTTGAAGCGAAGCCGGATTTTTTTCTTGTCTTTGTTCAGATTTGTGCCATAGGAATGTTTTTTCAGTGGATTCGAAAAAATGAAAAATCGTTTTTATACGGAGCAGCCTTACTTTTTGGATTCTCTCTTGTTATTAAGCTTACGGCACTCTTTGTTTTTTGGGCGACGATTCTGATTGCCGGTGTCCGTCGTTTTATACTTGGAGGAAAACTGAATTTTGATCGGAAGCAATTGAGAACGTATTTTTGTATGCTTCTCTTTTTTTTCGCACCTCTTTTCCCGTGGGCTGCATACGGATTTTTTACTTTTTCCGGGACGGCGTATCCTCACAGTTACTCGCCACTTCTCTCCTCTCGGGATCAAAACTCTCTTGCGATTACTTCCTCGCAGTGGAATTTTCTCGGTGTTGATTCTAAAAAATGTGTTTATACAGGCGCAAATGAAGATTTTGGAAGGTATATGGAGTCTCGTCTGCGTCCGGCATGGCAGACGTATATTTTTATTCCGTGGAGTGTAACGATGAATACATCGCTTCAGCTTTTTGGTACGGAAATCGGATATCTTTTTCTAGCATTTGCTCCGGGGATGTTCTTCTTGTTGAGAAAAAGATTTCTCAATGAAGAGAGAGGGGGTGAGCGGGTGCTATTGATAGGGATACTTACTGTTGGTATCCTCTCATGGCTTCTTCTTGGGAGGAGTGTTCCGTGGTATGGGATGCCTCTTCTTGCTCTTTTTTCAATTTTTTGCGGGGTGCTGATATCGTCGGTAAAATCATATTTTTTGAAAATAATGCTGTATGGCTCTTTCGTCATATCCATTTTTATGAATATGATTTTCAGTTATTCGAATTTTAATACCGATCTATCGATAGCTTATTTAGGAGGAATGGTTTCCAAGGATGATTTTATAAGAAGCGTTCATCCAAATTCTCAAAGGATACTTTCGGTGGTGAATCGAGATATTGATGCGAAAATATATCAGACAAATGGTCAATTTTCATACTATATAGACCAAAGTAGGGGACGGGTACTTACGGATAGTCTTCTTGATACTTTTTCATGCCTTGATCAGGGAAGAAATGATGAGGAGACTATGCGCCGCATAAGACAGTTGGGGTTTCGATATTTTATTTATAATCGGAATCTTATTGCTGGAAATAAAGTGTTTGGCGCTGATGCTGAAACACTCCAGAGTAAAGTGGGACGGTTTGAAGATTTTGCAAAGCACAATTTTGTCATTGTGGAAGTAAATAGGGATCTGATATTATTCCAAGTACCAGGATCATGATTTGATGTAAAACAAGATGACTTTTTTCTTTTTTTTCGGACTTGGTTGTATTGTAGGGAGCTTTCTCAATGTGCTCGTGCTTCGGACGGAGGCGGGGGAGAGTTTTGTATCCGATCGGTCGAAGTGTCCGAAATGCGGGGCGTTGATTTGCTGGTACGACAATATTCCGATTCTGTCATTTCTTTTTTTGCGCGGAAAGTGTCGGCACTGCGGGGGAAAAATCTCGTGGCAATACCCGGTGGTCGAATTTTTGACAGGAGCGTTTTTTCTTCTCGCCGGAAAATATTTTTTTGATATTTTTGACAGGAGCGCATGGATCGAGACGATATGGATTCTCGGGCTGGTTTCGATTTTTGTCGCGATCGCGGTGTATGATTTTCGGACAATGGAAATCCCGGTTTCCTTTCTCTGGTTTGCCGGCGTGTGGACCGCTGTATTTCTCCTTCTTTTGGATTTTTTCGGATCGGAGAGTATGATAGCGGTTTTGTCGCTTGAGCGGACGGTATCGGGCGTGATAGCAGGGGTGCTTGCATGGAGTTTTTTTGCGGCGCTCGCTTTTTTCTCCAAAGAAACGTGGATGGGATGGGGGGATGCATGGCTTGCTCTCGCTATCGGACTTGCTATCGGTATCCCGAATATCCTCTTTTCGCTGACACTGGCATTTGGTATCGGTTCTCTTTATGGCGGCGCACTCGTTTTGTTTCAGGGAAAGAATCTCAAAACAAAAGTTCCGTTCGGACCATTTCTTGTATGCGGAGCTATCGCGCATCTCTTTTTAGAAAAAATTTTTCCGTATAGTTACGGAATATGGTTTTGAAGCTGTTTTGTTCCTTTCGATCAAAAATATTCAAACTAGCTTTATTTCGCGGCCGCGAGTTATGTGCTAGTTTGTATGGAGGTGTGATATGGAATGAAAAGGGAAATTTCTTTATAGCGTTTCCGAATTATTCCCTCATCTGTAAGCATGAGTGAGATTCATAAATTATCTTCGGAAAGAGTATTTTATAGTATGAAAGGTCTTGGGCCGATACAAAAGAAAATTCTCATTCTCCTTGTTGGTTGGATAGCAGTCGGCTTGAGTCAATCGCCTCGCCGGCAATGGCAAATCATCGGAGAAATGCGAAGAGAATGGCATCGAGTATCCCGAGAGGGTAAGGCGAAGGCGGTATCGACTCAGAGCTTGAATCGTTCGATTCGAAAACTGTATGAATCGAAGCTGATTGATATCCGACAGGAAAGTGGTGGTGTATGGAAGATGACGCTTACTGAAAAAGGAAGAAAGCGAGTACTTCAGTATGATCTTCAAAAAATATCAATCACGAAGCCGAAGCAATGGGATAGAAAATGGCGAATGGTTTTATTTGATATCCCGGAAACGAAGAAAAAAAATCGTGATGCTATTCGGTACTGGTTGAAGAAATGGAAATTTTACCAACTTCAAGCAAGTGTTTTTGTATCCCCATATGAGTGTCGGGATGAATTTGATTTTCTTATGGAAATACATGGTATGCGGAAATATGTTCGATATGCCACTCTTTTGGAAATTGATAACGAGGAACACCTGAAGCAAATTTTTCAGCTCTCAAAACCCACACCCTTTTTCTGACTTTCTTTGATTTTCGAACTAGCACATAACTTGCGGCCGCGAGTTATGTGCTAGTTTGTTTTATGAGAGAGAGCGAATGGGGAGGCGACTTGATGTGTAGTGAGAGGAGTTGGGTAAATAAAGTTAGGACTTACGCGTTTGGGGAGCTTCTGCGTTGCGGAGCCTCTGTGGCTCTCTCGTCGTAACGACAGTACGACTCGCTCGCCACTTTCTCCGCGCCTTGAATTTCACTCAAGCGTGTAAGTCCTAAAAATAAGGCATGAAGTAAAAAAAAGTGCCCCGAGCGCGAAGCGCGCGGGGCAAGTGTTATTAGGGCGGTCAGTTTCCCTAACGACAGAAGGAGATCATTATTCGGCGAGGTTTCGCCGGCGCCGGGTGAACCCGAACACTCCGACGAGTCCGAGCGCGATGAGCGCCCATGTCGCCGGCTCCGGCACCGGCGTAATCGGCGGGAGGTCGGGGGTGCCGACATGGAGCGGTGAAATCGGGCTTATCGTTCCCGGCGCTGTCGCATCGAATGTGTCGGTGATAGCCACCTCACTCCAGATACAAAACGAAGAGGTGGTGACGAATCCATTGTTGATGCAGGCGAGTCCGAGATTGAAGTACCCGCTCTCGAGGAATTGAACCCCGAGATTAAGGACGCCACTGAACCCGAGCGGACCAACCTCCTCTTGTCCGAAAATCCGGTAAAGGGTATTGTTGATCGTTATCCCGGCGAAGTCCGGGTTTTCCGGACCGCTTTGCTTATCCATGTAGCCGAAGCGAATAGCGAGCCGTTGTTCGGCATTTATGTGGATCGGGTTGTCGAAGGTGAGAAGGCTCGCGAAGAGCCCGCCGCCGATATCGGCATCGCCGGCAACTTCTCGGAAGAGCGTTCCATCGTCGGTCATCGTGTTCCCGAAGGAAGTGACCGATGACTGAAGCGAGAACCGCGACGGACTTCCAAGGGATTTGGTTGTCCCATTGAAGCTGTTGAAGGTGGTGATGACCCCAGCCGAAGCAGGAATGGTCGTCGAAAAGGTCGCAATCATCCAGAGGGTGATCGCCATGACTGAACGCTTCATGATTCCTCCTAATAGAGCGGGGGGTTGTAGGAACTACTTTCGCGAGTAGAATAACGGAAAACGGGAGTTTTGTCAATTAGGGGAGGGTTTGGTAAGATGAGGGTGAGGAATAATGAATCAGGAATTTATGAATGAAGAATAGGGAGTGAAGAGAAAGGGAATGCGGGGAATAAAAAAACACAATGAAAAAATTTTTTGCAAAAAAAGGGTTTACACTTATTGAGCTGATGATCGTGGTGGCGATTGTCGGTATTATGACCGCCGCGACCATGGTATCGCTTTCGAGCGGGCGAGAGGCAAAGCAGGTAGAGGGGGAGGCGCGAAAGTTTGCTTCTCTTGTTCGTGAGGCGCAGAATTATGCATTGACAGGGAAAAAATTTCATGCAACGGAGCCGACGTGTCAGGTTGGTATTGACGCTTTCTTTGAAGATGATTCTACTGTTTTTTTTCCGTATTATAAGTATCGCTCTGGTGCTGATTGCGGAACGATGGCTACTGCAATTGCAGGAACATTTATTTTGAATAATGGGGTCGTGTTTGGGGATAGGAGCGGTTCTTTTAGTTTTAATGGATTGTATTTTACCGTACCCCGTGGAGACATGGTGAATGCGGCAAATGTTGCTATTGCGAGTACTACGAGAGTTTCCCTGAAGAAAGGATCTTCAGTGTGGAGCGTGTGTATCTATCCCGGTGGGCGAGTGGAGGAGTACAGTGGAACGAGTTGTCCGTGATGTCTTGGGCGAAATCAAGAAGCAGGAATTAGGAATCATGAGAAGAGAAAAAAACAGATAACAGATATTAGATAATAGAGAAGAGAGTAAGAACCCCTCCTTGATCCTCCCCCTGTCTACCGGCAGGCAGGCTTTCCAAGGGGAGGAGGAATACCGATGAAACGGAGCGAGTATACAGCGGTCGCATCGCTCAAGATGCTCCCACCCCTCACTCTCGAAGGCTCGGGAGTTCCCCTCGGGCAGGGGAGCAGGAAGAAAGAAAATAAAAATACGATGAAGGAACATCAGAGAAAACTTTTTTTGAGAAAAAAAACCGTTCGGGGATTTTCGTTTGGAGAGGTGATTATTTCCGCGTTTGTAATATCGGTCGGGCTGACGGCGATCGTGTCGCTTTTTGCGTCGAATTATCGGGAATCGGCATTTGATCGGGATCGGATTGTCGCAGCCGAATTGGCGCAGGAAGGCGTGGAGATTGTTCGAAATATAAGGGATAACAATCTCGCTTCGGGAACTATCGCTTTTAATAATTTTCTGACTGCCAATAAGGACAACTGTAATCTTGATTATTTGGATACTGCTTTTGATACTACGGGCGGGGCGGGGCGAAATTGTTTTGGAGCGGCTAAAAATAATGAGTTGCGAAAATTTTCACTTGACCTTGTAAACGGGTATTATAAGTTTGATTATAGTCCGAGTCGGTCGGTGCAAACGCACTTTGGAAGAGATATTTATCTTGAGCGGGATGATAAAGGGACGCCGCTTGATGAATCGGACGATGCCTTTAGGGTGGTGAGTATTGTCTGGTGGGGCGGGAGTGGAGTGTTTCCGGGCGCGCCAGGCTCGTATAGCGGCAATGATCCGAATATCGCACAGATTGCGTCGTGGTGTACTGCCGGTAACAAATGTGTCTATTCGCGGGCGGTTCTTGAATCGTGGAGATAATCGAGTATGAAACGAATTTCACAAAAACTTTTTTCCGGTCTTTCGATGATCGAGGTGATGGTTTCTATTTTCGTTTTTTCGCTTATGATGATGGCGGCATCGTCGACATTTAGCTCCGGGATTTTTTCATATCGCGAGAATAAGCGAATCGAACGAGATACGGAAAACGCGCAATTTACGATAAACGATATCGCGAAGCAGCTTCGGACGAGCACGATTATCAGTTCAGGTACGACCCGCGTTCGTTTTTTTGATTATTCTCAAAACAAGTGTATCGAATATAAGAAAAATTCGGGAGGAAATTTTCTTGAAAAGGCATCGGTAGTTCCTCCGGCCGCCGTTCCGCCACAGACGCTTCGCGATAATTGCACCGGGGTATTGAATTTGGGTGCGTATACGAGAGTTACTACCGGCGATGTCGTTCCGGTTTTTAGCGTCATTCCTTCGGCGAGCCCGACACCGGGTCCGGCGGCGGTTGGGAGGGTGACTATCGTGTTTGTCGTGAAGGAGAGTTCGACTTCCACGAGAAATGTCCGAATACAGACGACGGTTTCCTTGCGTGATTACAAGGAATCGGGAATTGTGAATTGAGTGCGAGGGAGTCATACCTTATGAACCAAGAATCAAGATGAGAAATCACGCATTCACAATGCAAACAGAAAACTCATTTTGAACTCCATTTGGCAGAAGCAGACGAGCTTTCAATACTTGATAGAGAGGGTGGAATGCGGGATAATGAAGCGCAAGGATGCGCTTTTTTGGTTGGTCCGACCGCACACCAAACTT
Source organism: uncultured Bdellovibrionales bacterium (assembly GCA_964436855.1). GTDB lineage: Bacteria > Patescibacteriota > Minisyncoccia > Moranbacterales > UBA1568 > CAYTED01. The sequence goes on along the minus strand of CAYTED010000001.1, from coordinate 175,391 downwards.
ATGAACAAACAAGAAGCACAACAAAGAATCGGGAAACTTCGGGCGGAAATCGATCGGCATCGATACGCGTACCACGTGCTTGATCGGCCGGAAATCTCGGACGAAGCGTATGACTCGCTTTTTCGGGAGCTTGAGTCTCTTGAACGCGAATATCCGAAATTGATCGTACCGGAAAGTCCGACACAGCGAGTGGGAGCGGAACCGCTCGAGAAGTTTGAAAAAGTGAAGCACCATCATCGGCAGTGGTCATTTGATGACGTGTTTGATTTTAATGAGCTGCAGGAGTGGGAGGCGAGGAATAAACGATTGTTGCAGAAATCCAAACCCCTCTCAACATCCCCTTTGAAAGGGGAAGAGGAAATATCATTTGTTTGCGAGCTCAAGATCGACGGACTCAAGGTGATTCTTACGTATGAAAATGGAAAGCTTGTTCGGGCGGCGACGCGCGGCGATGGTGAAATCGGAGAAAATGTTACGCAGAATGTGAAGACGATTCAGAGCGTCCCGCTTCTTTTGAATGAACCGGTTACATTGACTGCTATCGGGGAGATTTGGCTTTCGGAAGAAGAGCTTGGTCGGATCAATAGTGAACGCGCGCAAAAAAAAGAGCCACTTTTCGCGAATCCGCGCAATGCGGCGGCGGGATCGATTCGACAGCTTGATTCCAGAATTACGGCGAGTCGGAAACTCGATTCGTTTGTGTATGATATTGACGAAATGCAAGAATTCAGAAGCAAGAATCAAGCATTAAGCATTCAGACGCAGACAGATGAGTTGGAATTATTAAGGAGGTTGGGGTTTAAAGTGAATCCGCACTCTACACTTTGTAGAAATATCGAGGAAGTGGAGGCGTACTATCAGAAGTGGACAGAAAAACGGCACGATCTTTCGTATGGGCTCGATGGGATTGTGATTAAAATCAATGACCGCGCGACACAGGAAGCGCTTGGGTATACGGGGAAGTCGCCGCGGTTCGGCGTGGCGTATAAGTTTCCGGCGGAAGAGGTAACGACAACGGTGCTTGATATCGCAGTGCAGGTCGGGAGAACGGGAGCGCTTACGCCGGTTGCGCATCTTGCGCCGGTTCGTATCGCCGGATCGACGGTGTCTCGGGCGACGCTTCACAATGCGGATGAAATCAAGCGGCTCGATGTGCGAATTGGCGATACCGTGATCGTACGTAAAGCGGGAGATATTATTCCGGAAGTTTTGTCGGTTGTCTTGGCGCTTCGAACGGGAAAGGAGAAGGAGTTTGCGTTTCCGGAGCGGTGTCCGATTTGTGGAAGCGAAGTCAGTAAACAGTCAACAAAAAACAGTCAACAAAAAATACGAAATACAAAATTTCTCCCTACCCCTCCTTTAGAAAGGGGAGGAGGAGATGCTGGAGGAAAAGAGAGCGTGGCGATGTATTGCACGAATCCGAACTGTTTTGCGGTTGAGCGAGAAAATATCATTCATTTTGTCGGACGAAAAGGATTCGATATCGAAGGGCTTGGCGAGAAAATCGTCGAGCAGCTTATGAATGAAGGTCTCGTGTCTGATTTTGCGGATATTTTCGAACTGACCGAAGGAGACCTGATTCCACTTGAACGGTTTGCAGATAAAAAGGCGGAGAAATTGATTGAGGCGATCGATCGGTCGAAGCGCGTTCGGTTTGATAAATTTTTGTTTGGGCTTGGAATACGGCACGTGGGAGAGGAGAGTGCGATTTTGATCGCGCATCACTGGAAATCGATAACCGGTTATCGGAATACCGAAAGCCCTCGAGATATTGGAAATATTTTTTCTTCACTCCGACTCGATGATTGGTTGAGTATCAAGGGGATCGGAGAAAAGAGCGCGGAGAGTCTCTCGGAGTGGTTCAAGGATCCGAAGCGATTGGAAACGCTTCAACGAATGGACAAACTCGGGGTGCGAGTGTTTTTTTCCGAAGGAGAATTACGCACGGAAGGACGATTCTCCGGGAAAACGTTTGTGCTGACGGGCGAGCTCTCATCCTTTACACGGGACGAAGCGAAGGATATGATCAGGAAGAACGGGGGGGCGGTTTCTTCGTCGGTGAGTCGGAAGACGGATTTTGTCGTCGCGGGGGAAAATCCCGGGAGTAAATTCGAGAAGGCTCGGGAGTTAGGGGTAACTTTGTTGGATGAAGATCAGTTTAAGGAATTATTGGGAGAAAGTAATCAGTAACTTGTAATTTTCGATCAAGATAGTTTCTCTCATTTCTCATTACAAGTTACTCATTACAAATTACTATGTTGTCTGCTGACGAAGTCAAACACATTGCACTGCTTGCACGTATCGGCCTTCAGGATGAAGAGGTGGAAAAGTATCGGCACGATCTTTCCACTCTTTTGGATTGGTTCGGAGAATTGCAGGAACTCGATACGACCGGTATCGAACCGATAGGAAGCGGCACCGGTGAGCAAAATATTGCGCGAATCGATATGGCGGATCCCGTGGCGGACAATGAAGTTGCTGCGATTCTTGAGAATGCGCCGGAAACGAAAGACGGATTTCTCAAAGTGAAGTCGGTGTTCTAATGTCGATTCGAAATGTATTTGAAATTTTGAATGTAAGATGTATCAAAGTATGATTCGCGATTTGCATCAAAAATTACTCGGGAAGGAAATCACCGCCGTCGAGTTGACAGCAGGGTATCTGCGATCGATTCAGGAAAAAAATCCTCATTTGAATGCGTATCTCACGATCATTGAGGAGTCCGCGCTTCGAGATGCGGCGTTTGTTGATGAGAAAATTTTGAGCGGTGCGCCTATTGGAATGCTTGCCGGTATTCCGGGGGCGATCAAAGACAATATCTGCGTTGCCGGCGTTCGGGCGACTTCGGGTTCAAAGATTCTCGATAATTACATTTCGCCGTATGACGCGACGGTTATTCGGAAGCTGAAGGAATCGAATGCTATTCTCCTTGGGAAGACGAATATGGACGAGTTTGCGATGGGATCGTCGACCGAATCGAGTGCATATGGACCAACAAAAAATCCTGTTGATCCGGAGCGTGTCCCCGGGGGTTCATCGGGCGGATCCGCAGCAGCAGTCGCGGGAGATATGGCGGTATGGGCGCTCGGATCGGATACCGGAGGATCAATTCGACAGCCGGCGGCTTTTACCGGGTTGGTTGGGGTGAAACCGACATACGGACGAGTTTCTCGATACGGTGTTTCGGCGATGGCGTCGAGCTTGGATCAGATCGGGCCGTTTACGAAAACGGTTGAAGACGCAGCGATTGTCCTTTCGACGATTTCCGGCAGCGATACAAAGGACGCGACCACCGGACAGAGCGATGGACGGGACTATACGAGTTTTCTTACGAAGGATATTGTTGGTATAAAAATCGGTATTCCCAAAGAGTATCTTTCGGATGACTTGGATCCGTGCGTGCGAAAAGTATTTGACGATGCAGTTGCGAAGTTTCGATCACTCGGCGCGGAGATACGAGACATTTCTTTACCGCATTCGAAGTACGCGCTTCCGGTATACTATATTGTGATGCCGTGCGAGGTTAGTTCGAATCTTGCTCGATTTGATGGTATTCGGTACGGACTTTCCATAAATGATCGGGAAGAAACGCTTCCCGGGTCTGGAAATCTTCTTGAAACCTATCTTGATACGAGAAAATACGGATTCGGTTCGGAAGTGAAACGTCGAATTATGCTTGGGACCTACGCACTTTCAGCGGGGTATTACGACGCGTATTACAAGAAGGCACAGGCGGTGAGAAAACTCGTTCGGGAAGATTTTGAAAAAGCGTTTCGGGAGATTGATTTTGTCTTTTCGCCAACGACACCGGAGGCGGCATTTCGGTTTGGCGCAAAGTCCGATGATCCGCTTCGAATGTATCTTTCGGATATCTATACCGTAACAGCGAATCTTTCCGGCATTCCGGCGATATCGTTTCCAATAGGGACGATCGAAGAAGAAGGGAAACATCTTCCGATTGGCGGGCAGCTTTCGGCGAAGTGGTATGATGAAGAGGGAATGCTCCGAGTCGCGGATGCATTTGAGTCGCTTTAGATGGTTCTCAAAAACAAAACAGTATGTATACCGATATCGATTTTGTCGGCATTCTCACGCAGATTCTGTTTGGTGCACCGATGACGCTTGAAGTGGTGAATCATCTTGCCATTGTGCGCACGATCAAGTTTTTACTTCTCGTTTACGTAGTAGTCCTTTTTATCGATATCGTCATTCTTTTGTCGCTTCGCGGAGTCGGTCGCGATCTCAAAATGAATCTTCTCGGATCGGACTTTCGTCCGTTGCGGTTTGGGAAATCCGGCGGCGAACGATTTTTTCGAAATATCGCCAGTCGTTTGGAAAGTGGTAATCCGTCGCAGTACAAAGCGGCAATTCTTGAGGCGGATGCCCTTGCGGATAAGATTCTTGCATCGTCGCGATACACCGGGAAGGATATGGGGGAGCGACTTTCAAATATTCCCGCGGGGCATATTGAAACGCTCTCGGCCCTCCTTGAGGCGCATTCAATTCGGAATCGTATCGTGAATGATGCAACGTTTGAGATTGATCTGTCCGAGGCGGAGCGCGTGATGGGTCTGTATCGGGTGTTTTTCGAGGAAATGGAACTGATATAGAAAAATACAAGGCAGAAAGCGCGAAAATCAAACACAATACAAGGCACGAAATCCACAAGAGAGAAGTTTACGTTTTAAAAATTAGGAAGAGCGCTTTGTTTGATGCTGTGTGTTTGGGCCTCTTCAGGTTTTTACATTGAAGTTGACGAAACGGGAAAGAAGTACTATTCTTTCAATATAGGCCCTCGGGGCTTTTTTAATACCGCGGAACTGTCGGATTTGGTGCACTTCTTCGCCTATCAGGAACGATTCGAGTCGAATGACGCTCAAGTCTCCGGCAGCTCTTTCAAGTTTTGATATATGCGGGCGATTTTTGGTTTTTTCAAAGAAGCGAGGATCGAGCTTGCAAAAGTAAGCTGGCCGAATCGTGTCCAGGTGTTTCGGTATACGATGACCGTTATCGTGCTTTCGATTGTTGTGGCGACATTTCTTGGAACGCTTGATTGGTTATTCAGTTTTTTGGTTAAAGAATATTTTATTCGCTAATTTTTTCATCGATATATGGCGAAACAAACACAGCATCACGGTCGCGCTTGGTATGTGCTTCACACCTATTCGGGGTATGAGGATAACGTGTCGCGCAATCTGAAACAGCGTATTGAGTCGATGGATATGCAGGATCTTATTTTTGACGTAATGGTCCCGAAGGAAAAAAAGATCAAAATCAAGGGCGGAAAGCGCACGACCGTGGAAGAGCGAATCTATCCGGGGTATGTGCTTGTCGATATGATTGTAACGGATGCGTCGTGGTATGTGGTGCGCAATACGCCAAATGTAACCGGATTTATCGGTCTTGGAACGACGCCGACCCCGATTGATCCGAAGGAAATCGATGGTCTGAAGAAACGGATGGGTGTTGAGGAGCCGAAATACAAGATCGATGTTGCCGTCAATGACCCAGTGAAGATTATGGACGGGCCATTCAAGAGCTTTGAAGGAAAGATTCAGGAAGTTGACGATGAAAAAGGAAAAGTAAAAGTACTTGTTTCGATTTTCGGTCGCGAGACGCCAGTCGAACTTGATTTTCTCCAGATTAAGAAAGTGTAAAGAAAAAATTTTCAATTTCGAATTTTCAATTTCCAATCAATATTCAAATTTTTCAATGATCAAATGTGCTTCTCGTTTGATAGGAGAAAGATGAAATGATGGATGTTGAAATGAATGAGAGTAAGATCGGATTATTTACGAGAAGAATTATGGCAAAAGCAATCAAAACGGTTATTAAATTGCAGATTCCGGGCGGGCGGGCAAATCCGGCTCCTCCGGTTGGTCCAGCGCTTGGTCAGCACGGGCTCAATATTCAGGACTTTTGCACGAAGTTTAACGAGGCGACCAAGGATCGAATGGGAGAGGTGACGCCGGCGGAAATTACCGTGTACGAAGACCGGACGTTTACTTTTGTTCTCAAAACGCCGCCAGCGGCCGAGCTTTTGAAGAAGGCGGCGAAAGTCGAGAAGGGCGCCGGAAATCCGCTCAAGAATAAAGTCGGGTCGGTAACGAAGGCGCAGGTAAGAGAGATCGCGGAAAAGAAAATGACCGATTTGAACGCACATGATGTTGAAATGGCGATGCGAATTATCGAAGGAACGGCGCGGTCGATGGGGATTAGGGTAACAGAGTAATTTTTAATTTCGAATTTCCAATTTTGAATGAATTTTGAATTTTTTTAAATCGGAATTCGTTCATTGGAGAATTGATTCGAAATTCAAAATTTTCAATTCAAAATTATTTTTAATGAGGTGGGAGAGATGCTTGATCTCGCTTGAACCACAAAAATCATATGAAGCACGGAAAGAATTACCGCGCGATCGCGGACACGATCGAAATTGGAAAGGAATACGCATTCGAAGAGGCGTTGGCGCTTCTTCAGGCGAAGCCTGTGGCGAAGTTTGACGAATCGGTCGAGATTCATGTCCGATTGTCGATTGATCCGAAAAAAACGGATCAACAGGTTCGCGCGACGGTTGCGCTTCCGGAAGGAACCGGGAAGACCAAGCGAGTCGCGGTTGTTACCTCGACAAAAGAAAAAGAAGCGAAAGACGCGGGCGCGGATCTTGTCGGCGGACAGGAATTGATCGACGATATCAAATCCGGAAAGCTTGTCCCGGGCGCGCAGTTTGACGTACTGCTTGCGACACCGGAAATGATGCCGAAACTTGCGCCGGCGGCGAAAATCCTCGGACCGAGAGGAATGATGCCGTCTCCAAAAACGGAGACCGTTACGCCGAAGATTGCCGAGACGGTCGAGATGATGAAGAAGGGAAAGAAAGTGAGTTTCAAGAGCGATGACGGCGGAAGTATTCATCAGATTATCGGGAAACTTTCGTTTTCTTCGGAATCGCTCCGGAAGAATTACGATGTGCTTCTTGATGCGGTTGGAAAGGCGAAGCCGGCATCCGTAAAGGGAAAGCTAATTGTTTCCGTATCGGTTTGCTCGACGATGGGCCCGAGTGTTCGGGTCGCTCTGTAAATTTTTCTTGGCATAAGAAATCGCGTTGCTCTTTGAGTGGCGCGATTTTGTTTTGACGATGCGCGGCGGTATTGGTAAAATGTGTGTGTTTTTTAAAAACATATTCTGAAAATTCATGAATGGAAAAAAGAAAGTGATTGTCGGTCTGGTTGGAGAGACAGGATCGGGAAAGGATACGGTCGCGCATTATTTGAAAACACGCTACGAGGCGCATCTTCTGCGTTTCGCTGATCCGATCAAAGAAACGCTTTCGCTTTATTTCGAGCGGTTTTCTAAAGATGATCAGCAGTGGCTTGCGATGCTTCTGAAAGAGCGATTTGGAAAAGATATCCTTGGAAAGGCGCTCAAACCACATATTGAGGCGGCGGAAGGGCTGGTGTCAGTTAACGGACTCCGGTTTTTGGAGGATTATGATTTTGTTAAACAGTTTGAGTCGAGTTTCGTGATTTATGTTACGGCGCCTCAAAAATTGCGTTGGGAACGAGCGCATAAGCGAGGCGAAAAATCTGATGACAGTGAGAGTTTTGAGTATTTTCAACGATTGGAACAAGCTCCGACCGAGGTGCATATTCCGGAAATCGGTGCGAAGGCGGATTTTACAATCGTAAATGATCGGGGGCTCGAGGAGCTTCTTGCCGCAACCGATACGGTGATGGCGAACATTCTTCATTGACAGGGGTGGGTGTTTATTGCAAAAAATGGCTTTGTGTAGGGAAAATATATCTGGTATGATGGGGATACTTTAGGAGGGCGAGCTAATTTATTGAGAACGCCTATGATTCTTTCGGACAGGGATATTCGAAAAGAGATTCGCAGCAAAGAAATCACGATTAAGCCGTTTAAGAGCGACTGTGTTCAGCCGGCGAGTTATGATGTGCATCTTGATAAGCACTTTCTTATTTTCAATATCAATCAAAATTTTGTGATCGACCCAAAGTCTCCGGCGGAGAACTTGATGAAGGAAATCGAGATCAAAAAAAATGAGGCGTTTGTGCTTCATCCGGGGGAGTTTGCGCTCGGGACACTGCTTGAAGAGACCGGTGTGTCCGACAAGATCGTTGGACGACTGGAAGGGAAGAGCTCGCTTGGACGGCTTGGGCTGATTATTCATACGACAGCCGGATTTCTGGATGCAGGTAATCGTCTCAAAATGACGCTCGAACTGTTTAATGCGGGGAAGCTCCCGATAAAGCTGTATGCCGGCATGCCGATCGGTCAGATGGCCTTTGAGTATCTTTCGTCGCCGTGTGAGCGGCCGTATGGATCCAAGGGACTCAATAGTAAATATTATGGGGATACCAAGCCGGTCGCATCGAAAATGCATTTGAATTTCAAGAAAAAATAACCGATTGTTGCTACCAGGTGTTTGCCTTTTCTCTCAATAATCTGAAACAGTATATATGAAACAATACCAAGATCTTCTCTGGCATATCGTGGTAAAGGGCGTCGATAAAACCGATCGGACCGGCACGGGGACACGGGCGGTCTTTGGCCATCAGATGCGTTTTGATCTTTCCGAGGGGTTTCCTCTTTTGACGACCAAAAAAATGGCCTTGCGGGCAATTATCCATGAGCTTTTGTGGTTTCTCAAGGGAGATTCGAATCTTCGATACCTCGCGGAAAATGATGTGCATATTTGGGATGAGTGGCCATACAAAGGGTATCTTGAGAAAACGGGGCAGCCTGTGCCGCCATCCGGATCGGAAGAGTGGACGAAGGGGCTCAAAGAATTTGTCGATCGAGTGAAGACGGATGAGGCATTTGCGAAAGAGTACGGAGAGCTCGGTCCGATTTACGGATATCAGTGGCGCTCATGGCCGACACCGGATGGTCGGCATATCGATCAGATTACACAGATAATTGAACAAATCAAACAAACGCCGGATTCGAGACGGCTGATTGTGTCAGCATGGAATGTGGCGGATATTGAGGAAATGGCCAAGTCGGGATTGCCTCCGTGCCATTGTTTGTTTCAGTTTTTTGTCGCCAACGGAAAACTTTCTTGTCAGCTCTATCAACGAAGTTGTGATACGTTTCTTGGAGTTCCGTTCAATATTGCTTCTTATTCGCTTTTGACTATGATGATAGCGCAAGTGTGTGATCTTCTCCCGGGAGAGTTTGTATGGACGGGTGGTGATGTGCATTTGTATAAAAATCATTTTGATCAGGTACGAACTCAGCTTGCGCGTGAGCCAAAAAAACTTCCGACTCTCAAACTCAATCCAGCGGTGAAAGATATTTTTGGCTTTACTCTTGACGACTTTACTTTAGAGGGGTACGAATCACACTCACCGATCAAAGCGCCGATTGCAGTGTAGTGTGCGGACACTCTTCTGAGGAGAAGCCAAAGATTTTTTGAAATGAAAAAGAAAGAATGAATACACCAGTTATCAGCATGATCGCCGCGATCGCAAGGAAGGATCGGGCTATTGGCTTTCAGAATAAACTTCTGTGGCATATTCCGGAAGATTTTCGGCATTTCAAAGAAACGACATCGGGGCACGCGATTATCATGGGAGAGAAAACGTATCACTCTATTGGCAAGCCGCTTCCCAATCGGACAAATATCGTGCTTTCGCTTGATCCGGATTTTTCTCCGGAAGGAGTGGTGGTGGTTCGTTCGGTCGACGAGGCACTTCTCAAGGCTCGTGAAGTGGAGCAGGACGAAGTCTTTATTTGTGGTGGGGCGAGCGTGTATGGGCAGATGCTCCCTTTTGCCGATCGGCTGTACCTGACGCTTGTTGAAGGATTATTTGAGGCCGATACTTTTTTCCCCGAGTATGAGTCATTTTTTTCTCCTGTTGCGACTGAGGAAAAAAAGAATCATGGACAGTATGCATTCTCTTTTGTTACTCTGGAGAGGAATACACAGCCTTGAAGTATGAAACAAAAAAGTCCGGACAGAGATGATTTGGTTCATCGTTTGAGAAATTTGGATCCTCATGTGCAGGAGGGAGATCAGAAACGGGAAAAACTCGTTTTATTTTCTTTTGTTGATAAGGAAAGCGGGAACAATGTTTCCGTGTATCGTGATGAACGAGATCCTCTTGTTCCGGTGAAGGCGATGGTTTTTCATCGTGAGGGTGAGTCTGCAGGCCAATCGATAGTCTCTCTCGATGATCTTTCGGGAATGATTTCTCCTCAGGGTGTTCAGCGTGTGTTCAACGAACTGAAACAGCAAGGACTCTCTCGTCAGCGTTCTTCGAAGCGTGCTCAAGAAATAAATGACTCGCCTTCCGGTGAGCCCATAGAAGAAAAAACGGTTGATGACAATTTTCCTGAGGAAGAGGAATCTCACGAATCGGAAGCACCGAAAAAAGTACAGACACCCGAAGAGATTATTCAGGAAGCGGAACAAGATATTGCTGAAGGTGCTGGAGAAAGCGTTCTTTCGGAGGAAGAAAACGAAGACATAGGCCGGCATGTGCTCGCGTCTTCTCTTGAACAGATTGATCGAGATGTTGTTTCGCTCATGGATGACATTGAGTCAAACAAACGCCGACTCAAGAAATTGGAAGACTCGTTTTCTCAAAAGCAAAATTTATTGCAGCGAGTTTTTTCTCGTCTGCCGAGCTTGGGTGCTTCTGAAGATGAGCGCGCTTCTTTGAAAGAAACAATACAGGCTGATCGGAAAAAATTGCTTCTGATGCACGAGCAACGAAAAGAAAAAGCTGCTCGACTCGCGGCTCTGGATAAGAAAAAACGTCGGAGTGATGCGAGCGAAATCCAAAAAAATGAGGTCGAGCGGACGAATGTGTTCTTTCAAAAAGAGTTTGGAATTTCAAAAGAAGAACTCGCTTCTTTTCCGGAATTTCAAAAGCTTTCTGATGGGAAAAAGCGACTTCTGTTTGAAAATATGCGATACGCGACGCTTGGCAGGCTCGATGCCGAATCCCGTCGGAAAATCACGGAAGAAGAATCGAATGCGGACGGTTTTTTTCGGCGCATTTGGCTTTCGTTTTCTCGATCGGCTCGTTTGGAAAAAACAAAACGCCTTACGGTACAAGAATTTCGAAGCGCCGGAATGGAAAGCCATGGCGAAGTGTTGAGAAATTTGCTTGAGAAAACAAAAAACGGACCGGATGCGTCATTCGGAGTTTCTGGGAAACTCAATGTGGATTTTTTTTCTCTCTCCGCAAAAGAATTTTCTCTGGAAACCAATGACGCTGTTCGGGATGCTTCGGCAACATTGAATACCGCCGCTCGAAAACTTTCCGAGATTCCGTATGAGTGGTCGTTTCCGGATGCGAGCGCAGAGCATCGGGAATTATATCAACAGAACAAGAAGGAATACGAAAAATCAAGAGATCAACTCCTCCAGTCATTTTCTTCCGTGATTGCGCGAAAAAAAGAGACGGGTATTGATCTGAAAGATGTTTTGGTGGCAATCAATGAAACGGATACGCAAATTGAGCTTCGACGAATGGTCGGGGAAGATTCCGAGCTTGAGCGGAGATTTTATGCGTCGAAAAATCCAAGTTTGTGGCGACGGATTTCGACGGGTGTTTTTGGTGAACATGCGGGATACTTTGCTTTTGGTATCCTTGCGCGATCCGTGGTGAAGGAGACGCTTGGCTGGATTGCCGCTCCGGCGGTATGCGGGGCGATTTTTTCCGGTATGCGGGCAAATCAACAACTCAAGGAAAATGCCGTAGAAACCCGATATGGAGGGAAAGTGCGATCTGAAAAAGAAACCAAAAAGTATGAGAAAAATTTTGTTTCTGTCGAGTCGCTGATCAGAAAACTCGAAGATGAACGAAAAATTATCGAGAAAGAATTCAGTATTGATAAGGAAAGCCCGCTTTTTCGGAAAATGAAATTTCGTGCCGAGGCGGCTCGACGGAAGGTTTCCAAGAGTGCCGGGGAAGACAAGTCTCTTTTGGATTCAAAGGTGCTTGAGCGATTGCATGGAGATATGCGGGAGCGTTTGCGGGCGCGGGTGGATTATACTCGGAGGAAACTCGTGGATGGATTGATTGCTTTTGGTGATGGGGATGAGCAGTTTTTGCGACAACTTTCACTTTTGCAGGAACTTTCGAGGGCGGAAGTGATTCTCTCGAGCGGAAATCAATCGGTAAGCAAGGCGCTTTCGGACCGGGTATCTTCGGTGCTTGATACAAGAAAACATCGAATAGATCGCGCAAAATGGCTGCATATTGTGCAAAAAACATCCCTTGGCGCGCTCACCGCCGGCGCGTTTTCGTATGCGGGCGCGCTTTTTTCCGATGGTATTGTAAAACCAGCGCTTGATCGGATCGATTTTGAGTTTCCGAAAATCGAGAGTTTTTTACGATCGCTTGATGATGCGGTAGTGTCTCTTCGACAATCGCTTGGACTCGAGCCCGCTTCGTTTTCAGAACCGGCATTAGGGTCGCGATTGGCGGTTGGAGAAATTACCTCTCCGACGACCATTCCGGATGTATCGAGTGCGATTGATACGGTGTCGTATGAATACAAAGTATCTTCTGGCGGATCGGTCTGGAAGGGGTTGAAAGAGATGATGCTTTCCGATTCACGATTTGAGGGAATAACCACCGGAGAGTTAAATACGCTTGTTGAGAATACTGTTAGTCGACTTTCTGAACTTCCAAAAGAAACACTGGCTCGGGAATATGGGATCACAAGCGGAGATCTTGCAAAAATCCGTTCCGGACAAACGCTTCATCTCGGGAAGGTTTTTGAGGATTTTCCGGAGGTTTTTGAGGCTCTACTTGCGAAACGGGGCGGAAATTGAGAGGATAGGGAAGAGGTAATTTGGAATGTGAACACGCGCACAATATGTCAAAAATCATTTTAGGAACAGCGGGGGAAATTGCTTCGGGAAAAGATGCTGTCGGGGATTATCTCGCCGAGAAGCATGGTGCTTTGAAGCTTCGTTTTTCGCAGCCGCTTCGGGATATTTTGGATAGAATTGGACTCGAACATACGAGAAAGAATCTCTCGACACTCTCGCTGCATCTTCGAAAGGGATTTGGCGAAGATATTCTCTCCAAGGTGATTCTTTCTGAAGCGGAGGCGAGCGAGAAAGAGTTTGTCGTGGTCGATGGTGTGCGGCGGTTTCCGGATATCGTGCATATGGAAGCGAGCGAGCATTTTTACTTTTGTTTTATCGAGGCATCTCCTGAGACGCGCTATGAGCGACTGACGAAACGCCGACAAAATGCCGATGATGCGACTAAAACGGAGGCGCAATTTGAAAAGGATGCCAAGCTTGAAACCGAGACGGGTATTTCCGAGCTCAAAGATCGAGCGGAGTTTATCATCAATAATGACGGTACTTTGGAGGAATTGTATGCGCAGGTGGACAAAATGGTGGAAGAATTGAAAAAGAAAGTAACACAGTAATTGTTGTTTTCCGAGAGTATGGGAAAGAAATCAAAGAAGGGATTTTTGGTTGTTGTTGATGGTGCAGATGGTTCAGGAAAAGCGACGCAGGTGTCAATTCTTGTGAATCGGTTACAAAAAGAGAAGAGACGAGTAAAAACTATTGATTTTCCACGATACGAACATAATTTTTTTGGAGAACTTATCGGGAGATGTCTCTCGGGGGAATATGGTGATTTTCTTTCGATCGATCCTCATATCGCGTCGGTACTCTATGCAGCTGATCGTTTTGAGTCAAAAAAGAAAATAGAAGAATGGCTTCAAAACGGATACATTGTTGTGTGTGATAGGTATGTGAGTGCGAATCAAATGCACCAAGGCGGAAAGATTCATAGTTATAAGAAGCGAAAAGAATTTTTACAATGGCTCAACCGAATGGAATTTGGTATTTTTCAGTTGCCACGACCAGATCTTATTCTTTATCTTGATGTACCAAGAGAGGTCTCTGACGAATTGTTGAGCCAAAAAAAACAAGGGATTTCGCAGAATCGCTTTGTTCGAGGTAAAAAAGATGTTGCTGAATCAAATCATAAACATCTTGATGATTCTCGAAAGAGTGCCATGAAGCTCGTACAGGAAAATAATACTTGGGTGAAAATTACATGTACTCGGAAGAAAGAATTGCTTTCGCGTGAAATTATTGCAGAAATGGTTTGGAATGAAGTTGCAAAAGTAATATAAAGGATATATATAAAGCATGAAACTTCTCGTCAAAAAACTTTTTCCGGAAGCGAAAATTCCAATGTTTGCACTTTCAAGTGATGCAGGATTGGATCTTTGTTCTCGGGAGGCAATTGAGTTTTTATCAGGGGATCGCAAGGGAATTCCGACTGGTCTTGCGTTTGTGATTCCGGAAGGGTATGTTGGATTGATATGGGACAAATCGGGAGTCGCTTTGAAAAAAGGCCTGAAGGTGATGGGTGGGGTGATCGATGCTGGATATCGAGGAGAAGTTGTGGTGATTGCAAAAAATCTTTCTCATGAAACATTGTCGTTTTCTGCAGGAGAAAAAGTAGCACAGATTCTTATTCAAAAAGTGGAACATCCGGATATTGAAGAAGTAACTGATTTACCGGAAAGCGATCGCGGATCGAATGGGTTTGGGAGCACAGGATCGCATTGATTTAATTTGAAAGTATGCAGTACGGCGTTACCATTGGAATGGAAATTCATGCGGAGTTGAAAACGAACTCCAAGATGTTTTGTGCGTGTAAAAACGGGCTTGGCTTGGAAAAGAATCCAAACGTACATATTTGTCCTATTTGTACCGCGCAGCCCGGGACGCTCCCGGTGCCGAATCGAAAGGCGATTGAACTTGTGCAGCGTGTGGGGCTTGCGCTTTCGTGTACGCTGCGCAAGCATTCCAAATTTGATCGAAAAAATTATTTTTATCCGGATATTCCGAAGGGATATCAGATTTCCCAGTACGATGAACCATTTTGTGAGAAGGGAAAGCTTGTGGTGAATGGGAAAGAGTTTCGTATTACACGTATTCATCTCGAAGAAGATACAGGAAAGTCGATGCATCCAACCGGATCAGAATACACGCTTGTTGATTATAATCGTGCGGGCGTGCCACTTATGGAGCTTGTAACTGAACCGGATTTTGAAACTGGAAAAGATACGCGGGCATTTTGTCAGAAGTTGCGGCAGATTTTGCGATATCTTGATGCGTCGGACGCGGATATGGAGAAGGGTCAGATGCGTTGCGAGGTGAATATTTCTCTCTATCCCGAGGGGTCGGATCGATTGTCGGGAACCAAAGTGGAAATCAAAAATCTGAATTCTTTTAAGGTCGTGGAGCGAGCGATTGAGTTTGAGATCGCGCGACAAACAGAAGAATTGGAGGCGGGGAGGAAAATCATTCAGGAGACTCGCGGTTGGGATGAAAATCGCGGCGAGACGGTTTCACAACGCAAAAAAGAATCCGCGCATGATTATCGGTATTTCCCGGAGCCGGATATTCCACCATTTGAGTTTTCAGATGAAGAAATTGCGAAACTTGAACAATCGCTCCCGGAATTGCCGGATGCGAAACAGTGGCGATTTATAGAGCAGTATAAATTGCCGGAAGCGGATATCGTGATTCTTACCGAGGATCGAGAATTTTCTGAATTTTTTGAAAATACGGCGAGCGAGATTGCGGAGAAAATCGAAAGCGGAGAACTCTCCGCGGATATTCAGAAATCCGTGAAGCTTGCGGCGAACTATATGCTGACGGAGATTCGAAAACACCTCTCTGAACGGGAGGAGTCCGCGCGAGACATTCCTTTCACACCGGAGAATTATGCGGAATTTATCGGGCTTGTTGTTGATGGAAAAATCAATTCGAGTGCGGCGCAGGCGGTGCTTGCCGAAATGTATCGGGGCGGTGATAATGATCCGTCGCATATTGTGGAGCGATTGAATCTTTCACAGGTGAGTGATGAGAATGAGCTTGAGGGGGCAGTCGATACGGTGCTTTTGGAAAATGAACAGTCCGTTGCCGATTTTCGATCGGGGAAGCAAAATGCGTTGCAATACCTTATGGGACAGACGATGGCGAAGACGAAAGGAAAAGCAAATCCGAAAATGGTGCTCGATCTCTTGAAGAAAAAATTGGGACAAGGGTAGGGGGGATTACTCTTTTTTCTTTTTGATATATACTGAATATGTATAAATAAAAACAGAAAATATATGTTTGTTCAGGATGAAACATCTCATAATTCTCTGAATCGTCCGCAACTCAAGTGGTTGCTTGTTGTTTTACTTGCGCTGATGGTCGGCGTGGTTGTTTGGGTGGTGGTTGCATTTAAAAATCGTAGAGCCGATAACGATGTCATGATGTATGGAAAGAAGATAGAGGCACAAAAGGAGGGTGGCCATCTTTCGTCGGAAGAGATACAAAAACAACTCGAGCAACTTGAGTCGGTCGATTCGAACGGGGATGCGTCGGCGTCTCCGTCGGCGGAAAAAATAGACAAGCAGCTTGAAGTATTGGAAAAGACGGGTCAGACAAGCAAGCAGCCCGCGTTAACTTCGGAAGAAATACGGAGCCAGCTTGAAATGTTACAGAAATAAAAAATAGAAAAGATGCAGATTTTTTCGCATATCTTATGAAAACCCCGATCTGATCGGGGTTTTGATTTTGGCGGGGACGACGGGACTCGAACCCGCGACCTCCACAGTGACAGTGTGGCGCTCTAACCAGCTGAGCTACGTCCCCAATAATTTTGCAAAATTTTCAATTTTTAATGAAGAAAACCTTTTGTACTTTCGGAGAACCGGGTCCGGGCGGCAGCAAGTCGTTTTGACTTGTCGCTTGCTGTGCTTCTCAATGCAGAGAGGTATTCACGCATACATTCAAGAATCATGGTTCGTCCGGATACGTCGCTCGACGAGAGTTTTTGCTTGAGAGCGGTGAGTGTTTCCGGTTCGAGATTTGATTCCTGAACCAATGCTACGAATGCGGCTTTGAGTGAAAGATCTCCGCCAATTTCACTTTTGGTAAAAAGAGAAACAAGTGAGTCGGCGGTAATGGGTTGTTCGAGAGCGGTGCTGTCGGCGGTCTTTTCTCTTCTTGTCCATGTCGGAGATCCTTTGAAAGAGACTTCCCTGGAAATCACTCCTTTTCTTTCGCGGGAATGGAGAGGGGGATTTCCGATATTTCCTTCAGGTGATCTCATATTTATTTTGCCACAGATACCGGACTTCAAGTAGCAGGGGTGGGGCTCGAACCCACGACCTCAGCGTTATGAGTGCTGTGCTCTAACCAGCTGAGCTACCCTGCCTCTTGTTCGCGCTATTCTTTTGTTGCGGGGGGTGGATTTGAACCACCGACCTCCTGGTTATGAGCCAGGCGAGCTGCCAGACTGCTCCACCCCGCTGTATGAGTCCATTTGAAGGACTGTGGGTGATCCAAGACTCGAACTTGGGACCTCGACATTATCAGTGTCGCGCTCTAACCACCTGAGCTAATCACCCAAAAGAGAGAAAAGAATCCAACTCAGAATACAATGACAGAACAAAAAAATCAAGGCCTGGAATTTTCTTGTTCGGCACCGTGTGGACCCGAGCGGATTCGAACCGCTGACCCCCGCATTGCAAATGCGGTGCTCTACCAACTAAGCTACGGGCCCCTAGAGAGAAACCTTCCTCAAGAGATCTCCGAAGGGAATATACTCCGAAGAATATACCAAAAAGATGCTTTCTTTGCAATGTAGACTCGCGTATTTTTGAAAACATCGTATACTGGAGAAGTGCATTTTGGCATCTCATCTATGGTCTTTATGCGGTCATCCGATCGGGTTCATTCGTTTTCCTCATCTTTTTCTGCGTGGATGCGGGTGTGTCGACTTCCGTTTTTGAGTGTGACGATTCTTTCGGCGATTGTTGGTGCGGCATTTGCTTTTTCGCAATCGAGATTGTTTGACTGGAATGCGTTTTTCTTCGGGATCGTCATTGTCTCTGCGGCACACTTGGGAGCCAATATTGCCAATGATTATTTTGATCATCTTTCGGGGAATGATGAAGCAAATAGTGTGTTTACGGTTTTTAATGGAGGAAGTCGGGTGATACAAAAAGGGGAGCTCGCGCCTCAATCGGTTTTACTCGCTGCTCTTCTGTGTTTTGGGATCGCCTGTACTGCGGGGATTACTTTTGTGCAGATCTCGGGGAGGTGGGAGTGGCTGTGGCTTGGTGTTTTGGGCGTCGGGCTCGGGTTTTTTTATACGACTCGTCCGGTAGCGTTTGCGTATCGGGGATTTGGAGAGCTCGCGGTGGCGATTGCTTTCGGCCCGCTCGTTGTCGGGGGTGCGTATCTTTTGCAGGCGGGTGAGTGGGGTTCGGATATTTGGTTTGTAGCACTTCCCTTGGGGCTTTTGACGATGAATATTCTTCTTATCAATGAAGTCCCGGATCGCTTTGCCGACTCGGCTGCGAGCAAGCGGACTGTGGTTGTTCGCTTGGGGTCGCATGTGTCGGCGTGGGTTTATATGACGACACTTCTTTTGGCGTATGTAATTTTTTTGTTTGGTATCTTCTTGCGTACTCTTCCCTTGTGGTGCGGGCTCGTTTTTC
Source organism: uncultured Bdellovibrionales bacterium (assembly GCA_964436855.1). GTDB lineage: Bacteria > Patescibacteriota > Minisyncoccia > Moranbacterales > UBA1568 > CAYTED01. The sequence goes on along the minus strand of CAYTED010000001.1, from coordinate 156,869 downwards.
TCTCTTTGCCACTTGCGGTGTGGCTCGGAAAAAGTGTTTTCGAGCGAGTTGATCGGACGGAACAAAACGCGTTTTTTACCGTCAGTCGAGGAACCGTTGTATTGCAAGAGCTGTTCGCGTTTCTTTGTTTGATCGGGTTTTTTATCGGTTGACACGAAATTATGCGGCAAACATTTCTTCTGCATACCTGTTGCGCTCCGTGTGGAATCGCGGTGATCGATGAGCTTCGTCGGACATTTTCTTTGAGTGTCCTTTTTTTTAATCCAAATATTTTTCCCGAAGAGGAGTATATTCGGCGGAAGCGAGAAGTGGTACGAGTGTGCGAGGAATGGGAGATTCCTATGATTGATCTTGACTATCGTCCGGAGGAGTGGGACGAGCGAGTGCGCGGACTTGAGGGTGAACCCGAGCAGGGCAAGCGTTGCTTCACCTGTATCGGTATGCGACTCGATCGATCGGCACGTGAGGCAAAGGAGCGGGGGTTTGCATTGTTTGGAACGACGCTTACCATGGGAAGTCGCAAAAGCGCGAAGGTGATTTTCCCGATAGGTGAGGCGGCCGCGGGGCGATACGGACTTTTGTTTTATGCGGAGGATTGGAAGAAAAAAGGACGCGAATCAACGGCGAGAAATATGGTTCGTGAGAGAGGAATATATCGGCAAAATTATTGCGGTTGTCGATATTCTCTTCGGTAATTTTTTGGATACAAAAAGCCCTCAATGCAGGAGGGCGGATCTGGGTTCCCGAGTAATAGTGTCGGAAAAATACTTTTCCCTGAACATCAGGTGGATCCCAATTGGTATCACCGAAGCGATATGCGCTCTCCATTCTGAAGGCTTTTCACCCCGAGTATACTCCCATTTTGTTTTTCGTGCTATCTTCAAGGAACGATGATGTCATTTCTTTTTTCTATTTTTGATCAACCGAAGCGATTTTTTCTTTTGATTTCGGGGTTTTGTTTTGCTCTTCTCGGAGTTGGCTTTGCGTTGCAGTATTTTGTGGGGCTCACTCCATGTCCTTTATGTGTTTTACAGAGAATATTTTTCTTTCTTATCGGATTCACCGCACTTTTCGGGGGATTTTTTTCATCGGGGCATGTCTTTCGAAGAGTGGCATTCGGGATCGGAATCGCATTTTTTTCGATTATTGGCGGATCGATAGCAGCACGGCAGGTATGGATGCAGCATTTCCCTCCGCCGCCGGGAACGGTGTGCGCGCCGCCATGGATAATCTCTCTTTCGGATGTGGTCGCGAATCTTTTTCATCCGTCGGTAAGCTGTGTTGAACAGGGGTGGACGCTTCTCTTGCTTTCCATTCCGGAATGGTCGCTCCTTTCTTTCATCTTTTTGCTTTGTATAAGCGGAATTTTTTGGTATTTCTCTTGGAGAGAATATCTTATGCCGAAGGAATCCATTGACAACGAATGATTTTTTTGCTTTAATTAAATACTTGTACTTCCTCAGATTGTTCGAGGTAGCTTACTTTTCTTCTTGTGAGTGTGAAGCTTTTCTGCGCGGAGGAGAGGAGGTTGGAGCCTATTGAATCTCACGTGCAGGATATTTCATCATTAAGGAGAAGTTATGTTTGATAAAAGAAAGAACGGGAATAGCAGTCGTTTCGGAGCGAAGAGATCGTCCGGATTTGGCGATGGTCGGAAAAAATTTGGACACCTTCCCGGGCAAGCCGGATTTTCCGGGCGGAAAAACCATAAGGGAAATAGTCGTAAAAAAGAAGTGATTGATTTTTCGCAATTCGTGAAAAAAGCGATCAAAACGGAAGAGACAAAACCGTATGATCCAAAGCATCGTTTTGAGGATTTCGATATCCACAAGAAATTGAAGGACAATATTGTTGCGAAAGGCTATGTACATCCGACACCGATTCAAGACGGAGCCATCCCGCGAATTCTTGAAGGTCGAGACGTGATCGGTATCGCGAATACCGGTACCGGAAAAACTGCCGCGTTTCTTCTTCCGCTGATCGATAAGACGTTTCATCACAAGCGGGAAAAAGCGCTCATTGTCGTTCCGACGCGTGAACTCGCGATACAAATCGAAGAAGAGTTCCGTGATTTTTCCAAAGGATCCGGACTCCGATCGGCGCTCTGTATCGGCGGGGCCAATATCGGTCGGCAGATCAAGCAGTTGTCCGGTTATCCGAGCTTTGTGATTGGTACGCCGGGGCGATTGAAGGATTTGGAAGAACGCGGAGTCCTCGATCTTTCAAAGTTTAATAATGTTGTCTTGGATGAGGTGGATCGAATGCTTGATATGGGATTTATCCGAGACATCAAATATCTTGTTGACCTCTTGATGGAGGATCGGCAGTCGCTTTTCTTTTCGGCAACCATGCCGCGAGAAATCGCCGAGCTTGCAACGAAATTTCTCCGCGATCCGATTCGTGTCGAAGTGAAAACCCGTCCGACATCGGAAAATGTGGATCAAGATATTGTGAGACTGGAACCGGGTGAAGAAAAAATTGAAAAATTGCACGATATCCTGAACGGTCCGGCATTCAAGAAGGTACTCATTTTTGGGCGGACAAAATATGGTGTGGACAAGCTCGCGAAAAATCTCAATCACCGGGGATTCAAGGCGGACGCGATTCACGGAAACAAGTCACAGGGGCAACGTGAGCGAGCGCTCAAAAATTTCCGAGAGGGACGAGTGGATATTTTGGTGGCGACCGATGTCGCGGCGCGAGGACTCGATATCCCAAATGTGACCCATGTGATCAATTACGATGTGCCGGAACACTACGAGGATTATGTGCATCGTATCGGTCGAACGGGTCGCGGGAATAAAACCGGTACCGCGCTTACGTTTGTGAATTAATCTTGTTTGAAAATATTCGAGAACACCTCTTTTCGGAGGTGTTTTTGGTTTGGAGAAGAAAGGGGGTATAATGAAAAACCATAAAGAAATGCGTATGACTTTCAATACACTGACACCGGAAGAAGAGCGAGTTATCGTGAATAAGGGGACGGAGGCGCCGTTCACCGGAGAATATGACGATTTTTTTCGCGAGGGAACATATCTTTGCCGGCGGTGCGACGCGCCGCTTTATCGGTCGACAGATAAGTTTCACTCCGGTTGCGGATGGCCTTCTTTTGATCAGGAAATTTCGGGAGCGGTAAAACGGACGCCCGATGCGGATGGAATGCGTACGGAAATTACTTGCATGAATTGTGGCGGACACCTCGGGCATATATTTGAGGGAGAGCGATTGACCGAGAAAAATGTTCGCCATTGCGTGAATTCGCTTTCGATGAAGTTTGCACCGAAGGAAGAATAAGATATTATGCGGAAATTTTTTGTTTGGGTGATCGGCGCGTTGTGCATCGGCGGGGGAATATTTTTCTTCCGATTTCGATTCAAAGAGCCCGCCTTGTCGCCGGAACACAAACCGAATGACACCTCCTTTATTTCTACCGAAGGAACGGAAAAAGAAGTTTCATTGGAAGCGGTTTCTTTGCAGTCGTTCACGCAAGAAGAACCAAAAGAAAGGACTCCTGTTTTTTCAAAACCGTACGATATGCCGTTTGTATCGCAGGCGCCGGATGGGAATTGGAGGGATTCGCTCTATCAGGACGGTTGCGAGGAGGCGTCGATGCTTCTTTTGGTGCGTTTTCTCGAAGGGAAAGTTCTGACGACGGAGACGATGAAAAGCGATATGCGGATACTCGCGACGTATCTTGAGAAGCGGTACGGAACATCAAGAGATCTTTCGCTTACCGATTCGGCAGCAGTGCTTCGGGATTATTTCGATCGAGAGGATGCCGTGTATCGGAGCGACGTAACGGAAAAGGATATTCAAGACGAGCTTCGTTCGGGAAATATCTTGTTGGTGCAAACCAATGGTCAAGCGCTTCAGAATCCGCACTATACGGCGCCGGGACCGGAGCGGCATATGCTTATTGCCATCGGGTATGATGGAAAGACAGGGGAAGTGATTACCAACGATCCGGGAACGAAATTCGGAAAGAAATATCGATATCCGCTTCGACGATTTTTTGAGGCGATTCGAGAGTATCCGACAGGCGACCATCTTTCTATTCCGAAGCCGGTGAAAAAATCGATGATTCTTTTCCGTGTTTCCGTGTGATAAAAAATATGAATCATAAAAATATGAAAAAAATTGTGTTGGGCGGAGGGTGTTTCTGGTGTTTGGAGGCGGTGTTTCTTCGGGTGCGCGGAGTCGTGTCGGTGCAATCCGGATATGCCGGCGGCGCAATGGAAAATCCGACGTATGAAGACGTGAGTCGCGGCGATACGGGACATGCCGAGGTGGTGGAGGTTTTGTATAACGAGTCGGAGATTTCTCTTTCGAATATTCTTGATATTTTTTTCTCACTTCATGACCCAACGACACTCAATCGTCAGGGAAATGACACGGGGACCCAGTATCGCTCCATTGTGTTTGTTGAGACGGACTCCGATCGTCTGTTTGTTCTTGAAAAAATTTCCGAATTGGAGCGTGAGAAAATTTTTTCGGACCCGATCGTGACCGAGGTTCGATTATTGGCGCGGTTGTATCCGGCGGAATCGTATCACAACCGGTATTACGAAAAAAACACCGCGGTCCCGTATTGCGAAATCGTTATCAATCCGAAACTTGCGAAACTTCGGAAAAAATTCGAGGACTTTCTCATACCTTCCGAAAAGTCTTGACAAAATAGGGGATTATGCGGTAATGTATTAGGACGGTTTGAGGACTCTGTATATCCCATAATCTCTATGAAAAATGAACCCAAAAAAGCCATAAAGAGCATATCCAAGGAAGCGAAGCGCTTTTCTTTTGTTTCCGCATTGACCGAACTTTTACAGGGGCTTCCGGAACGGAGTCGGGATATTCTCGAAGCTCGTTTTGGTGTGATTTCCGGCGAGCCGAAAACACTTGAGGAAATCGGGCGATCGTACAAAATTACTCGTGAACGAGTGAGGCAGGTGGTTGAGCATGGGCTTCGGTTGATTCGTACTCAAAAAGAGCACCCACTGTTTCTTTCCGCAAAAGAAACGATCGAGTCGACCCTTCGCGAGAACGATGGTATAATGGAAGCGGAATCCTTGAAAAAGAAGCTCTCTGCAAATGACGCTCGCGAGTCTGGCGCTCTCCTTGTGTTTGTTGAATGTCTTCCATTTGTTCATTTTGAAAAAATGGAAAAAGGACGAATGGCGGCATATCGTCTGACGGATTTTTCTCTCGAATATTGGGAATCTGTTCACGAGAATGCAAAAAAGGTTCTCGGAAATGCGAAGCAAGTGCTTGAGTGGGATGAATTTCTCGTGCATTTGAAAAAAGAACATCCGGATATTTCTGCCGATAATGTCCGACGATTTCTTCAGGTTTCGGCGGAGGTGCTTGAGAATGTGTTTGGGAAGTGGGGACTTGCTCACTGGAGCGAAGTGCGACCTCGCGGAACACGAGAGAAGGCGCGACTGGTGTTGAAGATGAACGGAAAGCCGATGCATTTTCGCGAGATTGCGGAAAAAATCGATACATATGCGCTCAATCGCGAGGGACGAAAAACGCATCCGCAGACCGTACACAACGAACTTATTAAGGATACCGATTTTGTTTTGGTAGGGCGAGGGATTTATGCGCTTTCCGACTGGGGGTATCGCAAAGGAACGGTCAAAGATGTTATTACGGACATTCTCGCGAAATCAAAGGCGCCGATGTCGAAGGAGGCGATTCTCTCGGAAGTGCTCAAAGTTCGAGAAGTAAAACGTTCGACGGTTGCGATTAACTTGAATCTCTTTTTTGAGAAAGCGGGAAAGAATCTCTATACGGCAGCGAAGACGGGAAAGAAATAATGTCGGCTCGTTTTTCCGAACATTTCCACGCGGGATGACTGTGACGGAAAAATTTTACGCAAACGCAGAAGCTTTCAAGCTTTTCGTTTTCACGAGTTGTTTGTTTCGATACATTTTTACAATACTTTTGGCGTAACGGAGAACCTTCCGAAGCGTCCGATGCTATGAATGTTTTTCAAGAATTCTTTCAGGGAATTTCCGGGATTTTCGGGGTCGTGCTCGATATTTGGTTTCTTGTTTTTCCATTCGCATTTTATTATCTTTTTAGGATTTTGTGGCTTAAATTTGTTCGTCGGAAATATCAGCATTCGCTGAAAAGCACAATGCTTGAGATTATCCCGCCGAAAGATGTTGAAAAAAGTCCGAAATTGATGGAGTCGATTTTTGCCGGACTCGCGGGTGTTATTAAAAACCCGACGATTGTCGAAGTGTATATTCAGGGATTTCTTCCGGATTATTTCAGTTTTGAAATCGTCGGAACGGAGGGAGATGTGCACTTCTATATCCGGACGCAAAAAAAATATCAGAATTTGATCGAGGCGCATTTTTATGCGCAGTATCCGAATATCGAGATTCTTGAGGTTCCCGACTATATCGAGCGGGTCCCGGTGACTATTCCAAACAAAGAATGGGACCTCTGGGGGACCGAGTTTGAATTTACCAATAAAGAGCAGGCAATACCGATACGCACCTATCGATTCTTTGATGAAACGGTAACCGGAAAAATGATTGATCCGCTCGCCGGAGTTGCCGAAGTGATGGCAAAGACCGGCCCCGGGCAGCATATGTGGCTTCAGTATTTGGTTGCGCCACGCGGCAAGGAAGGGGATTGGGTGAAAGAATTTGGAAAGCCGGCGGTGCAGCGATTGATCGGTGCGACGGAGGCGGAGCAGGTTAGTCTTTTCAAGCAACTCGGCATCGATATTCTTGATATCGGGAAAAATATTCCGACGGCGATGATGGCACTTGAGCCGCAGTTCACCGATTTAAAAACGGAGAAAAAGGAACTGCAACCACTGGAGTTTCGTTTGACGCCGGGGCAAAAAGAAATTTTAAAAGCACTTGAATCGAATATCGGGAAGCAACAGTTTCAAATCAAGATGCGCTATCTTTATCTCGGTCGCCGGGAAGTGTTTGATAAGAGTACCGGGGTGTCCGCCCTTATTGGTGCGATCAAGCAGTTCAATGATATGAATTTGAACGGGGTGAAGCCGATCGATGACACGAAGACGTACGCGAACTTTCTCTTTGTTGAGCCGAGACTTCGTTTTCGTCAGCGGCTGATCTACTATCGGTATCGCGATCGGGATTGGGATGCCGGAGATAATACGTTTTATATGAGTTCCGAAGAATTAGCGACGGTATTTCATATTCCCGACATGGTAGTGGCGACGCCGACCCTTCCGCGTGTTCTGGCGAAGCAGGGCGGAGCGCCCGCAAATCTTCCTGTCGAATAATTGCGTATGGAAAAACACGAAATCACTTTTTTTGCGAAAACGAATTTCCGGCACCAGGAGCGCGTGTTCGGTATCAAAACTGACGATCGTCGTCGGCATATGTATATTATTGGAAAGACGGGTATGGGGAAGACGAATCTTCTCGAAAATCTTGTCATTCAGGATATTCAGAATGGTCACGGAGTCGCCTACATCGACCCACACGGCGACACGTCGGAGAAATTGATCAAAGCGATTCCGGCGAATCGGATCAATGATGTCATCTATTTCAATCCGGCAGATCAGGATTTCCCGATCGCGTTCAATGTGATGGAGAAAGTTGCACCCGAATATCGGCACTTGGTCGCTTCGGGTCTCGTCAGTGTCTTTAAGAAAATTTGGGCGGATTCGTGGGGGCCGCGCCTCGAATACATTTTGCGAAACGCCATCCTCGCATTGCTTGAATATCCCGGGTCGACCCTTCTTGGCGTAACGCGTATTCTTGTCGACAAATCATATCGGGAGCGTGTGGTGGAGAAAATCACCGATCCCGTGATCCGGTCGTTTTGGGTGGATGAATTTCCGAAGTGGAATGATCGGGTGCTTCAGGAAGTGATTTCTCCGATCCAGAACAAGGTCGGGCAGTTCCTCTCGAGTTCCCTGATCCGCAATATCGTGGGTCAGACGGTATCGACTTTTGATATTCGCGACGTGATGGACGGGAAGAAAATCCTCATTATGAATCTTTCGAAGGGGCGGATCGGCGAAGACAACAGCGCGCTCCTCGGCGCGATGATGATCACGAAGATCCAGCTCGCCGCGATGGCGCGAGTGGATATTCCCGAAGAAACCCGAAATGATTTCTACCTCTATGTCGATGAATTCCAGAACTTTGCGACGGAGTCGTTCGCGAATATTCTTTCCGAAGCCCGGAAATACCGTCTGAACCTTATTCTTGCGAATCAATATGTAGAACAGATTGACGAGAAAGTGCGCAATGCGATTTTCGGGAATGCCGGGACGCTTATATCCTTTCGGGTCGGGGCGATGGACGGAGAATTTCTCGAAAAAGAATTCGAGCCGGTGTTTGTGGCGAATGACTTGGTGAATCTTCCGAAGTATCATATTTATCTCAAATTGATGATCGATGGGATCGCGGGTGATGCGTTTTCCGCAATTACGCTTCCGCCGATCCGCGTAGAAGGGACGGCTGAAAATGAGGAGAAGGTGATTCGTGTGACGCGGGAGCGGTATGCGACATCGCGTGAGGAGGTGGAAGACAAGATTCGCCGATGGAGCGGGATGCTTACGGCAGAAGAGCGCCGAGCGATTGCCGAAGGGGACCGACGCGTACCAAATCGCGAGGAACGCCCTTCGAAAACTCGCGTTCGGTACGATGCGTCGAATGAAGGATTGCAAACACAGGAGTCATTTTTGAAGGAGAAGAAATTGTCGATACTGCCGAAAAAAACGGAACAAGAATCATTCGCGCCAACCGAGACAAAGGCGCGGGCGGCGGTACCGAAAGAAGAAAAAAATCCGCTTCCGCCAGCGAAAGAAGAATCGAAAAGCGTTCCCTTGCCGAAACGAGCAAGAGAAGGTGTTGTTACTCCCATTGCCGTTTCCGATAATGCCGAATTACCGGAGCGAACGCTCTATCAGGCGGTGTGCGATACGTGCGGAATCGATATTCAGGTTCCGTTTGAGCCGGATGGGAGTCGTCCGACGTTTTGCAAGGATTGTCTGCGGGATTATCAACGCGCAATGGCAAATGCGAGAAATACCACCAATCGAAACAAAGAATCAGGTGACAGAGCCGTATCTTCGCGAGCATCCGAAGAAAAGGATCGGCAACGAAGTCGCCCGAAGGAATCTTCCGGGCAAAAAAAAATTGAAGCGGTAGCCTATGTTTCCTCTGATCGTCCGGTTACACTTTCGCAGGTATCGCATATGGAGCCGAAGAAAATTCGCCCACTTCGAAAACGTTCCGAGACGAATCTTTCCGATCTCCGGTCGATGATTCAATCCATTCGGAAAGATTCCGAGGGGTAGTCTTTGTGTGAAAAAAACGATATACTGATCAGGTATGAAAGATTTTCGCAGTCGGCACAGAAAAATATACGCGGCATGGGTGGCTCTCTCGATTCTGGTGGCGCTTTCGATGATCGTTTTTCTTTTTGCGCCGTTTTTCTATTGATTTGATTCGGGCGAATCCGAGGAAGAAGACGTATGAAAGAATCGTCCGTATCGGTATTTTCGAGGATAGCCCTTTTTCTCGTGGTTCTTCTTTCCGTGTGGCTGGTCATTCTTTCCAGAAAAGAACGTGAGCGAAGTAATGGTATCGAAACCGACATTGACCGATTAAAGCAGGAAGCGTCTTCTCTGAAGGAAGAAAACGAGGCGCTAAAAGAAAAAATAGATTATTTTTCATCGGATTCCTTTCAGGAGCGTGAAGCGAAGGAAAAACTCGGATACCGGAAGACGGATGAGAGGGTGGTGGTGCTTCGGGGTGAAGAATCGGAAGAAGGAAAGCGCGGAGAGGATGCCGGAGCAAAGAGTCGAGGCGTGCGAGTGCGGCGATCGAATTGGGAACAGTGGCTTGATCTTTTTCGTTGAATGAAAAAAATATTATGGAAACAGAAACTCACGGCAATATATTGCGATCGCGTCTCAAGATCCCGTTGTTTGCTTTTTTGGGGCTGGCTTTTCTTTTGTTGTCGCTTTTTGTTGTTTTCTCATATGCCGTGCCGGGGGCGCTTGGCAATGCCGTTCGAAGAGTGTCTCCGTTTCCGGCAATTATCGTGAATCAGACTTCTTTTCTTTCATTTTCGGAAGTTGCTCGAAATGTCGCGTCTATTCGGAGATTTTATGAAACACAGGATCTTTCTCCGTACGGTATTCGAATAGATTTTTCCACGGAAGATGGGATGAAGCGACTGAAGATACGAGAGAAGGAACTTTTGAATAAGATGATTGAGGATGCCGCCGCGGAATCTCTTGCACGTGCTCGCGGAATCGTGGTAACCGATGAAATGACGGAAGAGAGTGTTCGTAGAAAGCTTGATGAATACGGATCGCGGGATCGTGTTACCGAAGATATGAAGCGACTCTATGGGTGGTCGCTTGCGGATTTTCAGAAAACTATCGTGAAGCCGGCACTCTATCAAGAGGAGCTTGCGAAGGTGTTTGAAAAAGAATCTCCGGTTACTTCGCGCGCTCGCGAGCGGATACGTGAGGCGGCGGATGCTTTGTCTTCCGGCCGATCGTTTTCTTCCGTTGCAACGGAATATTCCGAAGGAAAGACATCGTCAGATGGCGGATCGCTCGGGTGGTTTGTATCCGAAGATCTCGCGCCGGAGCTTCAAAATTCGGTTGAAAATGCAAAAAAAGGCGTTCCAACGGATATTCTTGAGAGCTCATTGGGGTTTCATATCGTTCTCGTGGAAGATATCCGAGAAGAAAACGGGGAAAAATCATATCATCTCCGGCAGATTTTTACCCGAAAGCCGGTCTATGCGGATTTTCTTTCCGAAGAAATGAAGAAAATGAAAATATGGGTTCTGGATACGGAATATAATTGGAATTTTGAAACGGCGCGCATAGAGTTTCGGGATCCGACGATGCGGGCATTCGAAAAAGATCTCTTGAAAGAAAATCCCGGAGAAGCGGCATTTTTCTTGTAATGATCTCTTGGAATTTCTTTCGGTAACTATTGAACGAACAGTATTATGGATGAAACACCTCTTTCTTCCGAAGAAAAAACCGTTTCTGATGCGGAACATATCTCCGATGCGCATCGGAAACAGGATCGGAGTCGAACTTTTTTCCTTGCCGGCATGATCGGCGGATTGTCCGGGGCGTTGATCGCGATCGGACTCTTTGGACTTTTGGTTTCCAAAGGAATGTTTACCCGTTTCTTTCCTTCGAATCAAGACAAAAAAGATGCGGTATCGGTCGAGACAAAACGGGTTGTTGAAGATGATAATGCAATTATTTCCGCCGTTGAACGGTCGATGTCGGGAACGGTGAGTATCGTTATTACGAAAGACGTTCCGAAATACCGAAATTTTTTCCAATCGCCGTTCGGCGGATTTCCGTTTTTTTTCGGTGATCCGTCTCACGAAGGGCGCGGTCAGGGGAATGGCGGAACGGAACAACAACAGGTGGGGAGCGGGTCGGGGTTTTTTGTCTCGGATGACGGATTGATTGTAACGAATAAGCACGTTGTCTCTGATGAATCGGCAAATTACACCGTGCTTGTGGGGGAAACGGAGTATCCCGCGACCGTACTGGCTCGCGATCCATCAAACGATATCGCGCTGGTAAAGATCGAGGGGTCCCACTTTATGAATCTTCCGCTTGGAGATTCCGATTCGCTCAAGCCGGGGCAGACGGTGATTGCGATCGGCAATCCGCTCGGGGAATTTGCCAATTCGGTGTCGCGCGGCATCGTGTCGGGACTCAAGCGAAGCGTGACGGCCGGATCGGGATTTGGCGATACGGAACAACTCCTCGACATTATTCAGACCGACGCGGCAATTAATCCCGGGAATTCCGGCGGACCACTCCTCAATGTTTCAGGAGAAGTGATCGGAGTCAATGTTGCGATGGCGCAGGGTGCTGAAAATATCGGTTTTGCCATTCCGATCAATCAAGTGAAGCGGGTAATCGAACAAGTGAAGACAACCGGGAAAATATCGACCGCATTTCTTGGGGTGCGGTATGTTCCGATCGACGAAGCGATGAAAAAAGAACTTGGTCTTGCGTATGATTACGGAGTCTTTATTGCTCGCGGAGAAACCGTTCGGGATTTCGCGGTTATTCCGGGATCGCCGGCTGATAAGGTGGGGCTTGTGGAAAACGATATTATTCTTGAGATCGATGGGACAAAACTTGATAAAAATCATGCACTTTCGAGTGTGATCGGTCAGTATGCGCCAGGAGCGGAAGTGACTCTCAAGATTTGGCACAAGGGAGAGGAAAAAGAAGTGAAGGTAAAACTCGAGGAACGGAAATAGGATGAATAATCAGGAGTCAAGCATTATGACAAAAGGGCCAAAGAAGGCCCTTTTCGTTTTGGATGTATCAGGCGTAAATTGTAAAAATTAGCACTCTTGACATGAGAGTGCTAATTTCTTATCCTGAAGACAAGAGAGCGCAAGAGAAGAAAAAAATACTTTTTTCATCCTGATATAAGAATCTCGCGGAATCGAAAAATAATTTTTTCTCCTCGTACCTCACTTCTAAACTCTTATCTCTCACCCCTCATCTCTACCCTTATGAATATCAATCGTTTTACACAAAAAAGTCAGGAGGCGATTCGGAACGCACAAGAAATGGCGTTGTCGCGAAATCATCGCGAGCTTGAGAGTGCGCATCTTCTCTATGCGCTTCTTATTCAAGAGCATTCGATTGTCCCGGTGATTATCGGAAAGCTTGGACTTGATATTGAGACGCTTAAGGGAGTAACGCTTGAGAATATAGAGCGGTTTCCGTCGGTTCCCGGTGAAGTATTTGGTCAGTTGTTTGTCGCGCCGGAACTTGCAAAGGTATTCGCGCGAGCGGAAGAAGAAATGACGCGGATCGGAGATACATTTGTGTCGACGGAACATCTCTTTCTCGCCATTCTTTCGATTTCCGGATCAATGAAAAAAAATCTTGAACAAGGGGGTGTGTCGTATGATCTTGCGTTGAAGGTGCTGTCGGAAGTTCGCGGCGGTCAACACGTGGAGAGTGATCATCCCGAGGAGACGTATCAAGCGCTTGAAAAATATGCCGTGAATGTAACGAAGCTCGCGCGTGAAGATAAGCTTGATCCCGTTATTGGTCGCGATGAAGAAATCAGGCGGGTGATGCAGATACTTTCGCGTCGGACGAAGAATAATCCTGTTCTTATTGGAGAAGCGGGAACGGGAAAAACGGCGATCGCGGAAGGACTGGCGGAGCGTATCGTCGCCGGCGATGTTCCGGAAACACTCAAAGAAAAAGAAATTATTTCGCTTGATCTCGGGGCGCTGCTTGCCGGGGCGAAATTTCGCGGGGAATTTGAAGAGCGACTCAAAGCAATTCTTAAAGAAATCGAACGATCGGCCGAGAAATTTATTCTCTTTATCGATGAGCTTCATACGCTTGTCGGAGCGGGGGCGACCGAAGGGGCGCTTGACGCGTCGAATATGTTGAAACCCGCGCTCGCGCGAGGCAAACTCCGAACGATCGGCGCAACCACACTCAAGGAATATCAAAAATATATCGAGAAAGACGCGGCACTCGAACGACGGTTTCAGCCGATTCTCGTGAGCGAACCGTCGGAAGAAGACGCTATCGCGATTCTTCGCGGAATCAAAGAAAAATATGAGCTGCACCACGGAGTTCGTATTACCGATGATGCGCTTATTGCGGCGGTAAAATTATCGAAACGATATATTACGGATCGATTTTTGCCGGACAAGGCGATAGACCTCATCGATGAAGCCGGGTCGCTTCGACGTATGGAAATCGATTCGATGCCGGTCGATCTTGATACACTCGAGCGGAATATCCGTCGTTTGGAAATCGAGAAACGCGCGCTTGAAAAAGATACGGAGGGGGCGAATAAAAAGAAGATACAAAATATCGATCGCGAACTTTCGGAACTGAAAGAGCGGTCACAGGCACTGGCGCTTCAGTGGAAGTCGGAGCGCGATCTGATTCTTTCGATGCGGCGACAGAAAGAAGAAATGGAGCGATTGCGCAATGAAGCGGAACTTGCTGAGCGAGGCGGGGAGCTTGATCGTGTTGCGGAAATACGCTACGGGAAAATTCCGGAATTGGAGAAAAAACTTTTTAGCGAGGAGAAAAAATTGGGACGCCTTCAGAGGAAAAACTCTATTCTGAAAGAAGAAATTATCGAGGAAGATGTCGCTTCGGTAGTGGCGCGATCGACCGGCGTTCCGGTTTCGAAAATGCTTTCGACGGAAGCGGAAAAGCTGCTTCATATGGAAGCCGCGCTCGCGAAACGGGTCGTGGGTCAAGATGACGCGATTCGCTCGATATCGAATGCGATCCGCCGATCGCGAGCCGGTCTCGGGGAAGAGGGGCGACCGATCGGATCCTTTCTTTTTCTCGGGATGACGGGTGTTGGAAAAACCGAGCTGGCGAAAGCGCTCGCGGAATTTCTCTTTGACGATGAAAAGTCGCTCATTCGGGTGGATATGAGCGAGTATATGGAGGCGCATTCGACCGCAAAAATGATCGGGTCGCCGCCGGGATACGTTGGATACGACGAGGGCGGACAACTCTCCGAAGCGGTGAGACGTCGGCCATATTCTGTTCTTCTCTTTGATGAAATCGAAAAGGCGCATCCGGATGTGTTTAATATTCTTCTTCAAATTCTCGACGATGGACGCCTCACCGATGCCAAGGGGCGAACGGTGAATTTTAAGAATACCGTTATTATTCTGACGTCGAATGTCGGATCGGAACTTCTCTTGCGATCAAGCGAGTTCGGCTTTCGGAGTGAGCGGACATCGAGTGAAGTTCCGGAAGAGGAGGAAATTCGATCGAAAGTTCTCGCAAGCCTGAAGGAAACGTTCAAACCGGAGTTTTTGAATCGGATCGATGAAATTATCACATTTCACCCGTTGTCGAAAGAAGCGCTCGCAAAGATTGTTGAAATTCAACTTGATCGGGTGGTAAGGCGTCTTCTTGATCGTGATACCCGTGTCGTGTTTGACTCATCGGTGAAAAAATATCTTTCGGAAAAAGGGTACGATCCGTTTTATGGCGCGCGACCGCTCAAGCGGTTGATTCAGACGGAGATTCTTGATCCGATCGCCTTTTCGGCGCTTTCGGAATCCGGGAAGGCGCAAAAATCCATTCGTGTCTTTGTGAAAAAAGGAAAGGTTCTGTTCGAGTAGGAGTTGGTTCCGGAAAGAAAAAATCTCGATAGTCGAGGTTTTTTTGTTTTCATTTTCATTGTGTGATACAAAGGAGGTGAAGCATTTTCATTTTTCAGAGGCATGTTTTTCCATTTCACTATTTTTATTTGGACGGTTGCTTTTTTTCTCTCGCTTGAGCTTTTAGCGCTCAATCCGACGCTTTCGGAGTGGAACGGATACGGATTTTCGATACTGTTTCTTTCTTGTATTGCCGCGATTTCCGTAAAAAAAGTAACAAAGAAATATTCCGGCATTCCCATTCCGCTTCTTTTTGCCATTGCGACACCGACCCTTCTGTTTCTGATCGACAAGCTTTTCCATCGGCAATTGTTCGCATTTCTGGCATCGATCGCATTTTATTCATTGTTACTCGGTCTCTATCGACTGCGATTTGCGCCGCGCGATGAAACGGCGCGAGCATTTCTTTCCGCAAGCGCTATGGCGGCACTCTTTCTTTTCTTCGCATCGATGTACGGGCTGTACCTCAATTTTACTGTCCCGCTCCCGGTATTACTCCTCTCGTTTTTTTTGGGAACGCTCGGGATCGCCTATCAGACGTTTTTTTCCGTATCGTTTGGAAATCGAAAACAATCCCTGCTCTACGCTTCCTTTTTGGGACTTGTTTCCGCTGAGGCCGTATGGGTGGCGAGCTTTTGGCCGTTTGGGTACCTTACGAGCGGGGCGGTGCTTCTCGTCTTTTTTTCTTTTCTCTGGGAGTTTCTCTTTTCCGACCTTTCGGGAGTTTTTTCGCAAAAACGAATGTATACGCGGGCGGCGTTATCCCTCTTTCTTTTTGCGCTGCTTCTCTCGAGTTCTCCGTGGAGGATGGTGGTATAGAGGGTTGATTTTTTTTTCGAAACGTGTTAGAAATGATGGGTGTATTTTTTCTTTTTTCTTATGACGCATTTTCTTAAAAAAGGGCTTTTTTTCGGTGTTATTGCAATATTTCTTTTTGGTATCGGCGGGGTAGGAGGGGTGGTTTTTGATACCTATCTTATTCCGTATCTCTCGACGACTCGGTGGTTTTCTCGTGTACCGATCGTAAAAACCGCTTCAAACAAGACAACTATTATTGAAAAAACCGAACAGGTTATTGTGCAGGACAATGATTCGATCGAGCGTATCGTGTCGCAGCCATCGACGGCGGTGGTGTCGGTTATCGTGTCTCCGAAAAACGAGATCGAGAAAGGAAGGATTTATACCGGCACGCTTCTCACGAATGATGGTATGGTTGTTGCGATTTTGGATGCGGCCTTTCTTGATTCGAACTACACTATTTTGCTCCAGACGGGCGAGTCGTATCCGGCGCGTTTTACGGGGACGGATTCTTTTACCGGACTTTCGTTTTTCAAGATCGATGCGGCAAGCGTTCCGGCGATCGCACTCGCGAATTCCGACGATGCGCGTACTGGAAAGCGACTCGTAGCTATCGGCATATCTTCGGAACCGTATCAGAATCGGTATGCTTCCGGCATACTTGAATTTAAGGATCGAACATTTAATCTTGCCGGAAAGACTGTCGCCTCGAGTGAAAAACTCGAAGGCGTATTTTTGGTTGATCTGAAAAACCCGATTGACTATGTCGGGGGTCCGGTAGTGCAATGGAATGGTGAAATGGTAGGACTTCTTTCGAGTGTTCCGTTTGACAATGGTCGGAAGTACTTCGCTATTCCGTCGAATGTCGTTCGTGATTCGCTCAATCGGGCAATTGAAGGACGTTTGTCGGATCGACCGACGCTTGGCGTTTATTATGTATCGATCACCAAGGCGTATGCCGCGCTCAATAATCTTCCCCGTGAAGAAGGGGCGATGATTTATTCACCATCGGGAAGGACGGGTCTTTCGGTGCTTGCCGGGAGTCCGGCGGATCGAGCGGATCTTCGGATGGGCGATATTATTACGGCGGTTGGTACCGATCGGGTAACGCTTGAGCGGCCGCTTTCGGTTCTGATCGGTAACAAGAAAAAGGGGGATGTGGTGGCATTGACCGTTCTTCGGAACGGATCCGAACAAGAAATCTCGGTTCAACTCTAAAGTGCGCTCTCCTTTGACGGAGAGCCTTTTTTTCTTTACAGTAAAGGAAATATTTATCCTTGAATTTTTTGTATGCGTCAAAGTCAACTCTTCACAAAAACAAGAAAAGAAGCGCCAAAAGATGAGGTGTCGAAGAATGCGCAGCTTTTGATTCGTGCCGGATTTATTCACAAGGAAATGGCGGGGGTGTATTCGTATCTTCCTTTGGGAATGCGTGTGCTTGAGAAAATAGAGCATATTGTTCGTGAAGAAATGAATGCTATCGGCGGTCAGGAGATCCGCATGGCAACACTCCATCCTTCTGAGCCATGGAAGCAGACTGGCGCATGGGATAATGTAGACGTTGTTTTTAAAATCAAAAGTCGTACTGAAAAAGAGTATACGATTGGACAGAGCGAAGAGGAGATTGTGACGCCAATTGCACGTGAGTATATTCATTCGTACCGAGATCTTCCTTTGGCGGTGTATCAGATCGGCCAGAAGTATCGAGATGAGCTTCGCGCTAAATCGGGAATCATGCGTGGTCGGGAGTTTGCTATGAAAGATATGTATTCTTTCCATGAGACTCAAGAAGATTTTGATCGGTTTTACGCATTGGCGAAAGAAGCATATCTCAAGGTGTATGCACGCGTAGGATTGGTAGCAAAAGCAACAGAGGCATCGGGTGGAAGTTTTACAAAAAAACTTTCGTATGAATTTATGGTGCTCACTGATGCCGGTGAAGATGATATTTTGTATTGCAAATCATGCCCGTATTGTGTGAATGTTGAGATTTCCAATCAAAAAGAAGGAGACACTTGTACGCGTTGCAATGCCGGAATTCTTTCCCGTGCAACTGCTTCTGAAGTAGGGAATATCTTTGATCTTGGTATCAAGTATGGAAAGGATTTTGATTTTACGTATACCGCTCAAGATGGCACCAAGGCACATCCAATTATGGGCTGCTTCGGAATTGGTATTACGCGTTTGATGGGTGTAATCGTTGAAGCGCTCTCTGATGAGAAGGGTATGGTGTGGCCGGTTGCTGTTGCGCCATTTCAAGTACACTTGATTTCCCTTGGTCAAAATGAAGCAGCAGATAAGCTCTATCAAGAACTTGTGGCTGAAGGTGTAGAGGTTCTTTATGATGACCGTGATGCTTCTGCAGGAGAAAAGTTTGCTGATTCTGACTTGATTGGAATTCCATATCGAATTGTACTCGGGAAGCGATATGCAGAAGATGGTATGGCGGAAGTGAAGAAGCGAACAGTTATGGAAGCAGAATATATTCCTGTAGGTGAACTTCTCCCGTTGTTTGTAAAAGAAGCATTATGACACAACCTGACAGAATTATTCTCTCTCTCGGAGGATCGCTTTTGGTGCCAGAAGCAATCGATACGGCCTTTATTAAAGCATTCAAAAAACTCATTCTCGAATATATTAAAAAAGGAAAGCGATTTATTCTTGTGACGGGAGGCGGGAAAACGGCACGGCGATATATCGAGGCGGCACACGGTGTGAGTCGAATTACCGATGAGGATAAGGACTGGCTTGGAATTCATGCCACGCGAATGAACGCCCACTTTATTCGTACGGTGTTTCGCGCGCACGCGCATCCACGTATCAATACTAATCCGCATGATCTCGAGGATTTTTATGGTGCCAAGGAACCAATTCTCGTTGCGGGGGGATGGCGTCCAGGGCGATCAACTGACTATTGTGCTGTTACCCTCGGGAAATATCTTGATGTAAAACAGATTATCAATTTGTCGAATATCGATTATGTGTATGACAGCGATCCTTGTGAGAATCCAAGCGCAAAGCCATATAAGAAAATGAGTTGGAAAGAGTTTCAGGATCTTGTCGGAACAAAGTGGAATCCGGGAATGAATACACCATTTGATCCAGTTGCAACCAAAATGGCCGCTGAAGAAGAGATGGAAGTCGCAATTTTAAATGGTGAAAAACTTGATAATCTCCGTCACTATCTTGACGGAAAGCCGTTCGTTGGGACGGTGATACAATGAAACGTATGCGTATAGCCATTCAGGCGGCGGATTTGGATCATTGTGGGAAAATAACTTGTAAAGAATGTATTTCATATGGAGCTTTTTCCTGATCGAATCCGGCCGGAAAATTATCAACGCGCTTTTTTCTTTAAAAGGCTCGGCTATCTTTTGATGGATATCGTTTTTTCTCACTATAGAAAGAGAGATTTTTTGGCAATCTATAATAACGAGATGCTTGGAACGTATATAGGCAATGAGGCGGCTGATTGGACTTCGGAAAATGGAAAAGAAATATTTTCGAGTAAAGAAAATTTCAATATTTTCGAAGCTGGATTTCGAGAAAATATTCGGGAGTGTGAAGAATATATAGGGAGAATAAAGAATCTTAAAGAATCTTCCGTTGGAAATTTTTTTGATCATCGTGCGATGATTGATAAAACGTACTACTTTTTTGAAAAAACAGAATTTTTCTTTACAGATTCTTGTTATTACGGAGAAATGAGCGAAACGCTCAAAAAAAATCTTTTTATACTGGGGGATGATCTCAAAATGAAGAGTCGCCCACTCTTTGTTGAAGTTCTTACAACTTGTCTCTATCATCTGGTAGATCTTCTTGCTCGACAAACAGCGGTGAGTCCTGAAGATATAAAATTCTACTCTTTTAATGAGGTAATAAGTCTCATAGAAACAAAGTCATTAGTTTCTGCTGATATTCTTTTGGAACGAAAAAAATCTTATGTTCTCTTCTGCGAGAATGAAAGAGTCATACCGATTGAAGGTGAGCAAAAGGCGTTAATCTTAAAAAAGTTCAAAGAGCCTGATTATTCGAAGATGAATGAATTTAAGGGAGTTATTGCCAATAAGGGAAAAGTAACAGCAAAAATTAGGGTGATTGTTCCAGAATTGGATCAGTCCTATGAGATTTTTGTAAAAAAACTTCATTCCCTTGAAATGGATGGTGGAGAGATTTTGGTGACAGAAACCACCTCTCCTGATTTTGTCCCGTTAATGAAAAAGGCGGGTGGAATTATCGCGAATCAAGGCGGGTTGAATTCTCATGCTGCCATTATGTCACGAGAACTGGGAGTTCCGTGTCTTGTTGGCACGTATCATGCGACCGAAATTCTCAAGACAGGAGATCTGGTTGAGCTTGATGCTGAAAGCGGTATTGTAAAAATTCTCGAAAAAAGTAATTCATAAGAATATAAAGAGATATGGAAGTTCCTAATATATCGAGCAGTGTCGAAAAAAAAGAAAGATTTGGTCGAAATGTGACGCTTGTGATTGATCTTATTCGGCATCCGGAAAAGGATTATGCGACCGGAAATCTCACCGAGAGTGGGAAAAAATCGTTGGTAGAGAAGTTGCAACAAGAGTATTCAGACTCCGAGCAAAGCTTCGATATCGTGAAATGTTATGTGAGTCCATTGAAGCGCGGACAACAGGCAATGGAGCCACTCTCGCAGTTTCTTCGGGAAAATGATATTCACACAACGATCCGAACGAAAGATGAATTAGTTGGTGGAATGACGGTGTATTCAAGTGAGACGGATAAGGTAATGGATGACATTCTCCGTGCGAGGAGGCTATTAGAGGATAATACTGTTATAGAAAAGAAAGATGCGCTTGAACCATCTTCCAAAGATGAGGAGACGCTGAAAAATGAAATCCTCATTCGTGAGTTTTTCAACAAGGAATTCCCCAAGCTTTCCCTGAAGGGAGAGGACGTTGGAAAAGAACTTGATGGATTGATGCGGCATTTTGTAAAAATGGCGCAGAGATTCCACTCTGGCAGTAAAGTAAAAATGGTATTAATAGGGCATAGTGGGGTTACAGAATACCTCACGAAGCTTATTTATTTGAAAAACCACCCCGAATTAAAACCAGAAGAGGTGGGAGTTGAAGAAATCGGAGGATTGCTTGATTATATGTCCGGCCCGAGAATTACTATGGTTTCTGATGACTTCGGAAAACAAAAGGCAACGTTTGAATTCAAGGATCTTTCGCTTGAATATCCACTGAACGCATAATGCTCATATGTTCACCAAACCATTCTCCGAACTCTCAAAACATGACGCAGCAATAGCTGGGGGAAAGGGGGCGTCGCTCGGGGAAATGACCCGCCTATTTGAAGCCAAATATGGCGGGCAGGCTCCGTCTGGTAATCCGGTGCCACCGGGTTTTGTCGTGTTCGCGGATGCTTTTGAAAGATTCTTAGAGGAAACGGATTTGAATACAGAGATTGATGCAATTCTCCATACGGTTGATACGGAGAAAATGCATACTGTGGAGCATAGTTCGGAAACGATTCAGAAGCTGATCCTTGAAGCAAAGATGCCGGAGGATATCGCAAAAGAAATCTCCTCGGAATTCAATAAGCTTGATACTCATTTTGTCGCCGTGCGTTCCAGTGCGACGGCGGAGGATTCGGCGAGTGCCGCGTGGGCAGGACAGCTCGATAGCTTTCTCAATACGACCGAAGCAACTCTCCTGCAGAATGTCCAACGGTGCTTTGCATCGCTCTTTACCCCGCGTGCCATCTTCTACCGATTTGAAAAAGGACTTCACGACTCGAAAATTTCTGTTGCTGTTGTGGTTCAAAAAATGGTGGAAAGCAAGGTTTCAGGCATTGCTTTCTCTGTCCATCCGGTAACGGAAGACCAAAATCAACTCATCATTGAGGCTGGTTTCGGGTTGGGTGAAGCGATCGTTTCCGGGCAGATTACACCAGACAGTTATGTGGTGGAGAAAAATCCTCGTCGCATTATTGATACCAATATCGCCGATCAGGAGCGGGGGATATACCGAAAAGAAAAAGGAGAGAATGAATGGCAGATGATTTCGTATAGCAAACGAAAAGAGCAGAAACTTTCAAACGAACAGATTCTCGAACTCTCCGAAATCATCATCGGTATCGAGAAGCATTACGGATTTCCTTGCGATATCGAATGGGCTTTCGAGGGTGGGAAATTTTATATCGTACAGTCACGGCCGATCACGACGCTTCAAAATGAGCATGAGCCAGAAAAAAGCCGAGCGGATATTTTGAAGGCGATAGAATGGCATTCAGATTGGAGCGGACCATTTTCATTGTTTAGTCTTACTCCTTCTGCTGGGAAAGTGTATCTTCAGGGGCTTCAAAAATATTTTGGAAAAAATATTAACCACTTCTTTGTTCCTTATCGAAAGGGAATAGCTTTTTGCCGCTTGCCAGAGCGAGAATATCAGGAACTCGGGAAATATCTTCTGGAAAAGACAAGGGATGAAATATTTTTCTCAAACTGGGTGGAACAATTCAAAAAAACAGCGGATGAAGTTTTGAGAAGAGTGCCAAAATCCCCAAAAGAATTTTTGGAACAATTTTCTGAACTCTTGCCTTTTTATGAGGCGTATGGTGCCTACAATGTTGCCACAAAAATTGTCTTTGATGTTTGTTACAATGAGCTTTCTCAGTCTGCGAAAGAACGTTTGGAGGAAGCACGAAAATATTCCGAGACATTTTATAAAGATGATGCGAAAAATTTTGAGAATGCCATTCAATATATCGTTGGGAAAACGGGCTATACTGTTGAGGAAGTAGGAATGCTGACGTACGAGGAATTTGAACGATACCTTGAGAATGGCGCTTTGCCTGAACGCGAGAGGTTGCGAGATCGATGGGAATCTTCCGGAGCGTATTTCACAGAAGATGGACTTCAAATTCTTTCTGGTCAGGAAATGACAGAAATTGAAAATTTTTGGCTCTCTCGGGAAAGTCAGAGGGGAATTGTGGGGCAAGTCGCGTATAAAGGAAAGGCACGGGGCAAGTGTCGCATTGTTCTTGATTACAGCAAGGCTATTTTTGAGGAAGGGGAGGTTTTAATTACTGGAATGACTGATCCGCATTTTGTTCCGCTTATGAAAAAAGCGGCTGCTATTGTGACGGATGGAGGTGGAATGTTGTCACATGCCGCCATTGTTTCCCGAGAACTCAAGAAACCCTGCATTATCGGCACGAAAATCGCGACGCAGGTTTTGAAAGACGGCGATCTCGTGGAGGTGGATGCGGACAATGGGGTGGTGAGGATTCTAGAGAGGCGAAAAGAAATATGAACATAGCCATTCAGGCAGCGGATTTGGACGTGAAGCGGATCGATGGGACACGCGTGTATCTCCTTGAACTTCTGAAGCGATTCGGGAGACTTGCTCTGGAAACGTCGTTTGAACTATATCACCGACGAACATTTAATCCGGAGCTCACTCCTCCGGATTTTCCCAATTATTCGGTTCACACTGTATCATCTCCGGCGTTTTGGATGCAGACACGATTCCCGCTCGAACTTTTCCGAACGAAGCCGGACAAAGTTTTTTTCCCCGTGCAAGCAGCGCCGTTTGTGATGCCTCAAGGAGTTGAAGTGATCGCAACGATTCACGATCTTGCATTCCGACATTTTCCCGAAACGTTTCCATTGAGGGATCGGTTAAAACTCAATCTCTTGCTCGACCAAGCGGTGGCGCGAGCGGATAAATTGATCGCGGTTTCCGAATCGACGAAAAAAGATCTTCTTCATTTCTATCCGCATCTTGATCCGAAGAAAATCCGTGTCATTTATCACGGATTTAACGCAGGATTGTTTGGAAACAAAATATCGGAAGCCGACCTTTCTCAAAGACTTGGAAGCTATCAGTTAAAACCAAAAAGCTACTTCTTGTATGTGGGGGCGTTGCAACCGCGAAAGAATTTGGTGCGATTAATCGGGGCATTTGGAGAAATGAGAAAAACGAGATCCCTCGACAGGCTCGGGATGACAAAAGGGAACGAAATAAAGCTCGTGCTCGTCGGCGAAGAAGCGTGGCTTTCGAAGCCGATTCTTGCGGCGGTTGAGCAATCGGAATTTCGAAGTGACATTATTTTGACGGGAAAAGTTCCGTTCAAAGATTTGCCGGCCCTGTATCAAGGGGCGAGAGTGTTTGCGTTTCCCTCGCTCTTTGAGGGATTTGGAATTCCAATTCTTGAAGCATTTGCCTCCGGTGTACCGGTGCTCGCGGCAAACAATTCAAGTCTTCCGGAGGTAGCGGGCGATGCGGCGCTTTTCTGTAATGCAGAAGATGTGTCTGATATAGCGAACAACCTTTCGCGGCTCTGGAATGATGAGTCGCTTCGGCAAGCGTTGATTGGAAAAGGGGAGACAAGATTAAAGTATTTCTCGTGGGAGAAATGCGCAAAGGAGACGTTAGAATATATTTTGGAATAATTTTTTCTTTTTCTTCGCACTCTCTTTTTCCCGAAAAAGAAGAAAAAAAGATTATTTTTTGGTTCCGAAGAGAAGAAGAAAGAAGGAATATCCGATACCAACAAAAGCAAGAAGAATAATAGGAATTGACCATACGGGGAATTTGAGGAGAGAGAGTGTAAGGAGAGACAATGCCCAGAGGAAAGCGAGGAAGAGAATCGGTTTCGGGATGGAGAAAGAAATCGGGAAGCGGAGACCGAGAAGTTTTCCAAAAAATCCGGTGCCGACAAGGAGAAGAATAATACTGATGAGGAATTTTGCGAGTACGAAGCGCGAAGAGATAATGCCGGGAAGAATCATTTCGAGCGTAAAGAGCGTAGCGAAGGCAAAAAGGAGAAGAAAAATTCCTTCTACGAGCAAGGCATAGAGGATGTTGGCATAGCCACTTGCTTTTAGTTTTTGAAATGATTTTTCCATGAAGTTCATATCTTTACTTTATCATAATGCTTCATCCTTATTGACCCTTGTTCCTTTCTTTTGACCGCAAAAGAAAGGATGCAAACCCGCCTGCAACGCCTGTGCGTAGCACTGCGGGCAGGGAAAAACTCTCTCCCTGCGCTTCGCTTGCGGTCGAATGACAAAATACGGAGGAGAAAAACTATTCATTTCCATAACGATCAAAGAGGCGTTGCTTCAATTGTCCGATTGCGGCGGAGAGGTTTCCGTGTGTCGGCGCGCGGCGAAAAACAGCCCCGAGAGATTCGATTTTTATTTCTTTGGATGAAGAGAAAGTGAATTCATAATCATTTCCTGGAAGCTCCGCAAGCGGCTCGAGCGGAATGTCGCAACTATAGGAGCGTCGGAACAACAAGGATGATTTGAAAGCGCAAGAAGTCGTTCGTTCTGTGCTTTGCGTCGATATCTCGATCGGATGTTGTCGCGATATAAGGAAAGAAAGGAGATTTGGATTGTTTATCGGGTGACGCTTCATATCGTCGCCGAGGAGAAAATACGTTCTCGTTTCTTTTTCAACAAACAACGTTCCCGGCGCGTGAAGCGTTCCCGGGAGAATGATTTTTCCGCGGGTGTACATCCCGATTTCTTCTTCGTTCGCCGGAATAATATCATTCCAAGCGTATCCGATTGCGGTAAAGATATCGGCGTTGCCGATGGGGCGAATCTCATTTTTTCCGTAGACAACAAAAACACCATCAGCAAAGGACAGAAGGGAACCGGATCGAAAGCCGATAAGCTCGTTTGAGAGCGGAAAGAGCGAGAGGAGTTCGTTTGTTCCTTCGACGGCGGCGCTTTCGGGATACGAGCTTCGAAAGGCTTCGCTTGAGACAAAGCGATAGAGTACGCCATCGAAAAATTGATAGTAATTGTCGCGAATAAAGAAAATGGCGCCGTTTCGGTATCCGTGGTAGGTATCGGCATACATCTCCCGAAATGCGGGAAGTGTTTGGATGGGGGACCCTTCGGGAAGAAAGCCGGCACGGTACCCTTTGCGGAGAGAGAGGGTGACGCTTTCCGGTTTCAATGAGTTTGTTCGGAGGTCGAAGGTAATGATTCCGGTTGAAAAATATCCGAGCGCGCCGGTGTTTGCGATGAGTGGATGATGATCCGGCACGGTTCCATGATCGATCGGTGAAAAATCTTCGGTGCGGGGATCGAGGAACGTGTTTTTGGCGGCGTTTGGATTTCGGAAATCAAAGGTGAATTGTTGCGATGGAAACAGAAACGAGAAAAGCAGTGCGATTCCCGTGGCGAAAAACGCACCGTAGAGCGCAACACGAAGTATGAGATAGAGGCGGTATTTTTTCGGAGGAATGGGGATAAGCATACGGGTAATGAGGAAAAAGTAACAAGGAATATTTGAGTCGAATTATTTGAGGGGAGTGATCTTGTAGAGCGTGGCGGTTTGGGTGGTGGAGATTGTTTTTGGAAAGTATGAGTCGCGCAGAGAGACATTTTCGAGGCCTTCAAGAGGAAAGAAGAAGTTTCCCATCGGTTCGAGTGTCGTGTTTGGCAAGAGGATTTGCTGATTTCTCGGAAGGAGGAGGAAGTCGTTTCCATTTTCATTTTTCGGGAGCTTCGCGTAATCATTCGGATTGAAAAAGTAAGCGGCTTGTCTCTTGAAGAGGGTAAGGAGCGGTCCTGAAATCATTGCGTATCCGTCGCCGGTTGCGAATCGGTCGATAAATAAACGATCTGTGCGCCCGATCGACTGCGCGAGTTTGTTTGCTTCAGGAAGAAGATTCGGGTTGATGCGGACGAAGGCGCCGAGGATTGTCGGGAAGAGTTGCGTGAGCAGAAGAAAGAAGAATACGCTGTTTCGAATGAGTCGACCTTTTGGTTTTTCGAGAGGGAACAGAAGCGCGAAAGCGACGGAGCCGACAATAAGAAGGCTTGGCCATACGGAAAAAAGAAAGCGGCGAAGCATCCACGGGTGATCGGGAGTGATGCTTGGGGAGAAAAGATAGAGAAAGGTGGGAAGCGCGAGGAATGCCGGAATAAGCAGAAGCCAATTTTTTGTTCGAAGCGCGAGGATTATGCCGATTGCTCCGGCGATCATAATTGGAAGGAATCCGTAGGTCGAAAAAACGGAAAGAAGATCGAGGTGTCGCGCAAAGAAACCGGTTGTTTCGGAGAGTATTTTTTCCGATTGAAAGAGCGAGAGAAATTCTTTCGCCATGACGCGGTAGAACGGTGTGTGCGCGAGAAAATCAAGGAAGAGAATCGAAAGAAAGGCAAGCGCCGGAGCGAGTACCCGGTTTGTATATTGTTCTTTTGCAAAGGCGCGTGTTTTACGATCGGAAAAGAGTAGGGCAAGCGCGATACAAAGAAAAGCAAACCCTTCGATGCGAATGAAAGGAAAAAGGAGGGCGGTGCAAAGAACCGCCCAATAGGAGTAATGAAGGGTATCCCTATCTTTCTCTTCCAGAACAATTTCTTGTCCCCGTTCGGTTTCCAGTGAAACCGAACTGACGTTTCGATCAAAACTTTTTTGTTTCCACAAAAAGGATCGTGCTTTTGATCGGAAAGTCGCGCCAAGGAATTGTTTGGAAGAAATCAGACTCAAAGCAAGAAACAGGAAAAAGAAAAGCGCGAGATTTTCGGTCAGGGTGAATTTTGAAAACCAAACCGGAAGAAAAGAAAATGTGCCCAAAATGAGCCCGTACGGTCCGGCATCGGGGCGAAGTTTTTTTACGGTGAGAAAAATGAAAGAAACCGATCCGAGAAAGAGAAGTGTATTTGCGACGGCAAATCCTTGGAGTCCGAAGAGAGAAAAGAAACTCGCGAGAAGCACGGTTGTTCCGAGGGGGAATTTGGTGAGAAGATGCCCATCCGGAGTGTACTGAAAACCGGGGAAATTCAGGGCTTCGCCGGGACCATAGAGGGAAAAGAAATCTGAAATGATCTGGGCGGAGATTTGGAGGGAGTGGTTTTTTGAAAGCTCGATTGCAGCAATGGCGATCGACCCTTGGTCGCGTCCGGTGAAAAGAGTTGGAACCGAGAAAGATCCGAGGCTGAGGATAAAAACAGCCGATATCGCGAGGAGTATTTTTTCGTTTCGTTCCGAGGAACGGAAAATAAAAGAAAGCGATACGAGCGATCCGGAAAGTGCCAAAAGGGCGAGAATCTTCCCGATTGGCGCGAAGAAGGTATTCCCGATCGTTGCAAGTATTCCGAGAAAAACCGAAAGGACGATCGAGCTTCCAAGGAGCATATCCGGGCGTTTCAGGAGTGGCGAAAAAAGGTTGGTACGCATAGAAGAATCATAGCTTTTTTCCCGACGTTTTTCAATTTGCGGTCGTCGTTTCCACGCGGTACAATAATAACAAACACATATGAAAATCAACTTTCTTTCGTGGTACTATCGGATCGGTTTTTCCGAGTTGTTTCGCATTTGGGGGAATATCCTCTTTTTTATCGAGTGGAAATTCAATATTTTCGGACTTGCCGCCACGCTTTTTTCGCCATGGAAACGCGATGTTACGTTTCGGGATTGGATCGGGTTTCATCCGTTGCGCGCGATCGATCGACTGATCTCGAATTTTTTTTCCCGTATTATCGGGGCGATCGTTCGAATGACGGTTATGACGGTTGGCGCGATTTCCTTTTTTGCCGTCTTTTTCTTCGGTCTGGTCAATCTCCTCGGTTGGTTTCTTTTACCTCTTTTGTTTTTTTGCGCCACCTTTCTTTTTCTTGAGGGGTTCTTTCTTTTTTCGTCTCTCCTGTTTTTGTTCTGTGGAAAAATTCTTTTTTTTGCCGCCGTTTCCTATGGAAAGTTTCGGTATCGCGAATTAGAGACATCCATTATGCATCGAAAGAAAGAGAAATGGTTTCCTCGGGCGCTCGCGCGGATCGGCATCAAACCGAAATATATTCCGAAAAACGCCCTCACGGATAACGCCTCGTTCGAATCATGGCTTGCGTCTTCCGGTATTCAGCGAGAACTCTTTGAAGAAGCGTGTGTGCTTGAGTCGCGGCGGTTTCATTTTCTCCTCGAACGGGGGAAATTTTGGACGAGAGAAAATTTGGCGAAGAGCGTGCCGATCGGGATCGGGTGGACGTATGCCTATACACCGAAGATCGACCGATATGCACTCGACCTCTCCGAGGGGGATCCGACCGAATATGAGAATATTCATTTTTTCGGACGCGAAGAAGAGCAGGATATGCTTGAACTTCTGCTTGAACGATCGACGCAGGCGAACGCGCTTCTCGTGAGTGATCCGGGAATCGGCAAGCGAACGCTCATTCATAGTCTCGCGCGCCGTATTCGTGAAAATCGAACGAGGCGGTCGCTTTTTGGAAAGCGCGTGCTTGTCTTTGAACTCGGACGGGTTTTCTCCGATGCCGCCGCGCGAAATGAAGATCCGGACGCTCTCGTGCGCGAACTTTTGTACGAGGCGACGCTCGCGGGAAATATCATTCTCGTTATTGAAAATCTTGACACCTTTCTCCTTCCGGAAAACGGACACTCGTCGTTTGGCGCGGTGCTTTCGGAGGCGCTCTCGTTTCCCGCGCTCCGAATTATCGGGACGATGGATACCGCCGCGTATCATCGATTCGCAAAAGACGGAGGAGAAATTCTCAAGCACTTTGAGACGATCACGATTCGCGAGCCGGATGAAGAGACGACGTACGAAGCGCTGATCGCGAAATTTGAATCAGTCGAGCGGCGGCGCGTTCTCTTTACGTTTGCCGCATTCCGGTCGATTGTCGATCTCTCGAAACGGTATGAGTGGGATAAGGCGTTTCCGGAGCGAGCGATCGATTTTGCGGAAGAAGTCATTCTCTTTTGGAAAGAACACTCCTCGAATGATTTTATTATTCCCGAAGACGTGGAGCGATTTGTTTCGATGAAAACCGGTATGCCGGTTGGAAAGATCGAGGAAGAGGAACGGGAAACATTGTTGAATTTGGAAGATGTTTTGCGAGAACGTGTACTTGGTCAGGAAGAGGCGATTCGACAGGTGGCGGAAGCGATTCGTCGCGGGCGTGCCGGACTCGCGGACGAAAAGAAACCGCGCGGATCTTTTCTGTTTCTTGGTCCGACCGGTGTCGGGAAAACCGAAACGGCGAAGGCGCTTGCAGCCGCGGTTTTTGATGACGAAGAACGGATGATTCGCCTTGATATGAGCGAGTTTCAATCGTCGGATTCGGTGTTGCGATTGATTGGTTCTCCGGAAACAGGGGAGACAGGGAGACTCGCCGATCTCGCGCGCGAACATTCGTACAGTATTCTTCTCCTCGATGAAATCGAAAAGGCGTATCCGCAGACGCTTGATATTTTTCTTCAGGGTCTCGACGAAGGTTTTTTTACCGATGGATTTGGAAAGAAGGTGAACCTTCGAAATATGATCGTGATTGCGACATCGAATGCGGGAGCGGCATCAATTCGAAGTGCGATTCTTGCAAACGTTCCGTATGACGAAATGCGAAAATCAGTTGTGGGCGAAATTATTCAGAAAGGGACTTTTCGTCCGGAGTTCCTCAATCGTTTTGACGCGATTATTTTTTTTCGTCCGCTTGACGATGTCGAGCTTGCAAATATTGTCCGGAACCGACTCGTGCAATTTGCGGACAAGTTGAAACAGCGAAAAGATATTCTCGTGTCGTTTGAAGAGGGAGTTGCGGAAACAATTCTTGCGAAAGGCTACGAACCGGAATTCGGCGCACGATCGATCAATCGATTTATTGAGGATCGAATCGAAGATGTTGTGGTGAAAAAAATACTTGCCGAATCGGTTGCGTCCGGCGGAGTGATCTTCATCCGAAAGTCGGATATTTGACTAAATATGAAAAATGTGATATAATTTAAATACCGTGTCAAAAATCGCTTTTCCGGAAAAGAAAGGCGATTTTCTTTTTGTTTTCGCAAGAATGCGGTAGTCTGGTGATATGCAAGAAGGGAAATATTTGAACATACTCGTGGTGGCGCCGACGCCGTTTTTTGCGGATCGCGGGACACATATTCGGATTCTCGAAGAAGCGCTTGCGATGGAGCGGCGCGGGCACAGCGTTACGATCGCGACCTATCATATCGGAAAGGATCTTCCCGAGTCGCTGGGGTCAAAGATTGACGTGCGGCGGATTCGTCGGTGGCTTTTTTGGTACAAGAAACTTGAGGCGGGTCCGGATTGGCAAAAAATCATTCTCGATCTCCTCTTGATCAAAAAAGTGTATTTTTTGGCACGCACGAAACGGCCGGATGTGATTCACGGGCACTTGCACGAAGGGGTGATTATCGGGTGGATCGTACAGAAGTTGTTATTTTGGCGAAACATTATTCTTGTCGCGGATTTTCACGGGAGTTTGGTGAAGGAGATGGTATCGCACGCCTACCTTGGCGGCAGACTTTTGAAATCAATTTTTCGATTTCTCGAGCAGCGGATTAACAATATGGGCGATCTTGTATTTGCGAGTTCGTGGGAGAATGCCGAGACGATCGCACAATCGAGAAAAGATAAAAAATGCGAGGTGCTTCTTGATGGGGTGCGGTTGCAGATGTTTGAGGGAATTGACGCAAAAGAAACGCTCTGTGAGAAGTATCATATTCCGAAAGAAAAAGTGATCGTAACGTATACCGGCGCGCTTATCCCGAACAAAGGGATTCGTCTTTTACTCGATGCGGTACCGATTGTCTGTGAGAAAAATCCAAACGCACACTTTGTGATCGCCGGGTTTCCGGTTGATCAAATTTCGAACTATTTGCAGCGCGAAGTATTTGCGCATCACGCGACAGTCATTTCACCACTCCCGTATTTTTCACTTCCGGAAATTTTGCGATTCTCGGATATCGGAGTTGATCCCAAAGAAGAATCGGTGAAACAAGCGAGCGGAAAAACGCTTCAGTATATGGGCGCGGGATTGCCGGTCGCTTGCTTTGAAACAATGAATAACCGAAACTATCTGGAGGGGGGTGGCGAATACGCGACCGAGAAAACTCCGGAAGCGCTTGCGGCGGCGATTCTTCGGTTGGTTGAAAGCGAAACGCTTCGACAGGAAAAAGGGAAGATCAATCGGTCACGCGCGGAGGCGTTCAGTTGGGATCTCCCGGCGGAGAAATTGGAAGAAACGATACGGAAAAATCTATGAAACTTTTTTTAATCAATATCGGAAAGGCGTGGAGTACGCTTCGGCGAGACGGAGCGTGGCGTGGAATGGGGCGTATTTTTTTTGCCGGACTCAATCTTTTACCGAGGATGCTTTCGGGGGATATTCTTATTATTTCGAGTGGCGTGGGAGATAGTGCGCGATACCGGGGCAAACACGTGGCGGAGGAATTGCGGGAGCGCGGATTTCGTGTCGCGGTAACAACACAGTACAATCCGTTCCTTCCGCGGTATGCGGAGAAATTTTCCGTCTTTGTATTTCATCGGACGCTCTACATCGGAAAAGTGAAGACGCTTTTTGATCGCGCAAAAGCGTTAGGAAAAACTCTGATTTTCGAAACGGATGACCTTGTCTATGAACCGACGTTTGTGACACAGACGGATTTTTATAAAAAAATGAACGCGCTCGAGAAGAAACTGTACGAGCATGGTGTCGGTGGCGAGATTGTGAATGATCCCGCTGTAAAAGTCTGCACAACGACAACATCATATCTCGCCGATCGGTTGCGCGGGAAGGGGAAGAAAGTATTTGTCGTTCGGAATAAGCTTTCGAAAGAAGATCTGAAGTGGATTGGAGAAATTATTCCAAATTCCAAATTCCAAATTCCAGACTCTCTCCGCATCGGATACTTCAGCGGAACGGCGACACATAATAAGGACTTTGAAACGATAAGCGAGGCACTCTTTCGTGTTCTTGGAAAATATCCGAATGTGAAATTGGTGATTGCGGGGCCGCTCGTATTGCCGGATCGGTTTGCCGAATTTTCGGATCGGATTGAGCGATTGCCTTTTGCTGATCGGAAGAAACATTTTGAAAATATTGCATCGACTGATATCAATTTGGCGCCGCTGGTGATCGGCGACCCGTTCTGCGAATCGAAGTCGGAGCTCAAGTGGTTTGAGGCGGGAATTGTAGGAGTGCCAACGGTCGCCGCGGCGACGCAAACGTTTCGCGAGGCGATTGTAGATGGCGTGGATGGATTTGTGGCATCGAATGAGGAGGAATGGTTTGAGAAGTTGTCGCGTTTGATTGAAAATGAAGAACTGCGAAAGAGTATAGGGGAGGCGGCGCGGAAGAAGGTGCTTGAGAAATATGTCACAACAGTGAGAGATAATCGCGAGTATTACGATTTTTTGCGAGCGCGGATCAATGTGGAGAAAGTGAAATAATCATGCTATGGTTGAAATGATGAAAAAAAAATTGTCTCAATTAAGGCGGCACAGTCCGATGTGGCTTGTGTTTCTTGCTCTTGGAGCGGCACTTACCGGGCTCGGTTTCGGATTGTTCAATTATTGGGATGACTGGCAAGAGGATCGATTCGAAGCGGACCGGGAGCAAGAGCTTGAAGAAATGCTTCAGGAAGAGCCCTCGCTTCTGAAAATCGGGTTCGTAACGGATTGGGAATATGGAACACGTAAGCGTCTGAAGCATAAACTAACAAATCAGGCGCCGCTTGAGCTTGAAAAGGCGGTAGCTTATATGAATACCGTATTTTATCCGGATATCGTAATCGGCGGCGGGGATTATGTCGAATCTTCCGGCGTGAAGCTGCTGACCGCTCGGCGACAACTTGAGCTGGTGAATAATATTTTCAAGAAGCTTGAAGCGCCGCGATTGTATGCGGTCGGAAACCATGATGTTCGGTCGCTTTCCATTGAGGAGGTGAAAGAGGTGCTTGGGCTTTCCGAGACACATATATATCAAGATATTGGTGATTGGCGGTTGATTGTGATGGATACGAATTATGATCCGAAGACGGATATACATCGAACCATGAAATCATACGTAACCGGGTATGTAAACAAAGAGGAGTTGGCATGGCTTTCGGAGGCACTGAAGACGGATCGACCGGTATTGGTTTTCTCACATCACTCCCCGCTCCCAGTTCCGAGCACAACAGGGAGGACGTATATTAAAAATATCGAGAATGCCCCGCAGGTCAGAAAGGTTCTTGAAAGTGCTGGAAATGTCGTGGCGGTTATTTCTGGGCACAATCCGACGAGTTACTATGAGGAACGGAATGGAATTCACTATTTTGTGGTAGATACCATGGTAAACGAAGCCGCGCTTGGTGCCTTTGCGACGATTGAGGCAAAGTATCTCTCGAAGCGTCGACATGCGGAGTTGTATTTTTTTCACCATGGAATGCGGGAAACGCGACTC
Source organism: uncultured Bdellovibrionales bacterium (assembly GCA_964436855.1). Taxonomy (GTDB): domain Bacteria; phylum Patescibacteriota; class Minisyncoccia; order Moranbacterales; family UBA1568; genus CAYTED01. The sequence continues at coordinate 122,677 of CAYTED010000001.1, read as the reverse complement.
TTGGTGGATCGGACGCTCGGAGAAAACGAGTTTGATCTGATCCAGAAGTTTTCCCGGGAATTTATGGCACAGGAGGAAGCCAGTGAAATTGAGGGAGTTGAGGCGGATGAAATCGACGTAGGAGGGATGGATGAGAGTATTCAATGAAGTATCTTCGTACATAAATGTGTTAAGAAAATATTTTATGAAAGTGTTGATTACGGGTGTCGCGGAATTTACCTGCCCGCAATGCTACGCCCGCCAGTAACGCTTCGCGTAGCGATGCGGGCTGGCATAGCGTTGCAGGCGGGTCGGGAGCGCGTTAATCAGACTTAATCTTCAATGATATGCGAGTGTTAATTACAGGAGGTGCTGGTTTTATAGGTTCGGCGTGTGCGAAGGCGTTGATGGAACGAGGAGATACGCCGATTCTCGTGGATAATTTTAATGCTTACTATGATCCAAAGCTCAAGAAGGATCGTATTTCGAAGTTTTTGAAGGATTATAAGGGGAAGTTTGTGTTGCGGAAGGGAGATATCCGCGATCGGAAATTCATGGAGCGAGTGTTTAAGAATGATAAGCCGGAAAAGGTGGTTCATCTCGCGGCAATGGCGGGAGTTCGGAATTCGATTCTTGATCCGATGCTGTATGCTGATGTAAATGTGATGGGAACGACGAATCTTCTTGATCTCGCGGTGAAGTATAAGATGAAGAATTTCGTCTATGCTTCGTCGTCCTCGATCTATGGAATGAATAAACCGCCATTTTCGGAAACCGACAGTGTGGACACGCCGATGTCGCCGTATGCGGCAACAAAAAAGGCAACTGAACTTCTTGCGCATACATTCAGTCATCTTTCCGGCATGCCGACGACGGGACTGCGGTTTTTTACGGTGTATGGTCCGTGGGGTAGGCCGGATATGGCGCTCTATAAATTTGTGAGTAACACGCTCGCCGATAAACCGATCGATGTCTACAATCGTGGAAAAATGTCGCGCAATTTTACGTATATCGATGATATTGTTTCCGGTACACTCACGACGCTTGATGCCGATCTTCCCTACGGCGTGATGAATATCGGTGGCGATAAAGAAGAGACACTGATGCGGTATATTGAAGTGATCGAGAAATGTTGCGGAAAGAAAGCGAAAAAGAATCTCTTGCCGATCCAGCCGGGAGATGTGCCGAGTACGGTTGCCGATATCAGAAAACTTCGTAAGCTTGGATGGAAGCCAACAACCCGTATCGAACAGGGTATCAAGAATTTCGTTGATTGGTATCGAGAATACTATAAGGTGTAGAGATAAGAGAAAAATTATGAATCATGAAATGATGTCTGATCGTCAAACGGGCATTCCGGAAGATATACCAATAGAAGAGGTTGTGCCGGTGGATCCGAATGCCGACAAAAAACCGGAAGTACATCCGGTTGTTCGGGATGCTGAAATTCAAAGGATTACAGATGAGGAGCAGGGAGAAAGTGGAGGTGGATATCAAGAGGTTCCTTTTGTTCCAAACTCGGATAGTGATATTCGATTGCCATAGATAGCTGCGCCTTGTGTTGTACGCGCTCTTGATTCACGATCGGAACGGTGATACAGTGGGAGGGATCAATTTCTCTCCTTTTCTTTTTTCGAATACAAAAGTGGTATGGCAGGAAAACGGTCGATGATCGAGGTACGGGGCGCTCGGGTGAATAACCTGAAAAATATTGATGTTGATATTCCGCGAAATTCACTCGTCGTGGTGACAGGGCTTTCGGGATCGGGGAAATCCTCACTTGCTTTTGATGTGGTATATGCGGAGGCGAATCGGCGGTATGTCGAGTCGCTTTCTTCGTATGCGCGGAATTTTCTCGATGCGATGGACAAACCGGATGTGGATACGATTCGGAATTTGTCGCCGGCGATTTCTATTGATCAGAAGAGTGTCTCGCGGTCTCCGCGATCGACGGTGGGGACGATGACGGAAGTGTATGATTTCCTGCGAGTTCTCTTTGCAAAGGTCGGAGTACCGCACTGTACGGAATGTGGGAAGGCGCTTTCGAAGCAGTCGCTTCGGGAAATCCTTGATGAGATTTTACAATTTGAAAACGGATCGGTCGTGGTGTTTTCCGCACGCAGTCCGATTTTTTCTGGGAAATCAGTCGCGGAGATTTCGACACTTGTCGCCGAGTGGGGGTATGCGCGGGTTCGATCGGGGGAGCATATCGAGTCTGTAGCGGAAGCGGTGACGCATCTTTCGGACGAATACGCGGATACGCTTGAGGCGGTTCTTGACCGGATGACGCTTGATACGGCGCGGCCGGACCGAGAGCGGATTCTTGATTCGCTCGCGACGGCGTTTCACGTCGGGAAGGGAACGATGAAAATTTCACTGAACGGGCAGGAGGAGCGCGTGTATCATTCCGAGTACCGATGCGAGGAATGCGGTGTGGAGTTTTCCGATCTCCACCCGAGTTGGTTCTCGTTCAACAATCCGGATGGCGCGTGCGCGAAGTGCTCGGGTTTGGGTGTGACGCTTACGTTTGATCCGGAGCTTATTCTTCCGAACAAAAATCTTTCTCTTCTTGAGGGCGCGATTCGTCCGTGGAGTAAAATGAATGGGGATCATCGGACGGGTGGCGGGGCGCTTCATGGGCTCGTTGAGTGCGCGAAGCGGAATAAATTTTCAGTGTCGGTTCCGGTAAAAAAACTCACCGCGAAACAGAGTAAAATCATTCTTTTCGGTGAAGGGGCTGGAGATGATGAATTTCCGGGCGTGATCGCGCTTCTTGATCGGAAATATCGCGAAACAAAATCCGATCACTTGCGTGCGGAAATTGAGGAATATATGCATTCGGAAACATGTCCGGAATGTTCGGGGCGGCGACTCAATCGTCGGGCGCTTTCGGTTCGAGTCGCGGAACAAGGAATTGATACGATGACATCGCTTCCCGTGTCTTCGTTCCGGGTATTGCTTGAGCGTGTCGCGAAAAATATCGATGCGGAGAAAACGCTTGTGGAGGCGCTTGTTCGCGAGATGATTGTTCGACTTGAGGCGATTGAAAAAGTGGGACTCGGGTATCTCGAGCTTGATCGTGGCGCGGATACGCTTTCTGGCGGCGAGGCGCAGCGAATCCGACTTTCGGTTCAGATGAAATCCGGATTATCCGGGATTCTCTATGTGCTCGACGAACCGTCTGTGGGGCTTCACAGTCGCGACACCGAACGACTTATCCGCGCGCTCGAGGAGCTTCGCGAAATGGACAATTCACTTATTGTTGTCGAGCATGATATGTCGATGATGAAACGGGCGGACTTTATTATCGATCTCGGACCGGGTGCCGGAAAAGAAGGAGGGGAAATTATTTTTTCCGGCGAACCGTCGAAACTCCTGAAATCAAAAACACTCACCGCGGAATATCTTTCCGGAAAAGCAAAGGTATCGAATAAGGGAAGGGTGCGAAAGGGAAGCGGAAAGGAAATCGTGATCGAAGGGGCTTCGGAACATAATCTGAAAAATATCAATGTTTCGCTTCCGCTTGGAAAATTCATCTCGATTATCGGACCGTCGGGATCGGGGAAGTCGTCGCTTGTTCGGGATATTCTTGCGAAAACGCTCTCAAGGCATTTTTATCAAGCGAAAGCCGAGCCGGGAAAGCATAAACGAATTACGGGTCTCTCGAATATTGATAAGGTGATCTCGATGAATCAGGACCCTATTGGACGAACGCCACGTTCGAATGCGGCGACGTACACCGGAGTCTTCAGTTTGGTTCGTGATATTTTTTCAAAAATTCCGGAAGCGGAAAAAGAACGTTTGTCGGCGAGCTATTTCAGTTTCAATATGAAGGGGGGTCGTTGCGAGGCGTGTCAGGGCGGTGGACAGAAAAAAATCGAAATGTATCTTTTGCCGGATCTCTACGCGCCATGCGAAGTGTGTCATGGAACGCGATATAACGCGAAAACGCTTTCTTTTGAATATCGGGGAATGAATATTGCGCAGGTCCTTGACCTGACTGTTTCGGAGGCTCGACGATTTTTCTTGGATCAGCCGATGATTGAGGAAAAACTGCGCGTGCTTGAGGAGGTGGGGCTTGGGTATCTTGTCTTGGGGCAGAGTGCGCCGAATCTTTCCGGAGGTGAGGCACAACGCATCAAGCTTGCGACCGAACTCGCCCGAAAATCGACCGGAAAAACACTCTATATTCTCGATGAGCCGACGATCGGGCTTCATTTCGAAGATGTTCGTCGGTTACTCGAAGTGCTTGATGCGCTTGTCGACAAGGGAAACAGCGTGCTTGTGGTGGAACATAATCTCGACATCGTTCGGCATTCTGATTGGGTAATCGAACTTGGACCGGAATCCGGCGCGGAGGGCGGAGAGATCGTTTTTGAGGGCGTTCCGGAAAAATTAAAGGGATGTAAGAAGAGCGTGACCGGAAAATATTTGTGAAGAAGAATCAAGAATTTTGAATCATGAATCAAGAATATTTCGCGAAGCGAAATATGCGATCAAAATCCTCATTCTTTATTCATCTTTGAATATGATTTCTCTCGTCAAAAATATCGTCGCGACACTTGCATATTATGATGTGATGAACTACCCACTCACGGCCTTTGAGGTATGGAAGCACTTTCTTTCGCTTGAGGCGGATATTTCCACACAGGAGGTAACGATCGGGTCGGTTCGCGAAACGCTACAAATGCTTGTGAAAGAGGATCGGATCGGATCGGATCGTGGCTTTTATTTTCTTCAAGGGAGAGACTGTTTGGTTGATGTTCGGCTTTCGCATGGAAAGGTGTCAGTTGAGCGACTGAAACGTGTCCGGTCCCTTGTTTTTTGGATGCGATTTTTTCCGTTTGTACGGATGATCGGCGTAACGGGAAGTCTTGCGATGGAGCAAAGCGATGCATCAAGTGATTGGGATCTTCTGATCGTTCTCAAGAAAGGGCGGATTTTTACGGGGCGAGTGATTGTTACCGTGATGCTGCATATTTTTGGCAAAAGGCGACATCGTAAGAAGACGAAAAATCGTGCTTGTCTCAATTATTGGATTACCGATGATTCGCTCGAGATCGGTTTGAAGGATGTGTACTCGGCGCACGAGTATCGATTTCTTCTTCCGTTTTTTGGATGGGAGACGTATCGGAAATTCGAGATTGCCAATCGATGGATCGTCCGCTACGAGCCGCAGTTCTCGCTGTCCGAATCGCCGCCGAATTTTTTGGTACGAGATGTTCCGATGATATCTCGGGTGAGACGTTTTTTGGAAAACCTGCTTGATTTTGATCGACTGGAGCAGTGTCTCGAACGAGTACAGAAAAAGAAAATTTCAAAGAATCCGCTCTCGGCGCTTCCGGGCGGATATATTGAGGCAAGTGAAAACGCTCTCGTTTTTCTCCCGAGGCCACGCGGCCCGAAGGTTTTCGAACTCTTTCGCAGCCGCTTGTCGCGTATTCGGGTGTTGTAAACGGGGTGTATCGGAATGATACTTGTTTGTGGTACAATTTCAAATAGGGCAAAAACAAAAAAAAGAGGTTATGTCGAAATTTCTTTATACTGCAAAAAATATTACCACCGGAGAAAATCAGGGTGGTGAAGTGGAGGCAAGGGATGAGCAAGAACTCGCACAAACGCTTCGTGCGGAAGGGTGGCTTTTGACGTCGGCAAAAGAGCTTGAGGGCGCTACAAAATCCGGCGCGCGTATAAAATTTCTCGACCGATTTCTTTCTGTGCCGCTCAAGGAAAAAATGGTGTTTACGCGAAACCTTGCAGTAATGATTTCCTCTGGGCTTCCAGTGGCGCGTGCGATTGCAAATCTTTCTGAACAGACAAGAAATGCGAAATTTCGTGAAATTCTTGAAAATGTCAATCATGATCTTCAGGGAGGCGCAACCCTTTCGGAGGGACTTGCAAAATATCCGACAGTTTTCGATGAACTGTTCGTGAATATGGTGAATGTAGGTGAGGTGAGTGGAAGTTTGGAGCAAGTGCTTGAAATTCTCGCGGTGCAGCTTGAAAAGGAGCATGAGCTTCTTTCAAAAGTGCGTGGCGCGCTCATGTATCCGGCGGTGATTGTGGTTGCGATGATTGGAATCGGAATTCTCATGTTGACCTATATTCTTCCGAGGATCACGGGTGTTTTTAAGGATATGGATGTACAGTTGCCGGCATCGACGCTTGCCATTATCGCCCTGTCCGATTTTATGCGGAATCATTCCATCATCACCGTCGGTATCTTTGTTGGCTTGATCGCACTGGTAAGGGTTCTCTATCAGCAGCCGTTTGGAAGGCGGTTTTTTCATCTCGTATTTCTTTATCTTCCGATTATTGGGAATATCGTTATCAAGGTAAATTGCGCGCGATTCTCTCGAATCTACAGCTCGCTTCTCAAATCCGGTGTGTCGGTGGTGGATGGACTTTCGATTGTCGGGAAAACGCTTTCAAATGTGTTTTATCGGGAAGCGCTCATTGTGGCGCAGACGGATATTCAGAAGGGCGTAGAGTTGAGTAAAATTATCAAGAAATATCCGAAGATTTTTCCGATACTTGTTCCGCAAATTATCGAAGTTGGTGAGGAAACCGGAAAGACAGAGTTGGTATTGACACGCCTTGCGGATTTCTACGAAGAAGAAGTGAATCAGATTACGAAAAACCTCTCTTCGATCATCGAGCCGATTCTTATGCTTCTGATCGGTGGTGCAGTCGGGTTTTTTGCGGTGGCGATGTTGACGCCGATGTATAGTGTTCTTGAGAATATTAAGTAATTTCCATTTCTTGCGAATTTCTTTGTTGATTGATTCGGCGTCCCGCCTGCAATGCGTTGGTGCTGCGGGTAGGTCGACGTCGAGCCTTTATCAGCATGGCTCTCTCCGTTCCTTTTGATTGCCTCGAATTTCGCTCCAAGATGAACATCAGACAAAAGAAATGATCCGAGATTCAATTCGCCCATTGGCAGACAAAATGCAAAATTCTTTTCAGAGGGGCTTTACCTTGATTGAGGCGCTTACGTTTCTTTTTATTTTCTCGATGATTACAATGAGTTTTTATGAAACGTGGACACTTGGCACAAAGCATATTATTAATGCGAAAAACCGCCTCGGGGCAACCGCGCTTGCGAATCAGCGGATGGAAATTCTTCGAAGTCTTATTTACGACGACATTGGAACGATTGCCGGTATTCCAGCGGGAACTATTATGCAGGATCAATCGATTGCCGTGAATACTATCACGTATAAGGTGCATACGGAAATTCCGTTTGTGGACGATCCGACCGATGGATTGCTTTCACTTGGAACGGATACCGCTCCGAATGATTACAAAAAAGCGACCATTCGCGTTTCTTGGGGCGGAGGAAGTCCCTCGGAAACAGTGGAGGTGACATCGATTTTTTCGCTCGACGGGGTCGAATCGGTTGCTGCGGGAACGGGAATTCTTTCGGTAAACGTACTCGACTCTTCGGGGGCGGGTGTTTCCGGAGCATCGGTTCATATCGTGAATTCAACTGTTTCTCCTCCGGTCAATACAACTCTTACAACGGATGCCACTGGCAACGCGACGAGTGTCGGTGCACGCGCGTCGATTCAAGCATATTCGATTACCGTAAGTAAAAGCGGGAGTTACAGTAATCAAACATATCCTCCGTATCCGACATCGACATTCAATCCGGTCAATGTGCATGCTTCCGTTGTTGCAGGAAGTCTGACAACAACGACTCTTGTTCTTGATCGGACATCAGGGATTAATTTTCAGACGGTGAATCCATTTGGCTTAGACGTTCCGGATATCATGTTTTCACTCTCCGGGGGTCTTGTGTTGGGGACAACTCCGCCATCCGGAGATCCGGTATATGATTACTCATCGACCGAAACGACGAATGGAGATGGCGAATGGAATATTAGCGGACGAAGCGCAGGGTCTTATAGTATCGATCTTGATTCAAGTGAAACGGGATACGAATACGTACGACTTGATCCCGAGGAACTTCCATTTGGAAATATGAGCGTCCTTCCGAATACGACAAAGACTGTAAAAATGATTGTCGCAAGCAAGTCGTATTCTTCTGCGATCATTACAGTCAACAATGCCGCTGATACAACGGCTGTTTCCGGAGCGTCGGTTCGTCTTTTCAATACAACCCTTGGATATGATGTCTCTGTAACGACCGACACGTACGGAAGGGCGTTTTTTCCGAATGTCGATACACCGCTTGTCGCTGGAAATTATGATATCGAAATTTCCGCAAGCGGATTCAATCCGAAAACAAGCAATATTTCGGTTTCCGGGAGTATTTTAGAAAAAAAGACAATGAGCCTGACGGCACTCTAAAATATATGAACTGATATGATGCAGCAACGAACAATGACCACCCAAGGAATGTCATTCATAGAGATGATTATGGCGATTGCCATACTCTTTATCGGTATGGAGGGAGTAACACTTCTTTTGCTCAAGAGTTGGGATAACAATAAGTTTGTTTTGGAAATGGGAAACGCCTCCTTTATCGCTTCACGAGGTGTTGGACAGGTTATTTCTGAAATTCGAAAATCGCGACAAGCGGACAATGGCGATTATCCGATTGAATCTGGTGATGATTTTGATCTCAAATTGTATATTGATATCGATAATGACGGAGATACCGAGCGTGTTCATTATTATCTCAATGGAAGTTCCCTTTATCGCGGTATAACTAATCCAGTTTCCGGTTTTCCTGTTACTTATCCGGCAGGGGACGATACGACGCAAGTGCTCGCGGGTTCGATTGCGAATACGCCGACGGATCCGGTATTTTATTATTACAATGATGACTATCCGACTGATACCGTCAAGAATCCGCTTACGACACCAATATCGGTTTCCGATGCCCGTATGATCAAGGTACATCTTATGGTGAATATCGATCCTTTGCATGCGCCGGATCACATCAATATCGAATCGTTTGTTGAGTTGCGGAATCTCAATAATTACTAAGTATTGTATGAAACGTACCACGCTTTCCGGCTCTGCGATCGCATATGCGCTTTCCGTTATGACGATTGTGATGATTTTGCTTACGGCAATTCTTGGTTTTGTCGTCTCGCAAATTCAATACAGCATCAAGCAGCATGATCGTGAGCAGGCATTGCAGATAGCGGAAGCAGGGGTGCATTTCTACAAGTGGTATCTTGCGCACCAACTTGACGGTCGCACCGCTTCTCAAGTCAGGGCGTTTTGGACCAGCACTGCGCCATACCCTTTCGGAGTCAATACGCCATACGTCGGGAGTTTCGGAAATGGATCGTATTCGATTACGGTAACTCCACCCGATCCGAGTGAGACGATCGTTTATATCGAGTCTAGAGGGTATACCACCGGAAATCCGAGCCTTGCGCGAACAATTCGTGTCCGGCTCCGTCGCCCGTCATGGAGCGAAAGCGCCGTGATGTCGAATCAGCCCGTTCGTTTTGGCGAAGGAACGGAGGTATTCGGAAAAATTCATTCGAATGGCGGTATTCGGTTTGATGGTCTTGCTCATAATCTTGTGACGAGTTCGGTTTCGGATTATAACGACCCGGATCATACGGGAGGGAATGAGTTTGGAGTACATACGCATGTGAATCCTCCTCCGGCAACTGGTTCAAATAGTTCCTATCGTTCCGCGGAAGCGCCCCCGAATCCAGTCCCGAATCGAACAGATGTGTTTGAAGCTGGAAGGGAGTTTCCTGTTGCGCCGATTGATTTTAACGGTGTTCTCGGAGATTTGAATCTGATGAAAAGCGAAGCGAAAGCGGGAACGAATGGGAGTCGATATTTTGATAATACCCATCAAGGAAGACATATCATCTTGAAGGCAAACGATACGTTCGATATCCGTACCGTGCAAAGTTTTAATGCTTCGACGAATGAAATTAACAATTACAGCGGCGGATGGTCAACCTATTCTATTCCGGACAATGGGGTGATTTTTGTAGAGAATAACGTGTGGCTCGAAGGGACGGTGAATGGACGACGTGTAACGATAGTGGCTGCGAACCTTATTTCCAGTTCGCAAAAAACGATGTATCTCGGTAAGGATGTTCGTTATACGAATTACGATTGCTCGGATATGATCGGCCTTATTGGTCAAAATGATGTGGAAGTGTATCGACAAAGCAATGATTTCCTGCGTATTGATGCCGCACTTCTTGCGCAGAATGGTCGTGTTGGACGGGCGAATTATACCGGAACCTATGCGATTCGAGATACAATTACCATTTACGGGTCGATCGTGAGTAATGAACGGTATGGATTTGCGTGGGCGGACACACTGGGGAATCATGTGTCAGGGTATCGGAACCGCGATCTTATTTATGACAACAATTTGCTCTATTGCCCGCCGCCGTATTTTCCAACAGGAAGTCAATATCTTCTCGATCTCTGGGAGGAGATTTGAACCTTCGTGCACAATCTCGGCGTGAGTGGAATCCCCGCTAATTTTTATGATACAATATGGGTAAAAGCGAATAAAAAAAGCAACACAAAAAAAGAAATGAGTTTTCTTCAGAAAAAAATCATTAATTATTTTCCCCGACCGTTTGGGCTTGATATTTCGGACCTGTCTCTTAAGGCCGCATGGATCGAGGAGGAAGGGGGAAGACGAGTATTCCGTTCGTATTCCTCGGTTCCGCTTCCGATGGGCGCTGTTGTAGACGGGGAGATCAAAGATTCAGGAGCGGTTGTGAAAGCTCTCCAGCAAATTGTTCAGCAGGGGAAGCCCCGATCTATTCACGCGAAAAAGGTCGTCTGTTCTCTTCCGGAGATTAAGGCGTTTCTTCGAATTATTTCCCTTCCGAGAATGGCGGAAGAGGAAATTGAAGAGGCGATGAAATGGGAAATTGAGGCAAATATTCCGCTTCCGATCGATCAGGTATATTACGATTGGCAGGTGCTTCGGGAGGGTGTGTTTGCAGAGCACTCGAAAGATAAAATGTTCACTCTTGTGGTCGCGGTTTCAAGGGGTGTGGTGGACGATTTTTACAATGTACTTGAACAAGCCGGTTTTGATGTGATAGGCATGGAAACCGAGGCGGTGGCGCAGGCGAGAAGTCTTCTTCCGGATCTTCCGGGGACGAGCAAGGATTTTTCGCGCACGACACTCATTGTGGATATCGGAGATCGTCGGACGAGTTTTTTTGTCTGCGTCGGCAATATCCCGTGTTTTACATCGAGTGTACCGATTTCGTCGCAGGGCATTACTGACGCCATATCAAAGGAATTGAAAATTTCTTTTGAAGACGCGGAAAAAATGAAACTTTCTCGAGGAATCGGTTCGTTTACTGACGATAATCCGCTTTATCGGGCGGCACAGCCGATTCTCGACAATCTGGTTTCCGAGATGCAAAAATCGATTGATTTTTATTTGAATAATCTCGGATATTCCAATGCGGTCGATGCGGTGATTCTCTGTGGCGGTGGCGCGAATATGCGCGGACTTATACCGTATTTGACTTGGAAACTCGGTCGAAAGGTGGAACTTGGCGACCCGTGGATCAATGTCGGCCTTGACGGTGATATTCCTCCGATCGATCGAAATCGATCCGTACAATACTCAACCGCTATCGGACTCGGTCTTCCCAATATTGAAATCTATGAATATCTTGCTTAATTTACTTCCGGAGGAACGGAAAGAGATCTTGAAAGAAAACGTGCGATCTCGTTTTGTGTTGTCGCAGGTGTTTTTTTATTTTTTTCTTGAGATTTTTTATTTGGGAATTTTGATTGGCGCGCTTTTTATTGTGAAATTCGAGCAGGAGAATGTTTCTATCGGAATAGAGTCTCATGAGGATTCTGATCGAAAAAAAATTACAGAGATGGAGAAGTCATTTCGTGATGTCAACGAACGGACGACACTCGTCCTCAAGGGGCAATCCGATCATTTGTACTGGACTCGATTTCTTCTTTTGCTGCAAAAGAAATTTCCACAAGGTGTTGCCCTTTCGGATCTTTCGACGAAAGAGTATCACGTAACGCTTTCCGGCGAAGCAGATATCCGTGATCACTTACTTGAGTTTGAAAGTCGATTGAAAAGCGAATCATGCTTCTTGGATGTGAATGTTCCGATCGCAAATCTGGTTTCACGGCAGGACATTTCTTTTCAAATAGAATTTGATCTCCGCAAAGATTGTATACGAGAAAACTTATGAATGCCTCTTTTCGAAAATATTTTCCACTTATTATTATCCTCGGATTTTTTCTTGGGATGTATCTTCTGTGGCAATGGGGAATCGATCCGGTGAAACGAAATATCCGATCGATGCTTGACAAGAGGGAGGAAACGAAAATTCTTGAGGAAGCAACCAGGAAACGGCTCGGGGAATTGCCCGAGCTTGAGCGGCAGTATGCGCTGATTCGAGAAAATGGAGGCGTGCTTGATATTTTTACGAATCGAGAAGATATTGTTCGATTTATTGAGGCGATTGAAAAAACTGCAGAGAAATCCGGAGTTACCATATCGATCGAGTCGAAGGAATTGGAAAAGAAAAAATCCTCGACCACCGCCAAAGAACGCAAGGATGCCGCCGATGCCAAGGATAAGGAGGGGCAGTCCGCTCCCGAAAAGAAAAAAGACGAATCTATTCTTGGAAATCTTCCTTTTCAGGAGTATCTTTCTTTTGTGATTCACGTTACCGGGAAGTATCCGGAGGTAGGGCTCTTTCTCCATCGATTGGAAACCATTCCGTTCGCTCTCGATGTGGTTTCGATCAATATTCATTTTGTTGAAAACGAGGAAGCGCCAAAGAAGCCGGGCGGCGATTTATTACAGCGATCATTGCCCACTGAGACTTCTTCCAATAGTACGGCAGTGGAGGTTGTGTCAGAGCCAGAACCAGAACCAGAACCAGAACCCAACAATTTTGTAGAAGGAACATTTAGTGTGGTTGTGTATGTGAAAAATTAATGCCTATGCTTCTTTTTGGAAAAAAAATTACAACGTCAATTTCGAAGAGCGTATTGAAGCGAGTTGTTCAGTTTTGGTTTCGTCGGTATCGATATTTCTTTACGTTTTTCTTTCTCATCACTTTGGCACTGGGTGGTATTTTTTGGAAAAATTCCATTTTGAAATACACGTGGTCTGAAGGTCGAAAAAAAGAGTATTTAAATACCCATTCGCGGGAAGTTGGTTTTCAGGAACAGGCTTTTGATCGTGTTCGCAAAAAACTAGGCGAACGCGACCGGTTATTTAATGAGACACCTCGGTTTGAGGATTTTTTCCATACGGAATATTCTAATCGACCCAAAAAGAAGAATTGACGATTCTCTTTTTTTGGTGTATACTTCCAGTTCCTTTTTTTTGGTTTCTATGGAATCGAGGCGAGTGCTGTTTCGAACATATTTTCCGGCTGCACCGCAGTTTCGCGAGCGGCAATTTTTTCGTTTTCTTTTCAATGATACTTCGGAGGATTGGAATCGAGCGCTGAATTTTTCTAAAACGGATCGGGAAACGCTTTCCACACATATTGCTTTTTTTTCTCTTACAATTGAGTGCGTGCTTGAAGGGGTGAAGAAAGACGTATATAAAGCCATTCTTCGGCTTTCTGATGGAGCAAGGATTGAATCGGTACTGATGCAAAACGCGCGCGGTGAATGGACGATTTGCGTGTCCGCGCAGGTTGGATGTGCGATGAATTGCTCTTTTTGTGCAACTGGAAGAATGGGATTTTTTCGAAATCTTTCGGAGGATGAAATCATTGATCAGTATCGGATGTGGAAGAAAATCATTTCTGATCGTCGTATTGAAGGGCGGGTGAGTAATATTGTCTTTATGGGAATGGGAGAGCCGCTTGCGAATTATGAGAATGTGAAGGAGTCGCTGAAACTTTTTCTTGAATATACGGATCTTGGACCGACGCGGATTACGGTGTCAACCGTTGGATTGCTTCCTGTAATGAATCGGCTGCTATCTGATTCGGAGTGGCCATCGGTTCGAATTGCCGTTTCGCTGCATAGTGCCGATATTGAAACGAGAAAAAATATCATGCCGACATCACATGACGCGTTTCTTGAAGAGCTTATTGATTGGACAAAGCGATATTTTTCTCTTTTTCCGGAACGGCGACGGCACCTTACTTTTGAATACATTTTGCTCCATGGCGTTAATGATACCGATCAGCATGCGGAACAACTTGCTCGATTTGCCAATCGGATTGGAAAAGTAAAAATAAACCTTATCCCGTTTAATGAGACGGGTCGATTATATTCGAGAAGCTCGGAAGGCGAGATATCGCACTTTCAGAAAATTCTTTTGTTGAGGGGTGTGAATGTGACGCGTCGTCGCGCGATGGGCGAGGACATTGCCGCTGCGTGCGGACAACTGATTCAGGAAACACAAAAGGAGGGCATTTCAGCAAATGAAGAATCCTGTGTCCAGGGCTGATGTGAATGAATTTTAGAAGCTTGCCAAACTTTTTTTCCGTACAGAAAAATCTCCATTGATGTTTTTCTCAAGTTGAATCAAAAACTTTTTTTGACACAGAAAGATCATGCGTTTTGATTCAAATTCGCTCAACAAAGTTTGGAAAATTTTTTTGAATAAGAATTTCTACTGTCGAATAATGGCGAGGAGTTCAGATTTTTTTTCTTCCATCAGTTCCGGAGTATTTGCTTCAAGATTGAGGCGTAGGGCGGGTTCGGTGTTTGATGGTCGGACACTGAACCACCAGTCAGGGTAATCAATCTTTATGCCATCGATCTCACTTATTTTTCCATCGGCATATTTTTCTTTCAGTGCGGTCATAACGGCATCCTTATTCTCTACATCGCTGTTGATCTCTCCGGAGTGAGCGTAGCGTCGAAGATTTTTCACGAGTTCGGAAATGGGCTTCCCGGTTTCCGCCATAAGGTTGAGGAGAAAAAGTGCAGCGAGCGTACTTGCTTCTGCGAAAGAATTTTCTTCGAAATAGTAGTGTCCAGAGAGTTCACCAGCAAAAATTGCCTTTTCTTCGCGCATTTGTTTTTTGATATTTGCATGACCGACCCGGCACTCACTTGCTTTCCCGCCGTTTTCTTCGATGATTTCTTTTACGGCACGTGAAGATCGGAGGTCATAGAGAATGGTTGACCTCGGTTTTTTCTTGAGAAGAGTTTCCGCGAGGAGTCCGGTTATAAGATCCATGGGAATAATTTCGCCGTGTTCATCGATAAATCCGACACGATCCGCATCGCCATCATAAGCGATGCCAAGATCAGCACGAGTTTCTTTTACTTTTTCTCGGAGTTCATCGAGAGTTTCTGTTTTCAGAGGGTTTGCTTCGTGACATTCGAATGGGTGATCGAGATCATTGTAGAGATATGTCATTGAGAGAGTGGGAAATTTTTTGAGAATATCGAGCTCGAGAACGCCCATAGCGTTTGCCGTATCGATGACGAGCGAGAAATTTTTTTCTTTAAAATCAGCAAAGGTGGCAAAAAATTCCGTGTAAGGATTGCGAATTTCTTGAGTGGTAATGCTGCCAACTCGATTGGCGGTCAAAAAATTTTCTGTGAGAGCGATATCGCGGATATCAGAGAGTCCGGTTTTCTCACCAACGGGTAGAGCGCCCTTCAATGCGAATTTCATCCCGTTCCACTCTGGGGGATTGTGTGAGGCAGTAATGGAGACAACCGCATCAACATCGAGATGATGTGCCGCAAAGTAGACCATGGGAGTGGTGGCAAGACCAAGGTCGATCACATCAACACCGCTTTCGGTTACCCCCTTGACAAATGCTTGGAACAGGGCGGGACTTGAGTGGCGAATGTCGTGTCCGACGGCTATTTTCTGCGGCTTGAAATGAGTGACGAAGGCATGGCCAATTTTTTCTGCGTCGGCCTCATTGATATCAATTGGGTAAATGCCGCGAATGTCATAGGACTTAAAAATGCTCGTATTCATAACATATTCGTTACAGGTTTCGTTTTCCAGTATACCATTTTCTTGACGGAGTTTGGAATCCTTGAAAGAATCAGTATCATTGCGAGTGATTTTCGCTTTTCGTTTAAGTTTTGAGTGTTCTGGAAATATGGCTCTTCAGGCGGGTATTGTCGGGCTTCCGAATGTCGGAAAGTCCACCCTTTTTAAAGCATTGACCCGAAAAGCGGTCGATATTCAAAATTATCCATTTTGCACTATCGAACCAAATGTCGGTATTGTGACGGTTCCGGATCATCGTCTCGAAGCGCTTTCGAAACTCTCCGGGTCCAAGCGGATTCTCCCGGCGGTGGTTGAATTTGTAGATATTGCCGGTCTCGTGAAGGGTGCGAGTGAGGGTGAGGGATTGGGGAATAAATTTCTTGCGAATATTCGGGAGGTGGATGCGATTGTGCAGGTCGTCCGTGTTTTTGAAAATCCGGATATTATTCACGTTCATAATACAATCGATCCGGTACATGATATTGATATTATCAATACGGAACTCTTGCTCGCCGATCTCGAGACGGTGACGAAACGGAAAGAAAAAACAATCAAAGAAGTGCGCGCAAATAAAAAAGGCGCTGCGGAGGAAATGAAGCATCTCGAAGAGCTTATAAGAGGACTCGAGGCGGGGATGCTCGCGAATGCGATACCGCTCTCGGGGAATTCTGATGATACGAAACGACTTCTGAAGGAGTTGTCGCTTCTTACCGCGAAACCATTTCTCTATGTCTATAATATGTCGAATATCGATGCAGCGCTTCCGAGTGAACTTGCTGCTCGTCCGCATGTACGTCTCGATATAAAGCTCGAAGAAGAGTTGAATGAGATGTCTTTGGAGGATGCGCAAGAACTTGGCATAGAATCGCGACTTTCGGAGTTGATTCGTGAAACTTATTCGCTGCTTGGTCTGATGACTTATTTTACGACCGGGGAGGAAGAGACGCGTGCGTGGACCGTGCGGCAGGGTTCGACCGCGCCAGAGGCAGGAACGGCCATTCATAATGATTTCAAAGAAAAATTCATTCGTGCCGAAGTGATTTTTTGGGAGGCATTGATTGTTTCCGGATCATGGTCGGCTGCTCGTGAGCAAGGAGTACTTCGTTTGGAAGGAAAAGAATATGTCGTCCAGGATGGCGATGTTATTGTCTTCAAAATATAACTCTTTTTCGCTTTCTGGTACGATATACTCAAGGGATCGGGAAGGATATATCCGACGCGTCAAAACACAAGAAGGGACAATGCAGAAGAGGTTTTCTTTTTCGCAAAAGAAGTCTCTTGTTTCGGCATTCAAGAATCTTTTTTTGGTGGTATTTTCATATAGAATATTTCCGTTGTGATATACATAATTCTTTAAACTAGAGAAAATCTATTTTCTATTTGATGAAAAGATTGCAACCTTATTTTTTTCTTTTTCTTCTTCCGCTGGATGGTTATTGTACTCTCTAAACGTACGAGCGAATGTTGAGGGAATTTTTGAATTTTTATGGTATTGTGAGGCGGATCAATGCGTAACCGAGACAGGTCCCCGATGGTTCATCTCATCGGGACGCGCTTGACAATGATTGTTAGCAATCTATAATAGAGAGTGCTAATTTTTATTTTTCCAATAGTAATCAGTAGAGAAAAACATATGGCAAAACAGATTGCGTATAGCGAAGATGCGCGGAAGCGGATCAAGGTCGGGATCGACAAGGTGGCAAATGCGGTCAAAGTCACGCTTGGACCAAAGGGACGGAATGTTATTCTCGGGAAATCGTACGGCGGACCGACGATTACGAACGATGGCGTGTCGATTGCGAAGGATATCGAACTGAAAGACAAGTACGAAAACCTCGGTGCAGACCTTATAAAGGAAGTCGCAGAGAAAACAAATGATGCGGCAGGAGATGGAACGACAACCTCGACCGTGATCGCACAAGCGCTTGTCCGTGAAGGATTGAAATTTGTCGAAACGGGAATCAATCCGATTGGGATTCGTCGCGGAATGGAGGCGGCAAAAAACGAAATTGTGGCGATTTTGCGGAAAAACTCCAAGGAAATCAATATCAAGGATCGTTCGTCGATCGCACAGGTGGCAACTATTTCGGCGGAATCGAAGGAAATGGGCGATCGGATTGCGGAGGTGATGCAGGCGGTCGGAAAAGATGGTGTCGTAACAACGGAGCAATCGCAAACGGTTGGGATTACGCATGAGATCGTTGAAGGAATGAAATTTGATAAGGGATTTGTCTCGCCATATATGATGACGAATCCACAAGCGCAGACAGCGGAAATCACCAATCCGTATATCCTGATTACCGACAAGAAAATTTCGGCAATTGCGGAAATCGTTCCGATTCTCGAGAAAATCGCGCAGAGTGGAAAGAAAGACATTGTTATTCTTGCAGAAGATGTGGATGGGGAAGCGCTTGCAACTCTCATTGTGAACAAAATTCGCGGTGTGATTAACGTACTTGCGGTTAAGGCGCCGGAATACGGCGAGAATCGAAAAGCGCTTCTCGAAGATATTGCAATTCTTTCGGGAGGGCAGGTGATTTCGCAGGATAAGGGAATGAAGCTTGAAACAATTGAGCTTCCGATGCTTGGACAGGCGGCGAAAGTGATCGCAACGAAGGATGAAACGACCATTGTCGGTGGCAAGGGTAAGAAAAAAGATATCGAAGCACGCGTTCTTGAGATTTCGTCACAAATTCCGAATACAAAGAGCGAGTACGACCGCGAGAAGCTTGAGAAACGAAAAGCAAAACTTTCCGGAGGTGTGGCAGTGATTCGTGTGGGTGCGGCGACCGAGACCGAGCTTACCTATATGAAGCACAAGATGGAAGATGCGGTGAATGCGACCAAGGCGGCGATCGAAGAGGGGATTGTTGCGGGTGGCGGAACGGCGCTTGCCAAAGCCGCAGCGGAAGTCGCATTGAAATATTCGAAGAAATCGATCGAGCATCACGAATATCGTGCCGGGTATGAAACGCTCTTGAAATCGCTCAACGAACCATTGAAACAGATTGCGGCAAATGCGGGTGAAGAGGATCCGTCTGTTGTTCTGAATAAAGTGACGGAAGGAAAAGGTGTTAACTTTGGGTATAATGCACTCGAAAATCGCTACGAGGATGATATGGTAAAAGTGGGGATTATTGATCCCTTGAAGGTAACACGAATGGCACTGGAAAATGCGGTATCGGTTGCGGCGCTTCTCCTGACAACCGAAGCGGCTGTCGTCGAACTTCCGGAAGAAAAGAAACCAGAAATGCCGGATATGTCGGGAATGGGTGGGATGATGTAAGCTTAGGAGAGTAGTTTCGAGAGATCCGAGAAGGAAAGAGCAGCTTCGGTTGATCGGAGCTGTTTTTTCGTGCGAAAAATGATATACTTTTTATAAGAGTCTGTTGAGAAAATTTCTTTTGTCACACAATTCTGAAATTTTGAGCGAAAGCTTTCGAGATTTTGGGAGGGCGGAAGATCAGGAGTGCGCAGTCGAAGTTTCGAGGTTACAGTAGAAAACGGATTTTCTCAACAGGCTTTCAGTAAAAAACAAACACTTATGCGTGTCAGTAATGTTCAATTGAAAGAATTTCTTGAGGACTCGAATCTTGTAAAAAAAGAAGACTTGGAATTGTCTTTCGCGGAAGCAACCAAGGCGCAAGCAGATCTTGGTGCGGTACTGCTTGAGAAAAAACTTGTTACCGAAGCGGATTTGCAGAAAGTATATGCCTACGTGCTTGGTATTCCTTTTGTGGATCTTTCCAAAGAAACGGTTGCACAAGATGTGCTGCATATTATTCCCGAATTGATTGCCAAAAAATCGAATATTGTGGCATTTGAAAAATCTGGTGCCAATTTGAAGGTTGCCATGCTCAATCCGGAGGATCTTCAGACGATCGATTTTATCAAAAAGAAGACGGGTTTGAAAATTATTCCGTGCCTCACAACTAAGGAGAGTATCCAATCCATTCTCCTTCAGTATGGACGAAGTCTCGAAGCGGAGTTCGGAGAGATTCTTACGGATAAGGTGAAATCCGGTGATGAAGAGAGTGGGGAGAAGGGGGAAAACCTTGAAAAAATGGCGGCGGGACTCCCGATTATTCGCGTTGTTGATACACTGCTCAAGCATGCCATTTTACAGCAGGCGTCAGATATTCATATCGAACCGGATGAAAAAGAAGTGCGCGTTCGGTATCGGATTGACGGTGTCTTGCACGATGCGATGACGCTTCCAAAGGATACGGCAGCGGGAATTGTCGCGCGTATCAAGGTCCTTTCGAATTTAAAACTCGATGAACACCGTACTCCACAAGATGGTCGGTTTAAAATAGAAAAATACGAATATAAGATTTCGTTTCGTGTCAGTATTCTCCCGATTTTTGATGGGGAAAAAATTGTGATGCGACTTCTTAATGAATCGTCGAGTGGACTCACGCTTGAAAAAATGGGACTCTCTTCCGATGCGCTCGAGACGATTCAGCGCGAAATGAACAAGCCAAACGGGATGATCCTTGTGACGGGACCGACGGGAAGCGGAAAGACGACGACGCTCTATACAGCGATGGATATTTTGAATACACCGGACGTGAATATTTCGACGGTTGAAGATCCGGTGGAATATCGGATGTCGCGCGTGAATCAGACACAAATCAATCCGAAAGTCGGGATGACCTTTGCGGCAGGACTCCGGGCACTTCTTCGGCAAGATCCGGATATTATTATGGTTGGTGAAATTCGCGATGGTGAGACGCTCGAGATCGCGATGCACGCAGCAATGACAGGACACCTTGTTCTCTCGACGCTTCATACAAACAGTGCGGCGGCGACGTTGCCGCGTATGCTTGATATGGGTGCGGAGGCATTTCTCATTGCCTCCACGGTAAATGTTATTATTGGTCAGCGTCTCGTGCGGCGACTTTGTCCGGATTGTCGGAAACCGTACAAAATGGACGAAAAACAGATCGAATCACTTGGAAAGTATTACGATATCGATGCGATTCTTACGTTTTTAAAAAAGCATAAAGAGTCGAAAAAATTTGTCGAGAAGGCGAAGGGGTGGGCAGATATCGATTTCTATCAGGCGGAAGGGTGCGATCAGTGTGGCGGGGAAGGGTATCGCGGTCGGATGGGTATCTACGAAGTGCTTGGAATGGAATCGAATATTCGAAAGTTTGTCTCGCAGTCCGCGACGACAGAGGAGCTTGAAAAATGTGCCCGGTTCGAGAATGGAATGGCGACTATGGTCGAGGACGGTTTTTCGAAATGTGTGCAGGGGATGACCTCGCTTGAAGAAGTGATGCGCGCGACGAAGGAATAAAAAAGCCGGATATTGGTTGCCGGATGATGCATACTTGAACAAGAGGAAGTTAGACCCTTCCTTTTTTCTTTGTTTTGGGGTACAATGTGGTACTTATGAAATACTTTATTCAAACTTTTGGGTGTCAGCAGAATGTGGCGGATTCGGAGCGTATCGCGAGCTTGTATGAGTCGCGTGGTTTTGTGCCGACTGAAAATTTGAATGACGCGGATACGATTGTCATCAATACGTGCGTGGTTCGAGAACGGGCGGAAGAAAAGGTGCATGGTTTGGTGAAAAATATTCGCGAGGGAAAAAAGGGGAAACAAAATGCGCATATCGTGATTACGGGGTGTCTGATTGGAGCGGCGTCGCGCGAGCCATCGGGAAAAATGATGAAAAAATTGCGGAAGCGAATGCCAGATGTGGAATTTCTTCCATTGGAGGAGGTGGGGTTCGAGCATATGCCGAAACGATCTATTCGGACACTTGCGTCGATTCCGATTTCGAATGGGTGTAATAATTTCTGCTCGTATTGCATTGTGCCGTTTTCGCGCGGAAAGGAATGGTCACGTCCGTTTGATGAGATTGTTTCCGAAGCGGAAGAGGCGGTTGCAAGCGGAGCGGAGGAGATTTTTCTTCTCGGGCAGAATGTCAATTCGTACGGAGCGGATTTTTTGCTCGAAAAAATAGGCAATGAGGAGACGTATACACTTCCGGACGGAACGATTGTGAAGCCGGTTTTAGTGAAGCATCTCAATCGACATCGCATTCCGACGCTTTTTCCGCAGCTCCTTGAACGTGTGGCGAATATTTCCGGTGTAAAGAAAGTTTCTTTCGTTTCATCGAATCCGTGGGATTTTTCGGATGAACTCATTCGTGTTATTGCGCGGAACGCAAATATTGATCGGCTGATTCACCTGCCGGTGCAGTCGGGAAGTGATCGCATGCTGCAGGCGATGAATCGGTGGTACACGCAGGCGGAATATCTTTCTCTTATCGAGCGGATTCTTGAAAATATTCCGGACGCGAAATTTACGACAGATATTATTGTCGGGTTTCCCGGGGAGACGCTCGAGGATTTCGAGGAATCCAAAAAAGTCGCGGAACGGGTAAAGTTTGAGAAAGCGTATATCGCATGGTATTCGCCGCGACCGGGAACATCGGGCGCGAAACTCGCCGATGATGTCTCGCTTCTTGAAAAAAAGCGTCGACAGAAAGAGCTTGACGAACTTGTGCTGACGCTTTCGGGAAACACGTGGGCGCTTGAAAAAAACCGCCGAGAGGAGTAAGGTAGGGGTGTTTTGTGAGCAATTAGGGGTTGTGGGCATGAAGAGTGTCTGTCGATTCTTTAACGGCGTTGCCTCCTTGGGCGGACTACTCACTCTTGGAACGTATATCGGTTTTTTCAATGGGATTACAGTATCTCGTTCTCGCGAACGTGCTGTGCTGTATCGGAATTTTCGGGTTTGGAATGATGCCGATTTTCGATCGGCACCCAACCTGATTTTCACCAAAGAAGATGGTACCGGTCGATCGAGTCTCGCCGGCGCCTTTTCTTTTTGTCCCGATTGCTTTACTCTGTCCGTATATGAAGAAAAAAGAGATCACTATTCTTTCATGGAACGTGAATGGTATTCGTGCGGCGGAAAAGAAAGGGTTTGTCGAGTGGCTCGAGAAGGCCGAATACGATATTGTTTGCGTGCAGGAAACCAAGGTGGCAGACGAGGGCGTGCTATCGGATAAACTTCTTTCTCCGAACGGATATGTTTCGTATTGGCACGGCTGTACGGAGCGAAAAGGGTATAGCGGAGTCGCGGTGTATTCGAAAGAAGAACCGATTGCCGTGAAGACGGACTTTGGGAAAAATCTTCTCTCTCGTGAGGGACGAGTGATCGAACTTGAGTTTCCAACCTTCGTTCTCCTGAATATTTATTTCCCCAACGGTGGTTCCGGTGATGAGCGACTGCAGTATAAACTTCGGTTTTACGATGAGTTTTACGAATATCTGTTACAGTTGAAAGAAATCGGGAAGCCGGTGCTTTTTTGCGGCGATGTCAACACCGCACACCATGAAATTGATCTTTCCCGTCCGAAAGAAAATGAAAAAATTTCCGGGTTTTTGCCGGTCGAGCGGTCGTGGATGGATACACTCCCCGCGATCGGATTTTCCGATTCATTTCGGACTCTGTATCCGAAAAAGGTGCAGTATTCGTGGTGGGATATGAAAACGCGCGCGCGCGAACGGAATGTCGGTTGGCGGATCGATTATTTCTTTACCGACGAAACGCTCTCGAAAAAAACGAAAGACGCTTTTATTCTCGATCAGGTATACGGATCGGACCATTGTCCGGTCGGGATAACTTTTTTTCCTTAAAATACACTAAAATACAGTGGTCTTTCCACCGTATTTATTTTGTTTCCGCAAACCAAGCGTGGTAGATGAGGGGGATGAAGAAGAGTTTCATCACGCCAGAAAGAAGGAGTCCGGCGATAATAGCGCCGCCGAGCCCTTGCCAGATCGGATCGGAGAGAGTGATCGGAATAAGACCGACAATCGTTGTTATCGCGGTGAGAAGAATCGGTTCGAGACGGCTTGCGGCGCCATCGGCGATCGCTTCGATAACCGGCATATTATGGTCGAGGTTTTTGTTGATTTTGTCGACCATAATGATCGAGTTGTTGACGACGATGCCGAAGAGTGCGAGGACGCCAATGAGCGCAGGGAAAGAGAGAGGGATTTTTCCGAACGCAAAAATAAGAAAAACGCCAGATACCGCAAGCGGAATAACAAGGAGAACGATCATTGCTTTTCGGTACGATCCGAGTTGGAGTACCATAGTTCCGAAAATGAGGAAGGAGGAAAGGATCATTGCAAGAAGAATGGATTGAACGGATTTTTCGTTCTCTTCGTTGACGCCGCCCGTTCGATAATCGTATCCGGAGGGGAATGTCTCGGTACCGAGGAAGGCGAGAAGGTTTGCGTTTGTTTCGCTTACCGAGATACCTTTTGCGACGGACGCGGAAACAGAAATGGTTCGTTTGCCATCTTCACGGGTAATGAGTGATGGACTTTCTTCGAGTTCGAAGTGTCCGAGCGAAGAAAGGGGAAGGTATGATCCGTTTCCGGCGGGAATGGGGATTGTCTCAAAAAGCGACGGGCTGGCTTCTCGATTCGGTGTGAGTCGAATATTCACTTCGTGTCGCTCATCGCCGCCCTCGAGATGGAGATCGTCTTTTATGGTAAAGCCGTCCGAGGCGGTGCGGAGCAAGAGTCCGATCGAATCAAGAGAAATGCCATGTGCGGCGAGTATTCCCATATCCGGATGGAAGACAAGCTTTCCGGATCCTGATTCGGGTGAGATGCGTACATTGGAAATGCCCGGCTGTGAAGAGAGCCATTCGGAAACCATAAGGCTTTTTTCCTCGAGGATATCGAATTCCGGACCGCGAAGTTTGACTTCGATATCGCTTCCGGCCGGCGGTCCTCCCGAAAGAACGGTAACGGATATTTTCCCGGATGGAAAATTTTGCATTCGTTGTTCGATTTCTTTTGCCACTTCAAATACCGATCGCTCTCGATCTTCTTTCGGGATCAAGCGGACGGTTCCAAGGGTTCGGTTTGCGCCGGCATTCGAACTTGCGCCGCCGCCCTGCGGTACAACTTGTCCGACTTCGGTCGTAATAATGGAAATCTCCGGAATATCACGGACGGTATCGATAACCGATCGGCCGATTTTCTCGCTCTGTTCCTGGGTGGTTCCTTCGGGAAGTTCGATGCCGATAAAGAGAAAGTTCTCGTCGCTTTTCGGAAAGAATTCGTTTACCACAAAGCCGAGCGGAAAGAGGAGATACGAAAAAACCGCCGTACCGATGACAATCACAAATGCCTTTCTTCGCGATGAACGATTTTCGAGGAGTGTGTGAATAAATGCTTCGTATCGTTTGGCGATCGGATCAAGCGAGACAAGACCGTGATCCGCGAAACGCCGAAAGAAAGCGGTGTATGTTTTCAGTGACGGGTACCGGAACGAGAGCGACGGCCATTCTTTTCGGAGGAGTCTCCATCCGAAATAGAGAACGCCAACCCACAGGAGGAGATCAATCGAAAGAAGAAAAGAGTTTTTTCCCGAGGGAACGAAAAATATGATGCCGAAGAAAATTATTCCGGCGAGGATCCATTTCAGAAATTTGGTTACACGTGACGGGAAGGATCCCGAAAACAGTGTCGCGATAAACGGAAGCACGAGGAACATCGCCGCGAGCGCGGAAACGATGAGCGATGTCGAGACGACAATCGGAATGGCGCGGATGAATTCGCCGATAATGCCGGTCGCAAGGAGGAGTGGCACAAATGCCCAAACGGTCGTGAGGGTGGTTGCGAAAATTACGCCGCGAAAATCGCGCCATACGAGAAGCGCGGTTTCGATCGGTGTGAAACGGCCGGATCGATAATAGCTTGTAAAGGCCGCGGTAATGACGATCGCGTTGTCGACGAGGATACCGAGCGCAAGGAGAAGCGAGAAGAGTGAGATGAAACTGATTGAAAGTCCATAGACCTGCATGATCGTAAAGGTAACGAGAAACGTGAAAGGAATCGCGAGTGCGGCGATGAGCGATTGGCGTATACCGAAGAAGAAAAAAAGAATACCGAGAACAAGGGTGATCGTGATCAGGAAATCCCGAGTGAGATCGCTTGATTGATGTTCGACATCCTTTGGCCCGTCGAAGACGATAAATGTTTTCGTTCCGAGTTCTCGATCGAGTTGTTCGATGGCTTTCTTGACGGCTGTTCCGGTTATTGTAATATCCGCGTCGTCGGTTTTGAAAATTCGAAGATACACCGCTTCGCTTGTTTTGTCGTTCGGAGTTCCGGCAAAAAGGGCGGCATTTTCGGGGAGCGGGTATTCGCGAATGAATGCGAAATGCGAAAGCGGCTCGATGTGTTCTCCGATTCGGAGAGGAAGGTTTTGCAAATCTTCAACCGATGTGACGAGCGGATTGATGCCAACGGAAAAAGAAGTCGATTGTTCGGCGACCGATCCGACAGGAAGACTTTCCAGCGCGCGGTGAATACTGTCGGTCAATACTGGAATTGAAAGAGTCTTGTCTTGCAGTGTCTCCGGAAAAAGAATGATATCGATTTCTTCCGATTCGGATCCGGAAATCGACACCTGTTTTACGCCGGGGATGTCTTCAAGTGTGTCTTTAATGCGTTTGCTTGCCGTTGCGAGTGTTGCCGAACCGTTTGTTCCGATAGTTGCCGCTTGAATAACCGGTTCGTTTTGGAAATCGAGTACGTGAAGAGAGGGGTCTTTGGCGTCTTCCGGGAGTGTGGTTACGGTATCGATCGCGGACTGTGTGTCCGCCTTTGCCTGTTCGGGATCGGTGCCCGAGGAAAATTCAAGGACAATCGTCGAAATGCCGGCGCTTGAAGACGATGAAACTTTTTCAAGTCCATCGAGACCTTCGAAAGCATCTTCGAGGGGGATGGTTACGAGCGATTCGATATCTTGCGGATCGGCGCCCGTGAGAACGGTTGAAACGAAAACGAGCGGAATACGAATTTCCGGATTGAGTTCTCGCGGGAGCGTGAAAAAACTCGCAAGACCAATCGCCGAAAACGTGAATGCGATCAAAACGGCCGCCCGGATATTGCGGAAATATTTTGCGGCACGACTCGCTCGCGTTTCGTTATCGAGAGACAGTTTGTCGAGGGATTGGAATGACACAGCGATTCGGACGTATTTAGTCTTTTACGGCTATTGTTTCTCCTGGGAGAATTTCTCGATCGAGAAGAATGCGATCTTCCGGAGAAATCCCGTTTTTTATTTTGATGGCATTTCCGATGACTTCTCCGAGCTCGACAACTCTTTTTTCCGCGAGACCGTTCTTTTCAATGAGAACGGCTGATTCTTCGCGAGTTTTTCGTACGGCACGAAGCGGTATGATCGGCGAGGAAGTGTCCGATGTCAGCACAAGAGAGAGTTCGACCGATACCGAATCGCCGATTGTTTTTGCGATGTTGTCGGAGAGAGAAAAGGTTGCTTGGAACAAATTACCGGATACCGCTTCCGAGGAAACGTATTCGAGCGTGAGTGGAACCGATTCTCCCGAACGAAGATGCAATGTGTGCGTGGCAATCGGATTCAGTCGAAGCGCAATCGAAGCGGGGAGAAGGGATCGGATACTTGCGTTTTCCGCAGTTTCGGCCGAGATCGCGGCAATCGGCGTTCCGGGAGACACGAAAGTTCCCGGAGAAACAAAGACGGCACTTACCGTTCCGGTAACGGAGGTTTTCGGAGTAATCGATGCTTCACGCGCTTTGGCGATATCAGCATTCAATCGCGCGGCGAGTATTTCGAGATCGAGATTGTTTTTTCCGATGGTATGATCGAGATCGGCATGTTTTTCTTTCTTGGAGCTTTCCGTTTCTTCTTTTGCTATTTTTTCGGCAAGCGAAAGACTTTTCGATTGAAGAGATTTGTTTTCAAGTGCGGTCCCGTACTGCGCTTCCGCAAGCTCTCGAGCAAGTGATGATGAATTGTCGAATGCGGTCGGAGAGAGAGTGGCGATTGTTTGTCCGCGGACGACGCGACTGCCTTCTCTGACCGATAGGCGATCAATTCTTCCGGCGATAGCGGAGACGACCATAATTGTTCCGGTTCGATCGATTTTTCCGAGCACGCTGCTTTCGATCGCATCGGTTTTTGGGGTGAATATTTCTACCGACCGAGGTTCTTTCTTGGCGGTTTCGGGCGTCTCGGGCGACTTCTCCGTAAGGGCTTCTCGGGCAAAAAAGAAAGCAAGAAGAAGAATCGCGAGAGTGAAAAACGCTCCCAAACTGTGTTTGAAAACAAAATTCTTGAAACCGGAAAAAAGGCTTAAAATCATAGAAAAGTCGATTAAAAGTATGGTTTTCCAGTATAGCGGTATTTCCTAAAAAGTCAATGAGTGCTATGCTTCTCCGGATATGAAGCATATGCCTCCTCACAATCAATCCGAGCCGGTTTTTCCGATGCGGGTGAACAAATATCTCGCATGGAAGAAAATCGCATCACGTCGCGAGGCGGATGTACTTATTGAACGCGGGCAAGTTTTGATAAACGGAGAGAAGGCGAAGCTTGGAGACCGAGTACGAGAGAGCGATCGAGTGGAAGTAGTCGGTAAACGAAAAAAACTCGTGTACTACGCGTTCAACAAACCGGAGGGGATTATCACACATAGCCCGAAACACGGAGAGCGGAGTATTGCGGATATTCTCGATATTTCGGAAGAGGTGTATCCGGTTGGGCGGCTCGACAAAGATTCGCATGGACTTATTCTTCTGACGAATGATGGGCGACTCACGGGAAGTTTGCTCGAGCCGGACCGGAATCACGAGAAAGAATACTGCGTGAAAACAGACAAGGCGGTCGATCGGGTGTTTGTCGAGCGGCTCTCACGCGGCGTGAAACTCGATGACGGAACACTGACGAAGCCGTGCATTGTTGAGCAAATCGGACCGAAACGTTTTACGATTATTTTGACCGAAGGAAAGAAGCGCCAAATCCGACGTATGTGCGAATCGCAGTCGCGCCGCGTCATTGACCTTGAGCGCGTTCGAATTGCAAATATCCGACTTCACCATTTGCTTCCCGGACACTTTCGAAAAATTGCGGGCGAGGAGTTGAAACGGTTTCTTGAGAGTGTCTTGCTTGTATAAAGTAAATACTTTCTGTTTTTTCTCAAGAGATTTTCTGATTTTTTCTTTCTAAAATTCGAATTTCGCGGTCGAAAAAAATCAAAAATCTCTTTCGAAAATTTTTGATGTCATTTTTCAAAAAAGAAAAAACGGCGCCGGGGCACGGTGTCGTTTTGTAGAGGACAGGTGGTATTTCATACCCCTGTCTTGTTCCCGAAGATTTGTCGGTAGAATTGTTCTTCGAGTCCTTTTTTCCGACAGTCTTCTGCTTGCATGTGGAGGACGATTCGCGCGACGCGGAACGACTCTTCCCATTTTGATGCCGGCTCGTCGAAGATTGGCGTTAGTTTTCTCCAGTCTTCCTTAATGAACGGGAAACTTTCGATCATCGCGAATTGACATTCCGCTTTTCTTCCGAGTTTTGCTTTCTGCCATTCGAGAAATTCCTCGTAGGCGGTCCCGCCGATTTTTCGGAGCAGACGACCTTCCTGCTCGAATGCTTTTCTTGCGGAACGACTATATTGTTCTGTTGATACGATTTCGTTTGCACGGGCATACGATATCTCGCGCAGATCCTCGATCATTTGAGTAGTGACTTGTGCGATAAAGAGGCCCTTCCCCATCTGAGACATTGGGACATCAAGAATCGAAAGCATAAAACCAGCTTCCGTTTCTTGGAGATCTGCGATTTTCGATTCCGTATCAAAACCGAAATCTTTCTTTGAGGAATCACTTGGCGATACGAAGTTGAGGAGGATACTTCCTCGCATTCTCTTCTCCTCAAGAATGAAGATTGTGTTTCCTTGGTATGTCACCAAAATGGTGTTTCCGCGGAATCTTTTCGCTTGCGCGAGTAGGTTCTCGTCGCCGGATTGCTCGGCGACTTTGATGAAAGCTCCAATCCACTTCATCGCCACCTCGTTCTTTTTCGCGTACTCCTGTTTGATCCATTGGGAAACGAGTGGTTTTTTCGCGATCGCTTCTTGCGAAGCGGAAAGCGAAAGGAGTGTCGACATGACGAGCAAAAACACGGAAACAGCTTTCATTTGTGTCTCCCTTCGGTTGAGTTGTTCAAGAACTGTAAAATGAAATTATGCCGTATTTTTCATAGAAAGTCAAATGAGGTCTTGTTGGGGGGGTCAGTAATACAAAGGAACGATCAGCCGATTGCCCTCGTTTTTTTGAAAGAAAAAAGACGACCTTAGTCGCCTTTGAATGTGTCGTCGGCTGCGGCCAGCATTTTGAAGTCGACCGCTTGTCCTCTTGGGGTGGTGATGGCGCAAGCCGCGTTTCTCTTCCCACTGGATTTTTTCTGAAGATAGAGCTGAGCGTTCTCACGCCAGAGACTCTCGTTTTTTCCGAGTCGGCTCTTTATGCGATTGCGAACGGCCCTCGAGTGGTAGTTGTAACATTCTTTATTATCCTTGTAAAAGATGTTATTCTTGTGAGCTACCTCCATGAAAGCACTGTCGAAATTCCAGTGCACTGTGGTGTCCGCAAGGAGCACGATGACATCGCCGCACATCTGCGTGAGCCGTGTGCAACCACGCGAGGGCTTATTCATTTCTCTCCTCCTTGTTGAGGTACAATATTGATAATATACTACAAATTATATAAAAAGTCAAATGTCTCCATCGAAGAAGTATTTCAAGAAAAAGCTTGGTCTTGGGAGGATAGCGGAATTGCCGGACAATCCGGGGGTGTATTTTTTCTTGGACTCCACAGGAGGGATCCTCTATATCGGCAAGGCAACCTCGCTTCGGGACCGAGTACGAAGCTATTTTTCGTCCGATATCGCCGTAACGCGCGGGCCGAAAATCGTCGCCATGCTCGAGAAAGCGGCGGCGGTCGGATTTGCACCGACGGATTCGGTACTTGAAGCGATTCTCCTTGAGTCGAGGCGAATCAAGGAAGTCCGGCCGCCATACAATACCGATCTTAAGGATGATAAGAGCTATAACTCCGTCGTGATTACCGAAGAGGATTTTCCACGTGTGCTTGTGGTGCGCGGGCGAGAGCTTGCCGAAGGGAAAGCACCGGGGAATATCCGATCGATGTACGGACCATTTCCAAACGGACTGCAGTTGCGTGAAGCGATGAAAATTATTCGGCACATTTTTCCGTTTCGGGATCGGTGCACGCCAGCGAACAATGAACAGCGAGCAATGAACAAAAAACAGGCGTGCTTTAATCGGCAGATCGGACTTTGCCCCGGGGTGTGCACGGGAGAAATTTCCAAGCGAGAATATGCGGCGACTCTTCGAAATATCGGCGAATTTTTTGAAGGGAAAAAAGCATCGATTGCGAAGCGGCTTGAGCGAGAGATGAAACATGCGGCAAACGAACTCGCATTTGAACGGGCGGGAGAAATTAAAAAGACGCTTTTTGCGCTCGGGCATATTCAGGATGTGGCGCTTATCAAGGAACATGTGACGAACAGTAAGGAGCAGGAGGTGCAGAATGTGCGGATTGAGGCGTATGATGTGGCGCATCTTGCGGGGTCGTCGACGGTTGGGGTAATGACGGTTGTGTCGAATGGGATTGCGGACAAAAACGAATATCGGAAATTCCGATTGCGGAAAGAATATCGAGGCGATGATTTGCGCGCGCTTGAAGAAGTGCTGCGACGACGATTCGCGCATTCCGAGTGGACGATGCCGGATATGGTTGCGGTTGATGGAGCGCTGCTTCAGTTCGGCGTTGCGGAAAAAGTGCTTGATTCGATGAAGATTGCGGTGCCGATCGTTGGGGTGGTGAAAAATGAACGGCATCGGCCGGAGCGTATTATCGGCGACCCGAAACTTTCGCAGCGATTTGCAAAAGAAATCTACTTGGCGAATGCCGAGGCGCATCGATTCGCGATCGGGTATCACCGAAAACGTCGAGGGAAAGCATTCCTTTCCTAAATGATTTTTTTCGGGTAGGCTAGGGGTATCTTTTATTTTTTTATTTATGAAAAATCTTTTAACCGTGCAGCCGAAGTGGCTCAATGAAATTCCGATGCGTCTCGAGCTTTCGAAAGATGAAATGGAGGAGCTTCTTCTTTTGGTTGAGCTCGGGCTTTGGGTTCGTGAAAAGGAGGGTGAGCTTCGAAAGGATAAGACAGAGCTTGCGAAGACGGCAGCGGACCGTATCTGGGGACAGATTGAACAATCGAAACTCTCTTCTCTTGCGCGGAAGTGGCGCGACAAAATAGTTCCGTCCGAAACATTTTCAAAAAAAGTGGATGAAGTGATGAATCGATTTCTTGAGGACGAATTTTGGGACGAGCTTGAATCGCGACTCGCGGAACGGGATTTTTTCAAGTACGCGACCGAGGCCGAAGCGAAACTCGCCCGTGAAAGCGGCGAACTTCCTGAAAAAGCCGAATGGTACTATCAAAAATGGCGCAAAGAATTTGATCAGTATGATGTTTCTCGGTTAGATATTGAGGATGGTGAGTAAATGGTGTAAACCTAGGTTTTGTTTTTTTATACTTTCTTTTATATACTTTTTAATAGTAATAAAGATAATATTACATTCATGAAAAGAATTATCCTCCTTCCTTTCATTGTGTTGGGGATGTTTTTTTATGTGAAAGATGTTTCTGCGGCGACGGAAATACAATACGGGAAACCCGTTCCAAGTGTTTGGACAAAAGCGGGAAGTCCGTATCTTGTTGTTGATTATGGATTGTATATTTCTACGCCGGTAACGATTGAGCCCGGAGTGGTGGTGAAAATGCAGAAAAAAAGTACCTTGTTATCATTTGCTTCTTTGACGGCCGTTGGAACGGAAGCGGAAGAGATTGTTTTCACTTCTTTTCAGGATGATAGCTTTGGTGGGGATACGAATAATGATGGAAGCTTGACTGTACCGAATCCTGGGGATTGGAGGTATGTCATGATTCCAAAAACCGGAAAAGGAACCATAGAACATGTAAAATTTCTGTATGCCGCGGCCAATCCACTTGAAGCTGGATTGGTAATATTTTCTTCAAACACCAGTGTTCAATATTCTGAAATGCGATATGGATCATATGGAGGAGTTACTTTTGGATACGGCGCAAAACCTGTTTTTGAACATAATACTGTTACGGAAAATGGAATAGGTATCAATTTGACAGGATATTTTTCTGGGCAAAATCTCATCATTGCGAACAATAGTATTGCTCGAAATCAACGAGGAGTGTATATAGATGGTTTTGTGGGTTGGCAACAAGAAACGAAGCTTTTTGCTACGAATAATTGGTGGGGTGATGCGAGTGGACCGTACTATAAACAAGGAGTGTATAGTGGGTGGACATATCCCGGGGTCGCGAATTTGGAAGGAAAAGGAAATAGCGTAGTAGATGGAGTGGCTTTTCAGCCATGGCTTGGGAAGGATCCATTTGCAGATGGATGTACGGAGCAATGTTTTTCGAATGTCCTGTTCTTTCCGGGCGTAGAGGCGAGCCGATTGTATGAATCGGCAGAGAATAGTGAAGCGCGATTGTGGGAACCGGAGAAAGATGAAGATGCGGAGAAACTGTATCTCGATGCAAATGGGCGGAGTACTCGGTCGGGGATTTATACGAAGGATGTAATCGATAACGCGTATGTTTCAGTGAAGGGGAATGTATATAAGTCATTTCTTGAAGATCTTGAGCATTGGAAGAGTGTCGATGGGATTATGAATGATTATGCGGTGGTGCCGTATGATTGGCGACTGTCAGTGGAAGATGTCGTCAATAGCGGAGCGAAGGATGGTGATCGGATTTCGTATGGAGCACCGACAAGTACACCATATATAGTGGAAGAATTGCGTCGGTTGGCGGCGAGTTCGAGGACGGGCAAGGTGACGATCATCGCTCATTCGAATGGTGGGTTAGTAACAAAGGCTTTGGTGTCGAAACTTGGTGCTGAAGCAGCGGATTTGATTGATAAGATCGTATTTGTGGCAGTGCCGCAGTCTGGGACACCGCAGGCGATTGGCGCGATTTTGCACGGGTATGATCAGGGATTGCCGGTCAACTGGATGCCTTTTGCTCTTTCACATCGCGTGGCTCGCACTTTGGCGCAGGATATGCCAAGTGCGTATGGACTATTGCCATCGAAGGCGTATTTTTCCGGATGGGGAAGTGCGGTGATGAGTCCGGTGATTACGTTTGATGATGGGGATGCGACGCAATCGTATAGAGAAAAATATGGCGACAAGATAGATGATTTTTCCACATTGAAAGTGTTTTTGAATGATAGCGATGGAAAAGTTTCGGCTGATTCTGTTGAGCTGGAACGTCCGAGTGTGATCAATACGAAGCTGTTTAATGAGAGTGAAGCGATGCATGACACGCTTCTGGATTATTGGAGTCCGCCGAGTGGTGTTTCCGTGTATCAGATCGCTGGATTCGGAGAAGATACGGTCGGATCGGTGAAATATTGGACAGGAATGGATTGCACGAAGCGGTCAGTGATCGGCCAATGCCGTGAACTCTCCCCGAAGCTCGAATATACACCGGATATGGTGGTTGATGGTGATGGAACGGTGGTGGCGCCGAGTGCCTTGGCGATGAATGAGAGTATTCCAGGTGTTTCGAGATGGTGGGTGGATTTGAAGGGTTATGAAGATCTTTCCTTTACTCTGAAGAGAAAGCATGCGGATATTTTAGAAGTTCCTCAATTACGGGCTTTTATTAAAGAAAACATTCTTACTCAAATATCTTCAACTTTTCCAAAATTTATTTCAGATATCTATCCATCAAGAACTTCAGAAAAGCGTCTTCGATATTTCCTCCATTCACCGCTTGCGCTTTCTGCGCGAGATGAGGCTGGAAACATGGTGAACGCCTCCGTTTCTGATATTCCTGGAGCGGAATATCGAAACTTTGGTGAAGTGCAGTATATTTCCCTTCCTGCTTCGGCTCACCCGACGCTTCTTTTGGACGGTGAAGCGGAGGGATCGTTCACGCTTGAGGTACAGGAAATAGAAAATGGAATCGTATCAGCCGAGACGACCTTCTCCGGTGTTCCGACTTCTGCGGATACGGAAGTGCGTATGGATTTTCCGAACGGAACTATTTCCAACGCTTCTCTGCTTCATGTGGACTATGATGGTGATGGGTACGACGATTTCTCATTTCAGTCGAAGATTGGAGAGACGGTATTGCCTGATGTGACTTCGCCAACGACGAGCAGCACTCTCTCCGGAACGGAGGGAGAGAATGGATGGTACACGAGCGATGTTACCGTTACTCTTTCTGCTCAAGATAATGAAAATGGGAGTGGTGTTGAAAAAATAGAGTACTCTCTTGATGGTGGGAAAACATGGCAGGACTATGTTAAACCGATTATTCTTTCCCAGGAAGGAGTGACTTCTTTTCAGTATTTTTCTACCGATAAACAGGGGAACAAGGAGGATGTGAAAGAAGAAATGATCAAGATAGATGTGTCTGATCCGGAATTTTCTTTTGCATTTGATCCGGAGTCGAAAATGCTTGTTATCATCGGGAGCGATAGTGTTTCTCCGGTCACCACGGAAGTTTCTGAAATAACTGCTCGAGCAATCGATGAGGCGGGACATGTCGCGGAGACCATTTTTGAAAAGAATGAGGATGGAAAGCAGATCAAATTTTTGTTGAAGTCGCTTGCGTATGATGGAGAGAGTGCCAGCTTCTCTCTTCCGGCCTCTTTACATTATGAATGGTCGCTTGAAAAGAATGGAAGTGTTAAAATGCTGAATGAACTTGCTGTTACGGATTTGCTTCAGATAAATGCTCATTATCTGACGAAGGAGAATGAAACAACGATCAAGAGGGAAGAAAATGTGTTGGTGATGAGTGAGGAGAGAGCTGGGTTGAAAGTACTCAAGTTAGAAACAAATAAAGGTTATATAAAAATAAGTTATTAAATTTATGACAAAGAAAAATATATTATTATTCTCTGTTTTTTCTGGATTATTAGCATATATTTTTGATAATCCTACCCTTTTTAAATTTTGTGTTAATTCATATACATTTGGGGACTATGAAGGCTGTTTTGATAAATTTCCTGAATTGATGAGTTTGATATTTGTTAATTTCTTCTTACTATTGTTTTTTCCTGTTCTTCTTACCTACAAAATGCGAGACGAGGTTTTTCAGGCTTGGTGGAGATTTGCGCGATGGTTTGTTCCGGTGATTGTGATTGTCACTTTCTTGCAGAATGGTATGCATCAGCAGAGCGGTTTCGGCGGGGTAGCGCAAGGCGCGTTTGATTTTCTGGTACTGGTTATTCTCTACACGGTTTTTATCGCTTTTTCTTTAGCAAAAATAATAGGGACTTCCATTAAACTTCGAAAGACTTCGTGAGTTGAAAAAAATAAGGTATTCAATAGTATGGGTTTGTTGCGAGAGATATATATACGCTATATAAAACCATTGGTGCCGAAGTGGATTTTTACTCCTTATAATGCGTTCAAACGAATGTTCCATGTGAAGTTTCCGGAGAGCAATCTCGCGCATAAATATTTGAAGGGTAAGAAGGGGATTGAAATTGGCGGATCGGCGCACAATCCTTTCGGTCTCAATACTCGAAATGTTGATTATACGCCAGATGACAACCAGTACAAGAAGATGGAGTCGGCGAATGTAGGAGAGGTGCTTTCGGTTGACATTCTCGCATCCGGAGACGCTATTCCGCTTCCGGATGAAAGTGAAGATTTTGTAGTAAGTGCTCATGTGATCGAGCATTTTCCGGATCCGATTAAAGCGCTCAAAGAATGGTATCGAATTGTGCGACCGGGAGGGTATATTTTTATGATCGTTCCGCACAAAGAACGGACATTTGATAGGGATTTTCCGAGAACCACCTTGCAGGAACTTCTCGATCGTCATGAAGGAAAAATTGTTGCGCAGCCAAACAAGAATGACCATTATTCCGTATGGATTACTGAAGATATGATTGAACTTATCACGCATCTCGGCTGGAATATTGTCGAAGTAGAGGATATCGATGACAAAGTCGGTAATGGGTTTTCAATAGTGATACAGAAGTAAGAGCTATTCTTTTGTTCGGATCACGATGATTCCAAGCAATACACTTCCAAGAATCATCAGAAATCCGATTGTGAGTATCCAACCCTTTATGAATTCAGGCTTATATTGTGAAAGGCGATTTTCAAGTCGAATGAGGTTTCCTGTGAGGGAGCCTTCGGAATAGGAAGGTCTTATTTGAAGGGTTCTCCCAATGTAGGTTTTTCCGTTTGATGTATCGGTATAGGCGCGATCAGAAAATTGGTCGTCGTCACTTACGGCGATTGAGGGGCGTTCGCCGCCTCTTTTTGTATTCGCTTCGTAGGAAATTTTTAGGCAATATTTTTTCCCGATTGAATCGTCGATGCGGGGGAATCGGAAGCGATAGTATATTTTTGGACTTTCGGTGAGCCAATTTATTGTATCTTCTGCGAGTACCTGTTCGCATTGAGGGTCGCGAAGCTCAAGCAGGACAGATTCATTGAGGGGGAGTCTATCGATATTTCCCATAACGATTTTTATTTGATCGAGTCCGTTTTCCTTTGCTTCGAATATCTGCATGATGCTTGTTTTTGGATCAAGTTTTACTTTCTTATCTTTGCCAAGAAAGTTGTAGTCCGATTCCGGAAAGGAGAGATAGCTAAAGAATCGAATGAAAAGAAAAATCGTTCCAATGAGGAGTGCTGCGAGGAGTATTTTATTTTGGCTGAGTTGTACTTTCATAGCCCTCTATCTCTTGTCATTTGATTACAGGTAGTATCGTGGAATGATAACATCGAGGAATATATATATGTTTAGGAGGATAAAGATAATGACGAGGGACTTTAGGAGAACATGGAATTGTGCGCGTGACCGAAGGAAAAACCCAAGTCCGGTGATAAGGAGAATGATATGCCCAATGACATTTGGAAGAAAGTAGCGTCCAGGTGTGCCGATGAGGATTTTTCCGGTGGTATCGAAAATGCGCCAGTCGTAGAAACGAATCGCGAGTTGGAGTGCGATTGCCATAGCGAGAAAGAGAATAAAGTATCGTTTTTTCGGGAGGAAATCACGATTTTGTGCGAAGTATTCAATAATTTTTCTTAACTTGTCATTTCGAGTGGAACTTCGCCAAAGGCGGGCGAAGCCGAGAAATCTTTGCCATGGAACAAAAAAACACACGAATCCGATCAATCCGACAATTTCCACTATCCAAATTATCTCAAACACCACCTCCCTGATTCTTGTATCGAGCCAGCCGAAATTTCCCCAATAGGAAAGGGCGGTTTCACGGAATTCCCCGATATCAAAAGTTTTTTCAGTATATTTCGAGAGCGAAACGACCGGTGAGGAGAATTTCGAAACATTACCTGACGCGGTGATATTTGCGAGATACTGCGGGAAAAAAACAAAAATGCATCTGATACTGATTATTCCTATCACAGCGAGGGACAGGAGGTATTTTTTGGTATCGAAGGAAAAGTATTTCCAGATAACGTATGCGAAGAGCGGAAAGAGCATAGCGACGAGTACGATCCCCGGACCCTTGGCATAGAACCCGAATATGGCCGCGAGTACCGCGAGAATGCTGTATCCTGTCATTTTGATCCACTGTTTGTCATCCCGGGCTTGACCCGGGATCCATAACTTCGAAATTGTGAGTAACGATACTCCAGCATATACGAACAATGAAAATGAAAAAATGAGCGCGATGTCGATATTCACTTGCGCTGCCGATGTGGCAAACATCGGTTGAAATACGAGCAGTGTCGTGATACATATCGACTCGAAGCGAGAAAATCCAACAATGTGCGCAATCCGGAATCCCAAAAAAATGACGAGAAGTCCGAGCATAACAGACAATATCCGAATGGCGAATATTCGGGTGAATATATCCGTTTCTCCGAGAGCGCGCTCGATATATGAACCGATCAAGTAATACCATGATATGGTTCCGGAGACTGCTGCAGGAAGCGTATCGATGACGCGCGGAAGCGTTCTTGAAAGAAGGGAATTCTCTTCCGGTCCAATATCCGATCCGGTCGAGAACTGTTGTATGTTTCCTTTTTCGAAATGAATCTCGTCGAACTTCAGGGCGATGGCCGCTTTGGTAAGCTCATCGGAGAAATTGTAGGTTTTGATGTTTCGAGGATCTTGGCTTATTCGAATATTTTTTATTGGCCACGTTGTATCTTGCGGCTCTGCTTGATGTTGTATGGTGGCGTAATGTACCTGTTCGTCCGGATTCTGAAAAAACGGCATCGCAGTCGTAAACAAAAGACCCTTTACGGTAAAAAGGACAAGAAGGGATATCAGGAGAAAAGATGATTTTTGAAAAAATTTAGGCATTTCCAAAGAATTCTTTTGACAGTATAATACAAAAAATCCTTCTAACAAAGGAAAATTATGCGGAAAACGGTATTGATTGGTGGATCGGGGTTTATTGGGTCAGCCTTTGCAAAGACGCTTGTTCAGTGTGGTGAGGAGGTAGTTTCTGTTTCAAGGAGTATCAAAGGAGATGTTCCGGGAATACAGGAAGTAGCTCTTGATGCGAGTCGCGATACGGAAATACTTCAAAAAGTACTGAATGAAGGAGAAGATATTTTTATTTTTCTTGGACAGGCCCATCGGGATTTTGATACGGAAACGGAGATACGGATTATCCGAAATATCATCGATGTTCTGAAGGACTTGCCTGAGAAACGAATATTTTTTTCTTCTTCAGTGCTTGTGTATGGAGACTGCAAGGAATCAGCAGAAGAATCTCAAATGCTTTCACCAATAGATTCATATAGTCGGTTTAAGTCAGAGTGCGAAGTATTACTTCAAAAAGAACTTTCTGGAAAGCATCAACTGTGTATTCTCCGATTTTCCAATGTGTATGGTTCGGAGAAAAACAAAGGGTTCATCGGGCTCGTTTTTCGAAAAGTTTTCGAGGAGTCTCCGGAGATATTG
Organism: uncultured Bdellovibrionales bacterium; assembly: GCA_964436855.1. GTDB lineage: Bacteria > Patescibacteriota > Minisyncoccia > Moranbacterales > UBA1568 > CAYTED01. The sequence goes on along the minus strand of CAYTED010000001.1, from coordinate 82,941 downwards.
AATATCAATGGCGATGGGGAGCAGCTTCGCGACTATATTTTTATCGACGATGTGGTTTCTGCGCTCTTGAATATCAAAGAGCATTGCAAAAAGGATGATGTGATCAATATCGCGACTGGTCGGAGCGCGAGTCTGTTGGATGTGGTTCATGGGATCAGCACGATAGCAGGAAAAGAAATTCCTTATAGGATAACCGGGGTGCCAGTGGAAGAGGTTCGAGAGAGCCGTATTTCGGTGGAAAAAGCAAGGGAAAAATACCATTTTGTCTCAAAGGTGGATTTGGAGCAAGGTCTTCGAAGAACATATGAGCGATATCGACAGGTGCAAACATTGTCGCAAGAAAATGTTGATTTGATGGAGCCAATCACTTCAGTTTCCGGAAAAAAATTCCTCTTTCTCGGGGGAGAGGGTTTCGTTGGGAGAAATCTTGCGGAATATTTTTCCGGACGGAACGAGTGTATTTCGGTGGCACGAAAGCTTTCGATTTTTACGAAACGATCGGACGTGTTTCTTCGAGCTGACCCGTATCGCGAGCAGGTGAAGACGGATATGGATGTTGTCGTTCACCTTATTGATCACTCCGTTGAGCCGGGGGATATAGCTAAGGAAGAGGAGAGTCTAGTGAACAATGTGGGGATTCAGTCGCGGCATCATCTTATTGTTTTTTCTTCGGCGGTTGTGTATGCGAATCCGAATTCTGACTATGGACGCCGCAAGATTGAACTCGAGCGATTTTATGTTCAATACTGTGAGAAGCATTCTATCCCACTCACTCTTTTTCGTCTCTTCAACACATACGGACCGTATCAGCGACCGTACTGTCGGGGGAGTCTCGTGGCAAATCTCCTCTGCAATTTTCTCGCTGGAAAGGAAACGGAAATACATGATCGGATGGCAAGGCGTGATTTTGTGTATGCCCCGGCTATTTCTCGATTCGTGGAATATGCTTTGGCACATCGTCTAACCGGAACCTTCGACATCGGCTCCGGGGAGCTTACCTCGATCGAAGGGCTTATTTCCGTTCTTGAGGAGCGAGTATTGAAGGCAAAAATGAAGATTTCTTACCAAAATGTCCGGGAAAGCGTGGTGGAACAAGCGGCAAAATATGGTATTTTGGAGAAAGTGCCGAGAAGGAGTCTGGAGGAGGGCCTTTTGAAAACGGCGGAATTTTACAGGAATAATCTGGAGGGTGTGCTGTGATATGCTAACTGAAAAGAAAGAAAAAAATATCATCATTGTTGGCGCAGGAAGGGCAGGGAAGCTTCTTGCGCAAGACATCAAGTTGAATCATCAGGATCTGAAAGTCATCGGGTTTGTGGATGATGCTGTGCATAACAAATCCGTTCTTGGAAAAATTTCCGATCTTCCAAAACTGCTTGGCATTTATAATGTAGAAGAGGTGATCATCGCCATTCCATCTACAGATGGAAAGTTGATTCGCAGTATCTTACTTGAAAACGAGGAGACTCGGATTCCTTTCAAAATTGTTCCTCGAAACCAGCGTATTATCAGCAAGAGCGATGTTCGGTATGTGGAGGTCAGAGATCTCGAGTCGGGAGATTTCCTTGGTCGACCGTTTATGAGAAAAGGAGTTGAAAAACTGAAGAACTTCTATCGTGGCAAAACAGTATTTGTAACCGGAGGCGCGGGATCTATCGGTTCGGAAATCGTCTGGCAGTTGATTGATCTTGAGGTGAGGAAAGTGGTGATATATGACAATTCGGAGTACCTCGTCTTTCTTTTAGAACAACGACTGAAGGAGCAGGGGATGCGGGACCGATGTGAGCTTGTTGTTGGGAGTATTCTTCATGACAACAAGTTGAAACGGCTTTTTTCGGAATACAAGCCGGATATGATTTTTCATGCAGCAGCGTACAAACACGTACATCTCATGCAGGAGAATGTGGATGAGTCTGTTTACAATAATGTTATCGGTACAAAGCGGGTGATTGATACTGCTATTGAAATGAAGGTTCCCTATTTCACTTTTATTTCGACGGACAAGGTGGTGAATCCGACGAGCGTGATGGGAGCGACGAAGAAGCTCTGCGAATACTATATCCGTCACTTGAAGTCAGGAAAGACGAAGTTTAACATCGTCCGATTCGGAAATGTCATCAATTCCAATGGGTCAGTTCTCCCACTCTTTGAACGTCAGATGATGCTCTATCAATATGTAACCGTGACGCACAAAAAGATGATGCGCTTCTTTATGTCGATTCGGGAAGCGGCGCAGCTTGTGATCGAAAGTTCGGCATTTGCGAAGCCGAATGCGATCCATATCCTCAATATGGGGGAATTGATTAATATTGATGATATTGCACGTTGTCTGATTCGCTCAAAAAATCTTATTCCTGAAACTGATGTAGCAATCCGTGTGATCGGGTTGCGTAAGGGAGAAAAGCTCGTGGAGGAGCTCTATACGGATATCGAGAAAAAAAATCTCATTCAATCGAAAACCGAAAACGTCTTTATTCTTAAAAATGACGAATGTTGCCCAATGGACATAGATACGGTGTTTGTCAGTCTTGAGCACTTAGTGAAACGGGGCGAAAATCAGAGTGAAGTGAGAAAGGTGTTACAGAGGATATTTCCTTCATTGAAGAAGAGGTGATTTTTATATGGATGTAGCTCATGAATTTGAGAGAAATCATGTCTTGAGAAATGGTTTTTGGATCTCGTTTCGCTATGGAATTATATCGCTTGCGGGCTTTTTGGTTTCCGTCATATTTGCCAGGATGTCGGATAAGGAAACGTATGGTTCTTTTCAGTATGTGCTGTCAATTGTTGCGCTTGTTTCCGTTTTTTCACTCCCAGGCCTTTCTTTTTCAGCCTTAAAAGGCGTTGTACATGGAGCATTTGGATCAGTAGCTCAAGCAGTCCGTATGGGGCTGCGAATGAGTTTTATAGGATCAATCCTTCTTTTTTGTATCGGGATATTTCAATGGCATTTTTCTTCAGAGGAAGTCGCGAAGTCTTTTTTTGTAGCTGCTTTCTTTTTTCCTTTCTTCTACGGTTTTAATCCTTGGTATACTTATTATGAGGGTCAAAAGATATTTCGATCAGTAGCTCTTCGATCGATATCCATTTCATTTTTATGGGTTTTGGCGTTGTTACTCCTGCTTTTTTTTCGAGCCAATCTGCTTCTTATTGTGTCGGTTTATTTTGCTGTTACCTCGATTTTTTCCGTTTGGTTCTTTTTTGAAGCAAAGTCTCGGTATCACAACGAAAAAGAAGATTTTTCTTTTAGGTATGCTCTTGCGGTAACGGGTCAAAAATTTTTTTTGAATCTTACGGAAAATCTTCCGCCCATACTTATTGGGGCTGTTTTCGGATATTCGCTAGTGGCGGTTTTTCAAATTGCTTATTTTCCTCTTTCTGCTCTTTCAGCATATTTTGGTGCGCTCATCGCCCTCAAACTACCAGATTTTTTTAAGGAGTTTCGAGATACAGAGTCATTTCAAGGCATATTTTTCTGGAATTCTCTTTCAGGGATAGCCTCTTTTCTTTTTATGGGAGTCTTTTTATTCGTATGCTTTCCTTTTGTGTATGGCTCGGAATATTCAGACTCTTTGTCGCTTGCGTGGATATTATCTCCGTTGGTTTTTTTCTTTCCTTTTAAAACTTACTTTACGAATTTTTTTTCTGCTCAAGAGAAAAATGCTTTCGTAATTTTGGCCTTTGCTTTCGCCAATACATTGGCACTCATGGTGGGGGGAATTCTTTTTCTTCAAGGATTGAGTTTTTTTGTGATCACTGCCTTCTATTTGTATGTGTTTAATCTTAGCCTTTTGGTTTTTCTCGGAGTGAACTATCGAAGATTTCTCAAGGACATGGAGAAGGGTGCAAGAAGCGCATTGCCTCTTTAAGGGCAAAAAAGTATAATGAACGGGATATTTTGAAGATAAATTACGTATGGAGCAGAAAGATTTTTTTGAGACGATTGCTTGTCCGCTTTGTTCCCATTTGGAATTTCAGATAGTGTATCATGGAAGATTTCCAGAAAATTTGACCAGAGATTTTCTGACAAGAGTCTATCGATCGTCAAGCGATCAGACGATTTTTGAACAAGTGGTTCGGTGCACGAAGTGCGGGCTTGTTTATTTGAATCCTCGTCTTCGTTCAGAGATGATCGTTGATTCTTACGCTGAAGGAGAGGATAGGGCTTTCGTGGAGCAAGATTTGATGCGTATCCGGACGTTTACTGCGGCACTTCAATGGCTTCAAAAAAAATTTCACTTGCGTTTTTCCAATGATACCAAGGTGTTGGATATTGGTTGTGCCGGTGGAGCGTTCCTTCGTGCCGCTCAAGGACTTGGGGTATCGGCTATTGGTATTGAGCCAAGTAAATGGCTGAGTGAATACGCGCGCTCAAAACATCATCTTGATGTCCGTACGGGAACTTTATTCGATCACTCTTTTCCGGATGCGACATTCGATCTTGTCACGCTATGGGATGTTATTGAACATGTTCCGGATCCAAGCGCTGAACTCAAAGAGATACATCGAATTTTAAAGTCGGATGGATTGCTTGTAGTCAATTACCCTGATTTTGGCAGTTTTGCCGCACGGCTTCTGGGGAGGAAATGGCCATTTCTTTTGAGTGTTCATTTGGTGTACTATACGAGGAAGACTATTCGGAAACAGCTTCGAAAAGCTGGTTTTCAGGTGGTTGATATTGGAATGCACTGGCAAACCCTGGAATTGGGTTATGTGTTGTATCGGGCTAGACAACACTTTTTTCTTTTCAAGTATATCGGAAAAATAGTCGAGAAAATTGGTCTCGGATCGCTTCCTATCAAATACTGGATCGGGCAATCGCGGATAGTTGCTCAAAAATATGAAAAATAATCTCGGGCATATCGAGGCGGTGATATTCGATATGGATGGCGTTCTTTTTCTTTCCAGTGATTGTCATGAGCGAGCATATCGGGAAGTATTGAATGAAATTGGGATAAGTGATTTCTCATATGCTTCGGTAGCCGGCATGCGGACTGACGAAGCAATGGTCAAGGTGCTTTCTGAAAGAGGGAGGAAATTTTCTTCTGAAGAGCTATGGGTGCTTGTTTCGGCAAAGCGGAAAAAGGCACTCGAACTCTTGGAAACAGAAGGGAGAATAGCTCCTGGAAGCGAGCAGCTTGTTCATGCTCTTCAGGAAAGATACCGTCTTGCACTGGTCTCTTCGGCTTCTCCACAGACTGTGGAGTTTTTTATACGAAAATGTGGTTTTTCCGATGTCTTTTCTGTTGTTCTCGATGGGTCTATGGTCAAGGAAGCGAAACCTTCACCGGAAATCTATCAAGAAGCTACAAAAAGGCTTGATATAGCGCCAGAGAGGTGTATAGTGGTTGAAGATGCTTCGAGTGGCGTTCGAGCAGGCAGAAATGCCGGTATGTGGGTTGTTGGGGTTATTGGAACGGAAAGTGAGGAGGATCTTTTTACGGCCGGTGCAAACTTTGTTGTAAAAAAAATTTCAGATATTGAATTGATTTTTTCGGAATGGGAGACATATGAAAATCCTCACGCTCAATGAAGTTGATGAACGATATAAGCAAGATCCTGATGCAAATGAGTGGACGGCTCTTATTCCGGCAGCAGGAAGGGGGAGTCGCTTGGGATACTCAAAACCAAAAATATTGTTTCCAGTGGCTGGACGACCGATTCTTGATTGGATTATCGATCGTCTAGAGGCACGATGTAAAACGTTTATTTTTATTCTTTCTCCACAAGGAGTTGCTTCTGTAGAACCATATCTTGAGAGGAGGTTGAAGGGGAAATATCAAATTGTTATACAAAATGAGCCAAAAGGAATGGCGGATGCTATTTCTTTGGGAATCCCACTCATTTCCACACCATACACGTTTATTATTTGGGGCGACCAAGCCGCGATTCAACAAGATACCATAGATCGAACGATGAGGATTCAACAGTATTCTCACTCTACGGAGTTTTCTTTTCCTCTTGTTTCTCGAAATGATCCGTATGTTCATTATGAGCGCGATCATTCCGGACTTCTTCGATCCATTTATGAAAGAAGGGAGGGTAAGAAAATGCCAGCTATCGGTGAGAGTGATTGTGGTGTTTTTGCATTTCGTTCATCTCGCCTGAAAGAAGTCTTCTCTTCCATGCAAAGTAAAGGAATCTTATATAGTCCGGTTACGAAGGAATGGAATTTTCTTCCGATGCTTCCACTTTTTGAGTCGGGAAACGAAAGTGTACTTTCGTTTCGCTTGGAGGGTATTGAAGAGACTGTTGGCGTCAATGATAATGCAGATGCTACTCTTCTTGAATTTTATCCATTAATGACGAGTATGAAAGAATCAAATGCGCATTTAAAAGTAGTGATGTTTTCCGGTGGGAGAGGGACAGGGGCGCTTACGGAGGCATTGCTGAAATACCCCGATATCGAACTTACCCTCCTTGTAAATACGTACGACGATGGTCTCTCCACCGGACTTTTGCGCCGGTTTATTCCAGGAATGCTTGGTCCTTCTGATGTCAGAAAAAATATCTCACGCTTTCTGAAGGTCAGGACCGATACCGCTTCGCAAGCGTTGCATGAGCTGATTGAATATCGCCTTCCTGATGGTACAGGGACAAATGAAGCTTTGTTGCTATTGCGAAGCTTTGTGAGTTTAGAACACAATGAGCTTACACACGAACTTCTTGTATTAAGGGAAAAACTCGCACTCATTCAGGCGAAGAAAGCGAGTCGGTATCTTGAAGCATTCCTGCGCTATTATGAGCAACGAATAGTTTCCTTTCCGGAATTCACATTTTCTGATTGCTCTTTTGGGAATCTCCTTTTTGCCGGGTGCTACCTCGCTAGCGGAGAGGACTTCAATGAAGCCATAACCAACTTTTCTCTCTTTGCAGAAGTTGGTGATCGAGTGTTGAATATTACAAATGGAGATAATCGAGTGTTAGTGGCAATGAAAGAGAATGGAAAATATTTGTATGATGAGGCGAGTATTGTTGGACCGCAGGATAATTCGCGTATTCAGGAAATTTTTCTTTTACCGGAGTATCTTGATCAAGCAAAATATCCGCTCGGTCGATTTAAGATTGATAACATACGTCTCTTACGAAATGTAGAGTCGCTTCCTGATATCAATCCGGTTGCGGAAAAAATGCTTCGGGAAGCGGATATCATTATTTACGGACCCGGAACCCAATATTCATCACTTCTGCCTTCTTATCTTACGTCGGGCATCGCGGAAGCAATTCAGGAAAATACCCGTGCAGAAAAGATTTTTATTGCCAATATAGCGCGGGACTACGATATTCTTGGAGAAGATGCCACGACTCTCGTGAGAGCATTTCTTTTTAATATGAGTCGAAAGGTAGATGGAGCAGTGAAGTGCCAGGATGTGGTGACTCGGTTTTTCTTCCAAAAACCAGAAGCAAATGCTTCAGGGGAAACCCCCTACGTTCCCTTTGATGCAAAGGCATTCGAGTATCCATTGGAAAAAGTTGTCTGGATTGATTGGGAAGGGGAAAAAGGAAAACATTCCGGAAGTAAGACGATTTCCGAACTCCTTTTACTTGTTGAAGGAGCTCTGCAGAAAAAGGTCGCCCATATTGCTCAAAAGGTCTCGATTATTGTTCCGGCGCTCAATGAAGAACGGACTGTCAAAAGTGTTCTCCATGGTCTGATGCGGTTTCATTTTCCTGGTACTGCCTTGGAAAAAGAAATTATCTTTGTTGACGGAGGATCTTCGGACAAGACTTATGAAATTGCCAGTGCGGAGTCAGGCGTACGAGTGTATCGTACCAGTGGAGGTCGAGGAAAAGCGTTACGACTTGGTCTGGAAAAGGCGAAAGGGGATATCGTTGTCTTTTTTCCTTCCGATGCAGAATATCTTATCTCGGATATTGCTCGGGTCGTGCAACCGCTCGTAAATCAGGAATTCCCGGTCGTTTTTGGCAGTCGTGCATTCCGGACGAATGATTTAAATGGAACTTTGAAACGAATTTATGGGGAGAAGGGCTTTCTTTATCTTATCAGCAAGTATGGCGGGGCACTATTGAGTATTTTAACGCTCGTTATTTATCATCGCTTTGTTGGTGACCCCCTCACGAGCCTCAAGGGCTTCAATGCCCGTATTTTCAGGGATTTGCAGTTCACTCGAAATGGCGTCGATTTCGATATGGAACTTATTGCCAAGATCGCACGCAAAAAATATGTTATTCTGGAAGTGCCGGTGAGTTATAAGGCTCGGACGATCAAAGAGGGAAAGAAGATTACGGTTCTCGATGGTATCAAATGTCTTTGGACATTGTTGAAATATTCCGTGTGGAAAGAAAAATCATTGAAAGTTGAGTATGCCAAAAGTATCAATCGTTATTCCAGCGTATAATGAAGAGGCGTTTATCGGGACGCTTCTCGAAACTATTCTTAAAGTCGATTTGCGATCAATCGGTTTTGAGCGAGAAATTATCGTGGTAGATGATGGCTCAAAAGACCGAACTTCAGAAATCGCTTCGCGTTTTCCAGAGGTGCAGTGTTATCGTAAGGAAAATGGTGGAAAAGGATCCGCCACGAAATATGGGATGGCCAAAGCGACAGGGGACTACATTCTTATTCAGGATGCGGATTTGGAGTATGATCCGAATGACTATATTCCTCTTTTAAAGCCGCTTTTAGGTGATACACAATCTTTGTCGATATATGGGAGTCGTATTCTTGGAGAATTAAAAGAAAAAGAGGGGGGTTTTCTTCTAGGAAAACATAGGGATAAATCGATAGCTACGTATATTGCCAATGCCCTTCTTTCGTTGTGGGTATTTTTTCTGTATGGGCGATATATGACAGATACATTAACAGGATACAAAGTATATCCGGCTCATATTTTAAAAAGTTTTTCTATTCGTACTTTCGGATTTGAGACAGATCATGAATTGACTGCTAAATTACTTCGAAGTGGCATACGAATAATGGAGGTTCCAATTTCTTATCATCCACGAACCGTGAAGGAGGGAAAAAAAATAAGAGCCAGTGATTTTTTTGTTGCTCTCTGGACATTCCTCAAATTCCGCTTTGTTTCTAAAAAAGCTTTTTAAAAAAATGCTCTGGTCTCTTATTGAAAAATTTCCATTTCAACGTCTCGTGAAGTTTATCGTCACTGGCGGAATTGCTTTGCTTATCGATGTAGCCATCTATTTCATGCTCACTCGTTATGGTGATATATATTACCTTTTGAGTCGGACAATTTCATTGAGTGTGGCAATTGTGTGGAATTTTAGCATCAATCGTATTTGGACCTTTCAGGCGACATCAGGAAAAGTGACCACACAAGTTCCGCGTTTTCTTGTGGTGATTTTTTCGACATCTATACTCAGTTTGTTTCTTATGCATCTTGGAGTATCGTATCTTCACCTTAACGATCTTTTTGTTATTATCATTGTAGCAATCATTACTACGGTTATTAACTTCTCCGCTCATTCCTTCTGGAGCTATGCTTCATCTAAAGAGTAGCTTTACTGAAAAAAGGAGAGGGTTATTAGAGGCAATACTGCTCTTTTCTTTGTTATTTTTTGAATTCAGTATCCATTCGCTCGGGATTGGTCCGGATCGACGAATTCATGATCCGGCTGTTTATCGGCTCTGGGATGTAAATTATTTGCCGGGGGATTGGTATACGGAGATGGCGACAGAGAGTGGTGTATATACTTTTTATGCCAAGATGGTGAATTTTTGGCATTTCCTTCCAGTGAGCGAAGAAACGTGGAGGATGCTTCTCTATCTCGGATGTCTCATTGTTTTGTACTGGGCATTGTTGCGGATCGGGCGGTTTTTTTCAGAGAGTGCCTGGATCATTCCTGTTGTTGCATTCTTTCATGCTCTTGTGATTGTTATCGCGCCGCCGATTTGGCTCTACGGACCTTTCATACAGGTAGATGGTGGACTCGCTCCTCGATCCATTGGAATGACGCTTTCTTTCCTTGCGCTCTATTTTCTTTTAAACAATTCCCGCTTCCTTCCATGGGTACTTCTTGGACTTGCTACGCTTGTCCATGTTTCCAATTCACTGATTGTCTTCACGCTTTTTTTCGGCACGTGGATTATCTTTGATTGGTGGGCAAGAAATGATTTCAGTCCACAATATTGGCATAGACTTTTTCGTAAAGCTTTGGTTGCTGGAAGTGTATATCTTCTTGCGGGAGGGTGGTTTGCTTTCTCTATCGCTCGTCTCGGCAATGGCGGGGCCGACTTTTCTGATGCGAAATTCATCTGGACATGGATTTATTTCCGTGCTCCGTATATGGCATTGCCGATTATTACCTGGAAGGCGTGGTTTCTTTTCTTTGTACACATCCTCGCTCTTGGTGTGAGCTGGTATATCCTTCGAAAAAAAATGGAAACTTCAGCGAAGAATCAATTGGATTTTCTTGGGTTGATTGGGGTAGGGGCGGTAGGGTACTTTTTTCTCTTTTACTTTTTTGCTTTCGTGTGGCCTTGGCTTCCCGGCTTTCAATTTTACTCACTCCGTGTTATTTACCTCACTCACTTCGTGAGCTATTTGTTTTCCGCTCTCTTGGCCGTATCTCTCCTTGTTTCTTGGCTCCAAAAAAGAACGTATCAAAAAATTTTTCTTGGTGTTCTGCTTGCCGCTTCGATATTATTCTGCCTCTCAACTTCTGGAAAAGTTTTTGCGGATCGGATGATGCAGAATATTTCAAGATCATGGGAATATGCGACTCATTCCGAGGCAAGGAACGAAAAACTTCCCGAATCTGGAGTTATGCGTTATCTTGCCGTCAATCCGGAACCATTTCTTGCTCCACCGAATTGGTTCGGACCACCTTTCTATGTACCGCATGCCGTGAGCTTTAAAACCTTCGGCTTTACTCCTCAAGGTTTGGAGGAGTGGTATGAGCGGATGAATGATATGAGTCGTGGCGAACTCGAGCAAAACTACGAGAAACAAAAAATATCCGGAACCTTTAAAGCAGTTTTCATTGATTGGAAGAAAACATACTCAAGTTTTTCGGAGGAAGAGATCACTTCGCTTGCTCGAAAATACGGGGTGAATTTGGTACTGACATATTCAAATATATCGTACCCATTTGAGGTGATATCGGAAGATGTTGATTATCGGCTGTATCGGCTTTCCAAGTAGAAAGCTTTTCACTTTGCCGCTTCTGAAAATACTCGTTCAATTTTCTCCGAGATAAGGTTTTCGTGGAATTTTTTTTGGTAGAGTTCAAGTGAATTTTTTGAGTACTGCTTGAGGAGTTCTGGTTTTTCCACAAAACAAGAGATGGACTCAAAAAGAAAATTTTCCAATGGTTTCATTTTTCCTTCTCGTTCTGCGGCGAAAAGCACGTTATAAAAGGTTTTGGCATCATAGAGTTTCCCGTGCATTTCTTTTGTTTCGGGGTTGTGATCGAGAAGGGGATGGTTGGGGAATATCAGGGCATTGTGGTTCGGAATTGCCATTTCGGTAATCGCATATTGATCGGTTGCGATGATTGGCATACCAAAGGAAATTGCCTCGATAAGCACAAGTCCAAACGTATCCCGGAATGTGGGGAACATAAAGATATCGTGCGTTCGGTACAAGTTTTCCATTTCTTCCGGACTGAAAGAGGCATCAAGAAGTGTGGTTCCGGAGACTGATTCGATACGATTTCGATCCTCGGGAAGGAGCATATGGAGGGGAGTGACGATAGTCAGTGTGATGTTATCGTATCGCTCGCGTATTTTTTCAAAAGCATTCAGGAGTTCGCGCCCTCCTTTCATATAATAAATGCCCGTGAAAAGAAGCTTGACGGATCCGTTGTATTGTTTTGGTATAATGTTTACCGGTGCTTTTACGAAAGGATAAATCTGAACGGATTTTTTTTCGATGATTCGACGGGTGGATTTTGAAAAATGTGCCGTAGCAATCAAGCTTTTTTTCGCCGTTTCGCTCATAAAAATAAGCTTTTTGCATTGAGGGAGGCGGATAAGAAAGGAGAACCAGAGTTGAGCGAGCGGATTTTTCAAAATAAATGGATCATAATTGAAAAGTGCGGCACCGTTTTCGATATAGGTGCAATAGGGTTTATTGGTAAGTAGGAGGCATCCGTAGGTAAAAAGAACATCTCCTTTTTTCATACATTTCGGCCTGACATTGAGAATGCCGAACAATCTCCGTATTTTATTTTTCCAACCTACTTTTGACCGAGAAAATTCTTTTTCCGGAGAAGACATACTCTTCTTATAGAAATTTTTGGTGGAAGCGAACCGGTCCGATTCGACGACGAATCGGAAATTTTGTACGGCTTTCCCAAAATTGAGTATGTGTACTCGCAGATATGGCTGGAAAAGGATGACATCTTTCATGATATTTTTAAAAAGGAAGCATTTAAGTATGTGCGGATAATGTATACAATTCAAGGAATACAGCTCAAGGCTTTTTCGTAGTCGGCAATCATAGCGTTCAGGGAAAAATTTTTTTCGGCGCTCAATCGTGCGTTCTCGGAATATACTTCTCGGTGATCGAGTATTTTTTGGATATTATCGGCAAATGCAACTGGGTCGTATATTCTTTCTTTCCAAAAAGCACTTCCTTTCGCCGAGGCCAACTCTCCGTTTTTACCCGGAGTTATAAGCTCGGACATAGATCCGTCGGCGACACCGCATATCGGAAGACCGCAGGCAAGTGCCTCGATTACATTATTCGGGCATGGCGGATTGAGATGAGTGAAGAGAAACACATCAGCCGACCGTTCGTATTTCGGTAAATCGGCATTTTCTATTTTACCAAGAAAAATAGCTTCTCTGAAGTCTTGGTATCGCTTTGGTATATCGGACACTTTTCCGGAAAAGGTTCCAGCAATGAGAAATTTGAAGTTTGATCCGTATTTTTCCCGGTATGCTTTGAGTGCATGAAATAAGGGGATGATTTGATCCTCTCTTCGAAAGGCGGAGGCGGTAAAAAATATTTTTTGATCAGGAGTGTCTCGGAGATTGATCGTCTCTCCTTTTGGTGAAAAAAGATCGAGATCAGTTCCATTGTAAATGATTACCGAAGGATCCAAATGTTTTTTTCCGAGGAATTTTTTCGCGCAATATTTGCTGTATTCACTTTGATAAAGTGTGAAATCAGCGAAGGAATGGCGAATGATTGCGGCTTTGAGGTTGTAAAGAGGAAATTTCCATCCGCTGACCGACCAGTAATATGTCCCATCCAGACGTTGAATGATGGGGATGTTTCTTCGTTTTGCCTCGATCAGGTATTTGAAAGGCGCCTGCACAACAAGGAAGAGAACGTCATAATTTTTTTGGTATCGAAAAAAGACCTCGTGACCATGCTTTTGCATTCCTTCTTGAAATTTTTTTGCAAAAGTAGATGTTCCCCCGATTCCTCGTATTTCAAAAGGCAAGAAGATTTTCATATATGATTATGGGAAATATTTTCGTTTAAGATTCTTTATCCAGTTTGGGGTTAAAAGTACGAGGGTTGGTTCTATGAGAGCCCCATATTCGGTTAATGGTCGACGGTACTTTGGTAAGTAAGTAAGAAGTACACGGAGATAAAGACGCATTTGTTCGTTTTGTCGCTTGACAGAAATACTCGTTCCGAGTGTTCGGTGACAAAGAAATTCCTGAATATTATAAAACTTTGTATGAGGGAAACAACGTACCCAAAGCTCGTAATCCTGGGCGTATGGGACATTCGGATTATAACCGCCAAGCGAACGTATGAAATCGGTGCGATACATTACCGCACTATGAGCGAACGGATTTCGCCAAAAAATTGTCGCATGAATTTCCGCATCTGTTTTTGGTAAAACAACGCTTCTTGAAGTTTCGGCAGAGTGATTGATGTAGTTGGTTCCGATAACTCCGTAATCAGGATGACTCTCGAGAAACGCCATCTGTTTTTCAATTTTTGTTGGTTCCCACCAGTCATCGGCATCGATGCGGGCAGTATAGAAACTGTCAATTGTTTCGAGTCCACGGTTGAGTGAGTGGGTCAGACCGACATTTTTTTCATTTCTGATTAGAGTAAATGGAATGTTTGGAAACTGTTCCTGTATTTTTTTTAATATTTCTTGGGTATGGTCCGTAGAGCAGTCATCGATACATACAAGAGAAAGGTTTTGATACGTTTGCGCGCAGATACTTCGGATGCATCTTTCAAGTGTTTTTTCCCCGTTATATACAGAGAGAAGAACAGTGACTGGCGAGGAGTTTGAGAGGGTGTTCATATTTTTTGTATAAAGAGGAATTCATTGCAACCGATGCTACGTGCCGGAACCGTTTTGATGCACTGAAAGCCATACTTATTAAAGAAAGCGATAATCTTTTCTGTAGAGGCATATTCATACGGGTATCCGCCGAGCCAATCTTTAATATCGGTACAAAAATTCATACCTCGAAGTGAGGTGTAATTTCGAATATAAGAAACAGGATTTTTACCGTTTATGATGAGTCCGAAAATATAGTAGAAGGTATACAGGATTTCAAAAAATTTTTTCAAGACCCATGGGCTTCGATTGTAGATTCTTTTGGCTTGTACCCAAAAAGAAGAAGTTCCTTCGAAAAATCTCTGATTGTCATTGTAGAGCGCAACATAAATTTTTCCGGTTTCTTTGACGATGGGGAAAATGTTTGTAAGGGCGTGGTACATATTACCGGTATGATGGAGGACTCCCCATGAGTATACAATGTCAAAAGTACCAAGGGAGTGGAGAAAATTTGTATCGAGAGCTGAACCGGAAATAATATCCCAGTGTGGAGGGTTACCAGCTTCTTTCTTCAGGAATGAGGCGCATTCCAAAGAAAAGCGGTCGATATCCACACTTACCACTTTCTTTGCCCCAAGTCGGTGAGCAGCCAAGGAAAAAAGCCCGCTGCCGCAGCCAATATCGATAAAAGTTTTTCCGGAAACACTTTCTTTTCCACCAAGGAAATCGGTTAGGGACTGCTCGGCTTTTTCTATTCTCTTTTGATTGAGTGTATGAAGAAAATCTTTCCAGTTTTTTCCAAAACTAAAGTGTCGTGGATCTTGGTAGCTGTGTTCGTAGAGTTCACTTTCCATAGAGAGTATTTCTATTGTTTTCAGGGTTTGGCCATTTGAAGAAAAAAGTTTTTCCAGTCGCTTGTTGTTTTTGGAAAGTTATACTTTTCTTGCATTTTTTTCTGTGCATTCTTTCCAAGGGAATTGGCAAGTTCCGTATCAACAAAGAGGAGCTCAAGGGATTTTTCGAGACACTTGGATTCTCCGATGGGGCAGAGAAGTCCATGTTCATTGTGTGTGATAAGTTCTTGATTTTCAGGAATATCAGTTGTGATAGTAGGAAGGCCGCTTGCCATTGCCTCCATAATGGCGTTGCTCATACCCTCAAAAAATGTTGGAAGAACAAAGACATGTGAAAGTTGGAGAAGCTTTGGAACGTCATCTCGTTTTCCAAGGAAGAGGATATTGTTTTTCGATTGGTAAGCCTCTACTTGGCGCAGGAGATTCTCTTTCTCCTGCCCTTCTCCGACAAGAAGGAGTTTGATGTTTTTTTTTGTCTTATAGAGTTTTTCGAAGGCCTCCAAAAGAAACCTGTGACCTTTATTGGGATGAAGATTAGCGACGCAGATAGCGACATGATCCGTTTCAGTTATTCCAAGTTTCATTTGCAATTCCGGATCGGGCATAATGTTTGAAAAAAAATCCGTATCTATACCTCTTGGTAAAACAGATATTTTTTGAGGATTCACGCCGAATTTTTTGACATAGACATATTTGACCGATTCAGCATTGGCCATATATCTATTGGCTAAATATTTTGTCGATCGCTCGAAGAGGCGTGCTGGCCAGTATGGGCCGAAGTTATAGGTTGTGACGAGTGAGGATACAACACGACACGGCACAATAAATTGAATAAAAAGTCTTCCGACAATATCGGAATGGAGAAGGTTGGTAACGATGAGATGTGGCTGGATTTCTTGGAGAATTTTTTTCAACCGGAAATATGAAGGAATATCAAGGAGGTTTTTCTGTTCCAAGGCAATAATACGGATTCCTTCTTTTTCAAAAAGAGGCGCGAGGGAACCTTTTTTTTGGAGCGTGAGGATGATATGTTCGATATCATCTTTGATAAGAGGAAGCATACGGAGCAGCGCACCTTCGCAACCACCAATTTCGAGGGTGCGAATGAGTTGGAGAATTTTTTTCTTCTGACTCATAGTCTTTTCATCACAACCTTTTCTTTTATTCTCTTTGGAAGAGGGAGGGAGAAGGAAAATTATCGGGTGCCAATACAGGTGATGCCCGCCTCGGGATGTTCGAAGGATTTCACATCTTTCAGGCCGCCGTCTGCGAACCATTTTTCGATTTCTTCGTAGTAATAGTAGTTACTCTTCGGGGTGGCGAGAACATCAAAGGCATCGTTCAGTTTCATATTGAATGGGAAGTGCGCGTAGTAAGCGAAGGGGAGTTTGCTGGCGAGCTTTTTCAGACCAATTGCTTCGAGAAATTTTCCGAAAAGGTTGATTAAGTGAACAATGAAGCCAGGGATATAGCAGAGCTTGAAGAGGAGTGGTTTTGGGAGTTTCTTCAAGAGATCGCGAAGTGGCTCGTAGAAGTAAATGGCGCGGGCGTTCCCACGGCGATTATAGACCCAGATGAGGAATTGCCCATCTTTTCTGACGACTTTCGGAAGTTTCAAGAATCCTTGCTTCGGTCGTGGAAGATGGTGAAGGACGCCGATCGAGTAGGCAATATCGAAGGTTTCGAAAAATGGCATCGCATAAATGTCGGCTTGGATGATACAAACATTCGGAAAATCTTTCGTCATCTCGTAGGCAACTTCGACGGTTTCACCGAGATCAGAGCCAAAGGATACTTCGGTTCCCGAAAGCGCTGCCCACTTGGTAAATCGTCCTGATCCGCAGCCGATATCGAGTGTTTTTTTTCCTTTCAAGTTTTCCTCTTGGAGAAATGGCGAGAGAAAGTGAAAAAAATTATTTTTTTCGTAGTCGTTTTCCTTGTAAATGTATTTCCATTCATACGCGAAACTTTCGGCGGTTTTCTTTTGGTGTTTCAGAAAGGCGTCGAGGTCAGGAATGGCGCCGATCGCCTGTTGCCACTCGGCGTGGATTTCTTTTGAAAGTTTTTCTTTCCATTGTTTGAAAAAATCCTGATGAATTTGAAGGAGATTTTCTTTGAGTTCGCCCGTCAAGATGCGTGGAATGCCGTTTATAACCGGATACCAAGAATATTCGGCAGTGATGATACCGGAAATGATATGAGCGCCTGTTTCTTCAAAAGAAGTGAGAGTGAATGGTTTTTTGGAAATCGGATCGGAGAGGTACCGGAGATGTTCTTTTCGCATCGGTTCGTAATTATTCGCTTAACTTAGCCATTTTATCACGATGGAAAAAACTCTTCAAACCAGAGTTCGAGGGTGAGGAGCGCCCAGATATGCGGTGAGAAATTGATGCCAGTATTGCAGTGCTGATCGATGATGTGTTCAATATATTCCCTGCGGAAAAGAGTATCTTTTACGAGCCGTCCATTGAGAAGTTTTTCTCTTGTGTAGTCCTTGAGTTCGTTACGAAACCAATGATCTATAGGGACACCGAAGCCCATTTTTGGACGGAACATCACTTCATCGGGGATGATGCCACGAAGCGCCTCTTTCAGAATGTATTTCTTATTGTTGAGACCTTTTATTTTCAAATTAAAAGGAATTTGTGCAGAAAGTTCGAGCATCTCGTGATCAAGAAAAGGTGATCGCCCCTCGAGTGCGACTGTCATACTAGCGATGTCTACTTTGACCAAAAGATCATCGGGAAGATAGGTGTTAAAATCTGCAGAAACAGCTTGTTCAGTTCGATTGTCTGATCCTGATCCATTGAATGCATTTGCGATAAGGGCATAGCTATCATCCTGCCAGACTTTTTGTTTGAATTCATCGGTGTAGAGCGCTGCTTTTTGGGGATTGGTAAAATAAGAGGTGTAATCCATGTATCGTTTTCGATAATCTTCGGAGAGTGAGCGGCTGAAGCGATAGATGCGATCGAAAAGAGTATTTTTTACTATTTGAGCGGTAATTTTTGTAAGTGGAGTGCTGATGTGTCGATGAAGGGGTCCCAGTTGATCGCAGAGAAGTGAAAATTGGAAGGCGCTGTATCGACTATAGCCACCGAAGTTTTCGTCTCCGCCATCACCATTGAGGGCGACGGTAACATGATCACGTGTCAGTTTGGAGACGTAGTAGGTTGGGAGGGCGCTCGAATCTGCGTAGGGCTCTTCGTATTGTCGTACCAGCATGGGAAGAATATCCATCGCACGTGGTTCGACGATGAATTCTGTATGGTCGGTTCGGAATCGATCGGCGATCATTTTTGCGTAAGGGAGTTCATTGTATTTTTCCTCTTTGAAGCCGATAGAAAAAGTTTTGATCGGTTTTGTGGAATTTCGTGCCATCATAGCAACGACAGCACTTGAATCGATACCGCCGGAGAGAAAGGCGCCAAGTGGTACGTCTGAAATCATGCGGAGCTTTGTTGATTCCTCGAGTTTATCGATGATCCTTGTTTTCCATTCCGATTCGGAGAGAGCGAGTTTGTCTGAGTAATCGAGCTTCCAATATTGTTTTTTTGTGATTTCCCGGGTTTTCAGGTTGATATGAAGATAATGACCCGGTTCCAATTTTTCGATGCCCTGGAAGCCCGTGAGAGGCGCGGGAACGTATTGAAGGGTCAGGTAGTGGTGGATAGCGGTATAGTCCGGTTTTCGGTCGTATTCCGACTGAGTGAGGATTGCCTTGAGTTCCGATGCAAACATGAAGACATTTTTGTCCTGGTAATATTTGAATGGTTTCTTGCCGACACGGTCACGCGCAGCGAAGAGCGTATTTTTTTGTTCATCGTAGAGAGCGAAGGCAAACATACCCCGGAGATGATCGAGGCATTTTTCTTGATATTTGTCGTAGAGTGCGAGAATGACCTCGGTATCGGAGTGGGATGCGAAGGTGTATCCTTCTTTCTCGAGAAGTGCTCGCTTTTCCTGAAAGTTGTAGATCTCACCATTGAAAACGATTTCATACCGATCAAGGTATCGCATCGGTTGGTGCCCGAGGGGGGAGAGATCGATGATCGAGAGTCGACGATGCCCGAGGCCGACTTTTTGATCGGGAGAAATATATACGCCGCCATCGTCGGGACCGCGGTGTTTGATGGCATTATTCATCGTTTCGATTGCTTGAATCGAGACGTTTTGTGATGAGAAGGATATTTTTCCGGCGATGCCACACATACGATAAATCAATAACCAATAATCAAAATCCAATGACCAAACTGAGATCCTTCGACTCGCAGACTCGCTCAGGATGACACTAAGAGTGTCACTTTCTATTGTCGAGGAGTTCTTGGAAAACAGCAAGGTATTTTTTTGCGGACTCATTCCAATCGAATTTAGCCTTTACGCTTTGGTAGGCGTTTTGTCCGAAGAGGAGCCTTTTTTCAGGATGTTCGATAAGGTCGGTCAATGCTTTTATCAGCTGGCTAGTGTTTTTTGGTTCGATAAGATAGCCATCATGAATTCCTGAAATTATTTCGGGTGTACCGCCGACATTCGTGGCGATGATGGCTTTTTTGCAAAGAGCAGCTTCAGTGATTGAAGTAGGGAGTCCTTCGGTGTAGCTTGGATTGACAATGATATCGCTTGCCTTGAGAAGTGCAATTGCGTTTTCGAAGGATTGGTGTCCGTGGAAGGTGAGATTGTCTTCAAGGTGATGTTCTTGCGCGAAGGTTTGCAATCGTTTGAGTTCTGGACCGTTGCCGATAATATGACAGTGGAAGGTATTGAGGTTGAGTTTCGTGAGGGCTTGGAGAAGATCAATTACACCCTTCCCATCGATGAGGCGTCCGAGGTAGGTGATATGAATTTTGTTTTTTGAAAAAGCTGTGTCAGGAAAAATGTTTGAAATTTTTTCCGTTTCCACACCGCGATAGATGATTTTACAGTCAGTCCGCCCGGAAAGTGTTCGTACAAAATGAGCCGAAGCTTCCGAATTTCCGATAACAAGATCGGCTGATCGCAGAACGAAGCGTCCGAAGATCCAATCGTAGAGTTCACCGAGTTTGGTTTTGAGGGTACCGTTAAATTTCGCGAAATCAGAGCCGTGTTCGATATGGACGAGTGGAATGTGCTTGAGCCGTGCGTAGAAAACCGCAAGGAGCGATGGAGCGAAAAATCGGGTTCGCGAAATGACAAGATCCGGTTTTTCTCGGAGGAGTTTCCGGAAGAGTCGGAAGAAATCAAAACTCCACCAGAATGGCCAGTACGCAGGTAGGGGATAGTTGTGAAACAATTCCCAAGCGGGAAAGCGGACGATGCGGACACTCTTGTAGCGAATTTCGTTTTCCGGAGCATCTTTCGGAAGTCGTGGGGTGAAGACGGTTATTTCGGCTCCACGTGCCGCGAGGTGCTTGTTGAATTCGTCGCTGTGTGATTCGAGTCCGCCGATATGTGGCGGATAGAATGGAGAGAAGATGATGATTTTCATAAAAAGTTATTTTTTTGTGATAAATTTCCAGACAATTATTTCATTGTCTGCGGCACTGTAAACTCTTTGAAACCGATCTGGATAGGTATCGAAGATAGGTATCACTAATTCATCAGATTTTTTTCTGGAGTATGGTCGATCGGAATAGAGGGTGTTGTTGTTTGGACGAGTGTAGTAAATAAAAAGTGGTTTTTCCTCGGGAATATCGTGTTTGTTTTTTTGGGAATACCGGAGCTTATTTTCGAAAAATATTGATTCAGTGCTGATTATATCAAGTGTATTAAGAAGCTCGTTTCTATTTTCAGGAGGGGTTTTTTTGATGGTTTCAATGGCCAATGAAGTTGTTGCGAGATAGTTTGCCTGTATTGTATCGATATCAGATATTTCCAATTTTACTGAATTTATAAAAGAATCAAAAACAGATATGTCGGAGTAGAATTTTGGATTGGTAATATCTATTGTTTCGGTTTGGGTATGAAGCTGTATCATGCCACGGTTTCCATAAGCCAGAATGATGGCGTTTTTTGGAAGGTTGTTTTTGACCCATTCCATTGCAGTGATATGAGAAGATGGAATAGTATTTTTTTTGAGCGAGTTAATATAGAGAAAGGCACCCGCATTTATCAAGTATGCAGCAATGAGGATTATGGCAATGAAGTTTTGTCGTGATGGAAGAATGCGGAAAATGAGAGGAAGGAGGCCGATAAGAAAGAGTCCCGCGAATCCCCACGATCGTTCCGGAAGGAATGCGATATTCAAAAATCGAGGCAGAATTTCTGCAAGAGTAAAGAAGAGCAGGAATGTACCTGCAAGAGGAGTGATGGATTGGTTCTTACGGATATGTTCCCAAAGCTGTGTTCTGGCTGCTGGGAATATAAAAAGGATGAGAGAGATACAGAGAACGAATCCAGTCGTTGGTCCGACATAGAATGCATAGTATTTGAATATACCCGAGAGTGTTTCCCATCCTACATTGTTGCCATCAATATTGACATAATGGAGGGGGAAGGTGAGGTTTAGGGAGCTACTAATGGTAATCAGTTCATTGAGGCGCTTTAACCAATTTGCAAGGAATCCGTAGACATATTGTAGGAGGGGAAGGTTATAGAGAAAGATGATAACAATAAGTATAGAAGAGAGGATGTTTTTTCGAATTGTATTGAGAAGCCCGTCTCGATATCGGATGATTGTTATCGTGAGCCATACCAAGAAAATTAAGAAAGCTGCTTCGTGATACAACAAAGTAGCGAAGGATACGAAACCGGCGAGAAAATAAAAAAATAATTTTTTTTCTAACCAAGAATAGAGAAGAAGATATACAAAAAAAACAAGAGAGAGATTGAGAGTAGCTTGAGGGATAGGGAGGAGAGAGTATGTGATAAAGGAGGCACTTCCAAGGGGAATGAAAAGTATCGCAAGTTGCTGCAATTGATTAGGGAAATGCCGAGCAACAAGAAAGGCGGGGATGATAGTGAGCATGAAGAAAAAAGGAAGAACATATTTGAAAAAAGCATAAAAGTCTACATTGGCTGTAGCGTGGAACATATAAGTAAGTGAGGAGAGAAGGGGGCGATGAATATGGAGCGCGGGAAGGGAATGGGTATCTACCTCCGTCTGAATTTTTGGTGCCCAGTAATAAGGATCGCTATCCGGAAGGGGATAATAAGCGGTGACAGTGAAAAAAATGAGAAAAAAGTAGAGGAAAAAAGCGATACCAAAAGACCAAAAAAGGGTTTTTGGAATATGTTCGGGTTGTGTGCTTTCGAGGGAAAGTGGGGAAAATAGAATGGTAAGAAGAAAGATAGCGAGGGAATTTATAAGGGGGGTTGTTGGTGAGAGAGTGTTAAAATGAGCTGATTCTATTGTTATAAAAATGGGTAAAACTAAAAATGAGAAAATGGTAGCAATACTCAATCTTTCTGAATTAGTGAATTTTTGATGAGAGATTTTCTCAAGAAGCAGTGTTGCATTAAGTCCAGTGAGTGGAAAAATAACAATGAGGGTAATGACTGATGCGGAAATTCTCAAAAAAGAATGATCGTAAAGCGATTGAAAAAAGGTGAGCACAGCGTACACACCAAAGAAAAGAATATTAATCCAGAAGGTTCTTCCAAATCGTGTCATGAAAGCGATGGTTACTGATTCTTGTCCGAAATTTCTTCGAGCGCTTCCTTTCGTGTCAGTGAAGTGAGTTGCTGTTCGAGGCGTTCGATGGCAGAGAGGAGTTTGAAGATCATTAAAAAGACGAGGATGAATCCAGTGAGGATAACGGCGTTTACGTTGTCTTCTATTCCGATAACCTTTGCTGCGAGGTTGGTGAGACTTGGAAAAAGAACGACTGAAGCCATGCCGCCCCAGACAAGGAGTCGGACGAAGAATTTGAGAAAAGTTTGGCCGCTTTGTTTGCAAAAATAATTTTTTCCGCCCTGATAGACCATAAAGAGAGCGATCACCGCAATGACGATTTGATAGAGTTTGAGTTCCATATAATTGGGATAATGGATATTAGATATTTTAGTGAATCAGGCGCCAGATCATCCGATAGAGAGTTTTAATGCCGTTTACAAGATTTTGTTTGTGAAGTTTACTCATTGAATAGTCGGTGTAACGGACGGCAATTGCTATTTCTTTGTATTTTAGTTTATAGAGATAGATTTCGCGAATAACTTCGCTGTCGTACTCATAGCGATCAGTCTTGGTGTTTATGACTTCAGTGGCATGATGTGAATAGGCGCGGAAACCGGATTGACTATCAGTGACATAGAGACCATAGATATACCAAACAAGAATATTCCCGATTCTGTTGTGAAGAATCTTGTACCAGGGCATTCCTTTGCAGTTGATGAGACGTGAACCAAGCACCACATCGTATTCGTGTTCACGAATCGGATGAATGAGGTTCTTGATATCACGCGGGTCGTGCTGACCGTCACCATCCATAGTGACGATAATTTCAGCTCCTTTTTGTTTGGCGGCTTCGATACCGGTTTTGGTGGCGGCGCCCTTACCACGATTGATAGCATGGCGAAGTGCCACGATGCCAGTTATTTCTTTAGTTTTGTTATAAGTGTGGTCCTGACTGCCATCATCAACAACAATGATATTTGAATATCCTGCCGATCGAATTTCATGAATCACGGATGCGATGACCTTTTCTTCGTTATACGCCGGTACAACGATCCAAATATTTCGGGGTGGCGATGATATTTCTTTCATAGAGGTATTTTCGATGTTTCGGCGGGTTGGGAAAAAGGTTCTTTCAGAGTGCATGCTTCTTGTTTTATCGGTATCGTTTGAAGAATTGATTCAATCGGATTTTGAGGAGCGCGCCGAACATATTGATAGAGTCGCGAAATACTCGGACATTGGTGTTTCGAGGGTCTTTTTCGATTCGAACGGGAAGAATGGTAATGCGATAGTTTTGTTTTTTTGCGAGAAACAGGATTTCCGTATCGAAAGCAAAACGATTAACGCGAGATCGACCAAAGAGATTGAGCGCGGCCGATCGGCGAAACACTTTGAATCCGCACTGGGTATCGGAAAATTCAAAGTTTCCGAGAATGAAAATTTGAAGGAGGTGAAATCCGCGTGCCGTAAGGACGCGGTACCATGGCGAGGGTTCTTCGAATCGTGATCCGGAAACGAGGCGTGAGGCAATGGCGATGTCGGCGCTTTCGAGTGCTTGAAGAAACGAATCAAGTTCGTCGATCGGGATGGTGAGATCGGCATCGATGAACATAACCGGATCGTATTTACTTTTCAGGATACCGGCACGTACGGCAGCACCTTTTCCGTGATTTTTCTCAAATGAAAAAATCCGAAGCGGGATATCTTTTCGCTCTTCCTTCAAGATTTTCACGATATTCAAGGTATCGTCTGGGCTGCCATCGGTAATAACAATTATTTCAAAGCGACTGAATTTTCCCTTGAGATAGTCGAAAACCGTGAGAATATTCTTCCGAATGACTTCGGCTTCTTTGTAGCAGGGAATAATAACGGACAGTTCGTTGTGGAGGGCGGGGGGCATAGATAAAAAACTCAAAGCTCAAAACAAAATCTTACATCCCCCCTGATTTTTGTCCACTATACTTCCCGAAGGGATGTGGCATGGTCGCCTTCTCACCTCCATACTTCTATCTCTCATCCAGTATACCGAGTTTTTTCAAGTCTGGGAACTTTTTGAAAAGGGTTTGCCAAGCCATTTCTTCTGGGATAAAATAGGGGTACAAACCATCTAAAACTATCGTATGGAAGGAAAACCGTATTTGTCGGTTGTTGTTCCCTTATATAATGAAGAGGGGAATGTGCAGGAATTGTATCGTCGAATTCTTGCGAGTTTGCAAAAAATTGAAAAGCCGTTTGAAATTGTCTTTGTTGATGACGGGTCAAAAGATAAGACGCTTGAATTGTGTCGCGGCTTATCGCCGCTCAAGCTGGTTATATTTCGGAGAAATTTTGGTCAGACTGCGGCGTTTGATGCCGGTATCAAGGCTTCATCGGGTGATATTATAGTTACGATTGACGGCGACCTTCAAAATGATCCAAACGATATCCCGCTTCTTCTTGCAAAGATTGATGAAGGGTATGATGTGGTTGCCGGGTGGCGTTGGAAGCGGAAAGATTCTTTTATGAAGCGTTTCTTTTCGCGGGGTGCGAATATTTTACGCCTCATTCTCGTAAAAGACGGTATTCATGATTCCGGGTGCAGCCTGAAGGCGTATCGCAAGGAATGTTTTGAAGATCTCGATCTTTTTGGCGAGATGCATCGTTTTATCCCGGCCCTTCTTCAGTTGGAGGGTTTTCGTGTGACTGAAGTGAAAGTTTCTCATTATCCGAGACTGCACGGGAAGACGAAATATAACTGGAAGCGCGCGCTCAAAGGGTTTGTCGATATGATATCGATTTGGTTCTGGCGGAAGTATTCGTATCGACCTATTCACTTGTTTGGGGGAGCCGGATTGTGTCTTTCGATGACCGGCGTTGCGATTTTAGCGTGGATGTTTGTAGAAAAAATGTTTTTTGGAGCCTCGATTGCCGATCGTATTTGGCCGCTTATCGGTGTCTTTTTCGTGCTGGTAGGGCTTCAGCTCTTTATTTCCGGCTTACTTGCGGATATGGTGATGCGAAATTATTACAAGATGCATCGACGGATGAATTATAGCGTCCGAGAAATGAGGATACAATAATTAAATACAACATGGGACTACGGTATAGAACAGTTCGTGCTTGTTTTGTGCTCTATGTTTCGTGCTTTATGAAAATATGAAATTAGCTTTTATCGGTACGGGATATGTTGGATTGGTGACGGGAGCATGTATGGCAGAACTGGGGCATACGGTGGTGTGTGCCGATATTGATAAGAAGAAAATTGCAAAATTGAAAAAAGGCATCATGCCGATTTACGAACTCGGGCTTGAGGAGTTGGTAGAGAAAAATGTCAAGGAAGATCGCCTTTCATTTATGTCGTCTATTTCCGAGGCCATAAAATCCGCCGAAGTCGTATTCAGTGCTGTTGGGACGCCGGAAGACAAGAAGACAGGGCAAGCGGATATGCAGTATGTGCATGCGGTTGCGGAGGCGTTTGGGAAAAATTTGAATGGATATAAAATTCTCGTGAACAAATCAACGGTTCCGGTTGGTACGGCGGATAGAGTTCGGGATATTGTGACGCACGCGTCCAAGGGAAAATATGAATTTGATATTGTTTCCAATCCGGAATTTCTTCGCGAAGGGGCTGCGATTAAGGATTTTCTCAATCCTGATCGCGTGGTTGTCGGGGTTGCGACCGAGCGTGCCAAGGAAATCATGGAAAAAATCTATCGGCCAATTGCTCGCGCAGGGCGACCGGTGATAGTGACGGATATCCGTTCGGCTGAACTTATCAAATATGCCTCGAATGCGTTTCTTGCTGTGAAAATTACCTTCGCAAACGAGATGGCGAATTTCTGCGAACTCGCGGGTGCGAATATCAAAGAGGTGGCAAAGGGTATGGGGGCGGATACGAGAATCGGGTCGCGTTTTCTCTATGCGGGTATTGGATATGGTGGCTCGTGTTTTCCAAAGGATGTGCAGGCGCTTATGCAAACCGGCAAGGAATATGACTTTGATTTTTCGATTATTCGTGCGGCGGATGAGGTCAATGATAAACAAAAACTTCGTCCGATTGGAATACTCAAGAAACATTTTAAAAATTTGAAGGGAAAAACAATTGGAATTTGGGGACTTTCGTTTAAACCGCGAACCGACGATGTGCGCGAGGCGCCGGCGCAGTATGTGATTGGAGAACTTTTGAAGGCCGGGGCAAAGGTTCGCGCATTCGATCCTGTTGCGGAGGAGAACTTCAAGGGAGTTTTCCCTGATAAACGAGTCCAGTATTGCACAAATTCTTATGAGGCAGTGGACGGGGTTGATGCGCTTGTTGTGTGCACAGAATGGGATGAATTTCGGACCGCAGAGTATCCGGAACTCGCTTCGCGTATGAAGGAGCGTGTCATTATCGATGGCCGCAATATTTTCGAACGAAAAGAAGCGGAAAAAGAAGGCTTCACGTATCATGGAATCGGAGTGTAAACGATCGACCGCTTCGGGAAACCGAGGCGGTTTTTTGTGGTAGAGTAGAAGGGGATAAATTGTAAAAAGAAAAATTATGTTTGGAAGTACAGCGGACAATTTTACGATTATGTTCATGTTCTATCTCATCCCTCTTTGTATCGGAATCGCGCTCCTCGTGAAGAAAAAATATCTTCTCGGCACGCTTGTCCTTTCTTTTTTTGCGAATGTGATTTTTTATTTTGATAGACGATCTCTATTTTATTCTTTTTATGACTTAAAATGGTTTGTTTCTTTTGTTGTTACTATTTGGCCACTTCTCAACCTCGTTCTTCTCGCTTCACTCCTTGTAAATTTTTTCCGAAACAAATATGCGAAGTAATCTCTTCCGAATTCTTTCGGTTCCTGTTTTACTTTGTCCCACAGTCGTCTTCGCGCAGGAAGTTCCCGAAGACGAAAGTGTTATCTCCATTGTCGAGGATACTGTCTGGATCAAAGACTCGGAACTTTCTTTCGACAAGCCAGTGATCGTATCCGGTGCGACACTTACGATCGAAGAAGGCGTCCATATCACCCTTTCCGATTCTTTTGGCGGATACGGACTCTTCCAGATTCAGGGTGGGCGGGTACTTGCAAACGGAACGGAAACGAATCCGATTGTGTTCGCTCCGAAAGACGAAACCGCGCACTACCAAGTTTTTTTCCAAGGGAGCGTCGAAAATGACCCATCTCTTTTCCGACACGTTCACTTCCTTGACGGCGGGAAAGAGAATGAAGAAGCCGGAGGTGATTTCGGAACGACTCCCGGACTCCCGACCCTTCATTTTTTCGAAGGGCGGCTTCGGATTGAGAATTCCCTTTTCCAGGGGAGTCTCTCTTCCGACATTCGCGCGGAATACCCATACCGGTGGGGTGAGGGAGCGGATACTCTTTCTATCATTAACTCGAATTTTTCGTACTATATTCCGTACAAGCGAAGCGACAACAATATCCCGATCGGAAATACCGAGGATTTCTACCGTCAGGCGAACGAAGCGGTTTCGATTGGAGATGGAAGCTGTCCGGAAGGAGCAGTTTGCGAACCGATCGTCTCGCTTCGCAATAATTATTACGGCGATATCACCGGTCCGCGGGGAGATGTATCGAATGACTATGGTCATTTTGGTGAAGGGAAAAAAGTCTCGGGAACGGTCGCATACTCCGGTTTCCGACAAAATGATCTCTTGGCCGATCCGCTCATCATCGTTCCCGGGATTCTTGGCTCGGAAAAGAATGACAACGGAGAATGGGTGCTTGATCCGATTCTTCATATTTACGACGATCTTGTCGCATCACTCAAGAAAAACGGCTATGAAGAAGGGAGGAACCTCTTTCTCTTTCCTTACGATTGGAAACGGGACAATCGCGATACGGCGAATGATTTGAAACAAAAAATCACGGACATCAAAAATGAAACCGGATCGGAAAAGGTCGATATTGCCGCACATTCGATGGGCGGGTTGGTAGCAAGGGAATATATCGAAGGCGATGCGTATCAGAGTGATGTTGATCAGCTCGTAACGCTCGGTACGCCGCATCGGGGTGCGCCAAAAGCTTACTTAATGTGGGAGGGAGGAGAGTTTGGGACAGATTTGCTCGACAGTGTCCTCAAGCATCACTTTACGATTGAAGCGGAACACTCGGGATACTCGAGTCTGTATGAATATATTCGTGGAGCTGTGTTTTCGGTAAAACAACTGCTTCCGGATTATGATTATTTGTTTGATCTTGGAAGTGAAACAATGCGATCGTACCCGGAGAATTATTCGAGGAATGAGTTTTTGGAAAATTTAACAATGAATGTTAATGCGCTTAACGGCGTAAGAAGTTTGAGTGTTATTGGCAAACAGTCGATTCAAAAATCAATTGAAAAAATAAAGCTCATCCATACTTCTAAGTTGGGTAAGTGGGAGAATGGAATGCCTCTTGATTTTTATTCCGATAATCCTGAAAATGGATTCTCTTTTTCTTCCGGAGATGGCACCGTCCCTCTCTCAAGTGCTGAAGCTCTTCCTTCAGATAAGGAAGAAATTCTCGATGCTGAACATACCGAGCTGCCGAGTAGGGCGCGATGTCTCGTGTTCCACGAATTGTCAGGTCGATCAGAATGCAAAGAAATCATAGAAGTAAATGTGCCGAACATTTTCTTGATTAAGGTTTTCTCTCCCATTGACATTCAAGTCGTTTCCCCTTCCGGAAAACGGATCGGAAAGAACTTCAAAACAGGAGACATCATCAACGAAATTGAAGGCGCTTTCTATACCGGTTATCAGACTAAAAACGAATTCATCACCATTCCGAATCCGGAAGATGGCGAATACAAGATCTTGACCCAAGGAACGGGAGAGGGTAACTATCGTATTGAAGCGACGAAGATTACCGAAGATCCGGATATGGGCGAAGCGAAAGAATCGACGGCGACTCTCCGAGGAACGGCCACTCTCTTGGCAGAAGAAGAACAAGCGATTGCGATTGAAGGCGATACGGTTACCGGAGGAGGGGAGACTGATACTATTCCTCCAGTCACAACGCTTTCTCTCTCCGGAACGGAAGGCGCAAATGGTTGGTATACGAGTGATGTTTCGATCGCGCTTTCCGCAGCTGACAATGAAAATGGAACCGGTATTCAAAAGACAGAATACTCATTTGATAGTGGTACGACATGGAGGATATATACCGATCCGTTTGTTCTTTCTCAAGAAGGGATTGCGACTATTCAGTATTTCTCGACCGACCAAATGGGAAACAAGGAAGAAGTGAAGATCCAAACAATCAAGATTGACAAGACCGCCCCTGAAGCAAAAATTTCTTTCAATCCCGAAGTACAGAAACTTGATATCGTCGGAATGGATGCTTTCAGTCAATCTGTTTCAGTAGTGATGATGGATTCTGTCATCCCGAGCGAAGTCGAGGGACCTCAATTTAGAGATTCCTCAACTCGAAGACTTGCTCGGAATGACAAGGAGAAGCAAAAAGAAATAAAGACCGTTACTCTTACCGATGCAGCTGGTCATCGAACCGAACTTTCTTTTGAAAAGGAAAGAGATCGTTTCGGTCGGATTTCGATCGAGTTCAAATCGATCGCGTACGATGGTGTTTCGGCGAATCTTCCGAAAACAACCCTCGATTACAAATGGATACTCCGTCTCCGGCAAGACACAAACGAATATGCGCTCTTTGCCTCGCATATCCGAACCGATACAGTGAAGCTTGAATCGCACTACCTTCCAAAGAAACATCAAACTGTCATAATGGAGAAACCGAGAGATTTATCCGATGAGGGTGATGATAACACGGATCGTCGTCCCGTTCGGAAGAAGATTTCCGGAATGATTATTCCGGGACTTACGACGGAGAAGGGGAACGTGAAGGTGTATTATTAAAATTATGGGAAAAGATTTTTTGGGTTGGTGTAAAAAGAAGGAGTTTTTGAATGACATTCCGGATGAACATATCCCGTATTTTTATGAGCGGGAACTCTGGTGGTGTGCGCTTGGTGTCAATATCGGATTTGAACAAGATGGGAAGAACGATAATTACGAGCGACCGATTCTTATCTTGAAAAAATTCAACAAATACCTTTTTCTTTCGGTGCCGCAAACAAGTCGACCGAAAAAGGGAAAGTTTTTCTATAAAATTACGAGGCGTGACAAAGAATATTATCTTGTTCTTTCGCAAATCCGTGTCTTGAGTAGTAAGCGGCTTTTGCGAAAACTTGGTATGATATCGGAAGGCGATTTTGAGAAGATACAGCAAGCAGTGAAATCGGTATCTGTATAAAAAAACGACCCCACCGTAAGGCGGGGTCTCGGAGGCCGAAGCCCATTTATACATAGAGTATAGAGCGTATTCTGATGTTTGTCAATATCCTTGAAATGGCTTAAAACTATGAAAATCCTCTTTTTGAATTACGAATATCCGCCGCTTGGGGGCGGAGCGGGAAATGCGACGCAGTATCTCTTGCGTGAATACACGAAAATTCCCGATCTTGAAGTGCACCTCATCACCTCGTCGGTTGATGCGGGATTTCACGATGAATGCATTGGCGGAAGGGTAGTTGTTCATTCGGTTCCTATCGGGAAGAATGAAAAAAATCTTCACTTTCAATCTGTAAAGGATTTGCTTTTTTATACGTGGGAGGGTTATAAAAAATCAAATGAGCTTCTTCGAAAAGAGAAGTTTGATCTCGTGCATGCTTTTTTTTCCGTACCGTGCGGATATATGGCGATGCGGCTTTCCAAGAAGTATCGTGTGCCGTATATTGTCTCGCTTCGCGGGGCGGATGTCCCCGGATTTAGCGAGCGTTTTTCTTTTCTTTATCATGCGCTCAAGCCGGCGATTCGGAGAATCTGGAAGGATGCGGCGGCGGTGATCTCTGCAAGCGCGGGACTCAAGCGGCTCGCCGAACAGACGAATCCGAAACAGCGCATGGATATCATTCCGAACGGAATCGATATCGCGGAATTCACGCCGAGTACGGGGAGTACGGATGGAATATTTCGGGTGATTTCAACTTCGCGACTGACGCCGAGAAAGGGGTTGCGGTATCTTATCGCCGCGCTCGCGACGCTTAAAAAAGAAAAGAATATTTCGAATGTCGAAGCGTTGCTTATCGGTGATGGACACGAACGAGAATCACTGGAAGCGCTTGCAAAAGAACACGGTATTTCCAATCAGGTGAAGTTTATCGGACGTGTTCCGCACGAGGAACTTTCAAAGTGGTATGCCAAAGCGGATGCCTTCATTCTTCCGTCGATGAACGAAGGAATGAGTAATGCGATGCTTGAGGCGGCAGCGGCAGGACTCCCGCTTCTTGTAACGCGTACCGGCGGGTCGGACGAAGTGCTTCTCGAGGGGAAAAACGGCTTTGAAATTCAAATGAAATCAACAGTTGATATCGCGGAAAAACTGGAGCGACTCGTGAATGATTCCGCTCTCTGCCGCTCTCTTGCCGAGGCGAGTCGCATAAAAGCGGAATCAATGAGTTGGAGGAATGTTGCGGAGCGGTATATCGAACAATATCGGAAAGCAAAAGATCTTTTCAAATAAAAAGCATGAAAAAGAAACTTTTTTTTCTTCTCAAAATTACGATTGGAGCAGGGCTTGTGCTGTGGCTCATCGAGAAAGTGAATTGGTCGGTCGTACTTTCCGAATTGCAGGGAGTTTCTTTTTTCTTTCTTCTTTTTTATGTGATACTGCAGCTTTCGGGAAATATTCTTTCCGCACGGAAGTGGCAGGTGATTGCCGTGCATAAGCACCCGGATCTCACCTTTTCTTTGAAAGAAGGGTTTTTTACGTATCTGACCGGGGCGTTTATCAATAATTTTCTTCCATCGACGATCGGCGGCGATGCGTATCGAGGATTGTGGCTTGCGCGGAAGACCGACGCGAAGGCAGCCTCGCTTTCTACGGTTGTTTTTGATCGATTTATCGGGCTTTGGACAACGGCGATTCTCGCGCTTCTTTTTTCGGTATCGTTGTGGAGATATTTTTCGGACAATATTGCCGTTCAGGGGGCGCTCCTTGGTTTGTTCCTTTTCTTGCTTGGGGATTTGTTTGTGACGTACGCGTATTTTCAACCATGGTTTCATCGATTGCTTGCCTTTGCGCCATTTGCAATTCGTCGACTGATCGAAGAGGTGATCGGGTTCACAAAGAAGGGGATTTGGACGAAAGCGAGTCTCTACTCGGCGCTCTTTGCGTTCGTCGGGATCGCACTCTCGAATTACGCGCTCTTTCTTGCGATTGGCAAGGACATTGCATTCTTTCCGTATCTCTCGGTTATTTTTATCGTTACGATTATTTCGAGCGTGCCGCTCTCGATTAATAATATCGGTATAAAGGAGTGGGCGTACTTCACATTTTTTCCACTCGTCGGTGTCGCGCCGGATTCAGCCGTCGCAATCGCAATTCTTTCTCGATTTCTCCAAATGCTCATTTCGTTTATCGCGCTTCCTCAATATTTGCGTGAGGGAAAAAAATAAAAAAACAGTGGTCTCTCCGCTGTTTTAATGCTTATATAAGCTATTCTTCTTCCGATTTGACGATCACGATGAAGTTGCTCGGCCGATCATTGATCTCGAGTTTCCATGCGGGATTTGTTTTGACTTGTTCGTAATAGTACATTGTCGGGTGTTTCGGCGCACCTTTTCGTTCGTCCCATTCAAACGGATGTCGGAGTGATCCGCGGCGGGAAAAGACAAAGTAATCCGGGGGATGATTCGGGTCAATCTCGTGATCGCGGTGGCATTTCCCCTTGATAAATTGACAAATGCCAGAGCGATCCGTCCAAATCTCGATCGTTTCGGGATTCGGGAGGTTGTTGAGATAGGCTGCCGCTTCGTAGGCACCGTACCCCCAGGCATCCGCGAAAGTGAGCTGTTTTGGAAGCAGCGCATTTTCGAAATTGAGATAAAAGGGTTTTGAAGAGAAGAGTGAAAAAAATCCAAAGAGAAGAATAACCGATCCGAAAAAAAGCGCTCGAATCGAAGGTGTGTATTTATGTACTCTCTCGGAAAGGAGAGAGACGAATGCGCCAAATGCGAGCGCAAGAAAAGGATAGAGGAGTATGGAATAGCGCGGATTGACAAGGACATCGCTTGCGAGTCCTCCTGCCATATAGAGCGGGAGAAAGAGCGATACAAAAAGGAAAATGAGCGCAAAGTCCGGATCCGTGTTTTTTCCGAATCGGATCATCCACAGGAGGAGTCCGATGAAAAGAAGAAACGAGAGTGTTGGGAGGCTGAAGACAAACATCGAAAACTGAACCGTCATTGCTTTTATAAGAAATATTGGAAGGGGGTTATTGGCGAAGTCTGGAAAGGCAAGAGTATCTTCCTCGACCGACATCTCCCGGATATTGTCGATCGGGAAGAGGAATTCCTTACCATATATATTTGCCAGAGAGAGAAGAAAAAAGGAAAGCGGAATGGCGGCAATTATTCCAAAGAGAAGCAATTTTTTCGATGAGAGAAATCGAAGAAGTTTGTGAAGGTATCTTGATCGGAAGGCGAAGAGATCGACGGCGATCAGGAGAAGAAGTCCGAAAAAAGGAAGTCGAACTGCTCGAAACGCCGGTGAATCGAGTGTTCCGGAGAAAAGATATTTTGTATTTTCGATGGCGGCGGGGAGAAACATCAAGAAGATCACGATACCGGAGAGGAACACGATACCAAGACCAAAAAAAATTCTTTTCACGGTTTTTCGGAATATTTCGGTATCGCAGTATTCTGTTTCATATCGGACAAAGAGAGAGAGTATTCCGAGGAGGAAAAAACTTGGAAGGAGGATATTTCCCGTGTATTTGGTAAGGATGACGAATCCAAACAATATTCCCGAGAGGAGGGCAAAACGGAAAGAGTTTTCTTTGAGGAAAATGAGAAATGCAAGAAGCGCGTTTCCGCCAAGCGACCAGAGGAGAGCGTCGGGATTGATTATTTGCGATATTCCAACGATGATTGGCGAAAGCGTGAGAAAAAGCGTCGCAAAAAGAGCTGTGTCCGATCTCGCGAAGTATCGTTTTCCGAGGAAGAAAAAAAGAATAAGAAGGAGTGTATTGATAATAAGAATAGGGAGTCGCAATGCAATATTCAGGCGTTCGGTCCGGCGTGTGTCGTACAGAGTGTAGAAGTCATCACTCGTTTGCTTCGGGTCACGAATACGGTGCGATTCCGGATCCGGTTCGACTAAAAGTCCTATTCCGGATGTGAGGGCAATTGTGATTCCCGGTTTGTCATTGATGCGAGTTTTTTTCCATTTTCCTTCCTTTAATCCTTGTTTCCATCCGGAAAAGTAATCGCCGATTCGGTCGTATTTCCAGAAGTGTTCATCGACTGTCTCGAATTTTCCCAAATGAAACAATCCGAAACCGAAAAAGAGAGCGATTCCGAGCGTGAGGAAGGAGAGTGAATATCGATCAATAAGAGAGGGCATTACTTCGGTGTTTCTTCTGACCACTTGAAGACTTTGACAAAGTGTGAGTCGCGGCCGTTTATTTTGAGTTCGTAGTCCGGATCGGTGCGATCGTAATAGGTGTCAAAACGAATAATGTCGGGCTTCATTCGATCGACTTCTCTTTTTACGAAACTTGTTGTCCGGTTTTTCCGTGCGGAAGAAACGACAATATAATCGAGGCCCTCTTTTTTCAAATTGGTGAAATTGAAACTTCGTTTGCAGCGTCCGACAAAGAATCGACACACGCCGTCTTTGTCCGTCCAAATGAGCAGATTTTCCGCATCGGGCAGGGAGTTGAGATACATTGCCGCCTCATAGGAACCCGGTCCCATATCTTTTACATCGGTGTGATAGCGGTTTGGAAGAACTGAAGACGCATACGAGAGCGGAAACGGATTTTGTACAAGCGAGACCATTCCGATACCGAAAAGCACCACAAGAACAAGAGGGAAAAACAACTTTTTTTCAAATGGAAAGGAAATTTTTTCTTTGAGAAACAAGAAAACGATACTTGCAAATATACCGGATCCAATGGCGGCAAGCGGGAAGAGCATAATCTGATATCGCACAATCATGCCGACACTGTTAATGGTGGCGCCAAAGTAATAGAGGAGGATAAAGAGAAGAGAGAAGAAGAGAAGCCGGTGTGATAATTTCTCGAGCGATGGTTTACAGAAGAGGAAGAGTGAAGCGCCGACAAGAAAGATGAGGGTGAGCGGGGTCAGGCCGAATATGAGCGGGTAGAAATTCGTGAGGAAAATTCCGATAAAGTCGCTTCGAGTGGAAATGGTCTTTGGCGAGGCGAGGAGGGTCTCAAAATTATAGACACTCATACCGGAAAAGGAGTTCCAGATCACGAAAAGAACGGACGCAGCGAAGAGAAGCGCGATAATACGGACAATCCAATCTTTCCATCGGTCAAAAAGCGCAATGAGAAACGCGACTCCTCGGGAGCGATTGAGCCACTGGTCGAGAAGAATAATCGCAAGAAGAATGACGAAAATCGGGGCGGTACTCTCGAAGGCTTCGGAGAACAGTGTCGCTGTGAAGAGTTTTTTTGTTTTGACCCAAACTGCCGGGAAAAGAATCCAGAAAAGCGAAAGAGCTATTGTCATGAAGACAAAGAGAGAAGTGAGAGATCGTTTGAGGTATATCGGAAATTCGGGGCGACTTTCTTTTGGAAGAAAAATATATTCGAGAAATACAAGTCCAAAGAGAAAGACGAGTACGATATTGGCGACATATTTGGTAAGGAGCGCGAGTCCAAAGAGTATGCCGGCGGCGATAAGGTAACGGAAACGGTTTGATTTCTGGTAGAGGAGATAGGCGAGAATAGAGAGCGGTGCAAATATCCAGAGATATGAATCCGGATTGATGATTTTGATCATACCGACGAGTGGCGGAGACAGCCCGATAAACGCGTAAGCGAAAAGGGCTTTTGTTCGACCGGTAAGTCGTTCAAGGAAAAAGTAAAAGAGCGGAAGAAGCAGGGTTGCAAAAAGGATAACCGGAAGTCGAAAGGTAAAGTAAAGACTTTCAATCTCGGCTTGTTTTTCCGTTCGGATGAGTTCGCTTGAAGCGTGAATCGATCGATACGCGCTTGGGGTTTCAAACCAGAGGCCGGCTCCGGCGGTGAGCGCAATAGTGATACCCGGTTTGTCGCTAATATTGGTTCCTTTCCAGTCACGATCCTCAATATTGTGCCAGTAATGGGGAATTCGGCCGAACCAGAGCGGTTCATCGACGGCTGCGAATTTTGTAAAATCCTTGAGAGCAAATGCAAGAAAGTTGATGGTGAGAGCAAGAACAAACAGAAGAGCAAAAAACCCTTGGGATCGGAACCATTCTTTTGGAGAGAGTCCCTCGGTTTTCAGTTCTTCGGAGTGACGTTTTTTTTCGTAAAAAAGACGGACCAGAAAAAATGCGAGAATGATTGCATAGAGACCGGTCGCAATATCGAATATGTAGTGAAATTCCGATGATTGCGTCAGTCCGTAAGAGAGGATAATTTCGCTGGGAAGAAATACGAGGAGAAAAATTTCGAGCCAAGTTTTTAAAGAAGCTTTTTTCCAAAGATACCCGACACCGGCGAGGAATAAGGTGTCGAAAACAAGAAAAAGGAAATAGTAGGGATCATTTCCCCCATCGATTCGAAGGAAGAGAAATGTCTTGACTTGTTTGGCGATAAAAAAAAGCGATACAAACGCTAAAGCAATCGAGAGGGCGGAGAAGAATCGACCTTCATATGTTGAAAACCATCGGCGTGATATATCCATAACTCTTATTGCCTCTCGGTGCGAGAGGTCGTATACTGATTAGAGAAAATATCTTTGTGAGCTTATTTTAGCGTAAAAAGAAGAAAAAGGGAATTATGGCTTCGCTCTCTCGGAAGCAGGTTGTTTTGCTGATAGCCGCTATTACAATATTCGGTTTTTTGCTTCGAGTCTATCATTTTTCGGATTGGCTGCATTTTGAGCTTGATCAGGCGCGGGATGCGCGAGTGATCGATCGCGCAGTGAATGGCGATTTCTTCGATCTCCCTCTTCAGGGTCCAAAGGCGGGAGGGACACCGCTTCGACTCGGTCCGGTGTTTTATTATTTCCAATACGTGAGCGCACTTCTCTTTGGGGCGACACCGTCGGGAATCGCTGTGATTGTCATGCTCTTGTCTGTCGCGTCGATTCCGATTTTTTTTCTGTTTGCCCGACGATTATTTTCGGATAAACCTTCTGTGGTACTCACGCTTCTTTTTGCGTCGTCGACCTTTCTTGTGCTCTACGGTCGGTTCGCGTGGAATCCGAACCCGATTCCATTTTTCGTTCTTCTCGGGATGTATGCGCTTCTCCGCGCGGTTGATCGGGAAGAAATGAAAAAAGGGTTCTGGCTTTCGGTTTCCGCATTCGGGCTTACTCTCGCAACACAGTTGCATTTTCTCGCCTTTGTCGCGCTGCCAGTTATTGCGGGCGCTTTTCTTCTTTTTCGTCGGCCGAGAATTTCTTGGAAAGGGTGGGTTTCGGCCATTGGAATGGTGATTTTTCTCTATACTCCCGTTATCCTGAACGATATCGCGACCGGCGGGCGAAATGCGGAGGAGTTTCTGAAGGCGGTAACGAAAAAAAGCGAGAGTGAGCATTCGATTTTCTATAAAGGATATAAAAATATAAGCGAGAATGCTCTCGGGTATCTTGTGGTGCTTTCGGGATATGAGGGTGGGGCATTTCCGGAGTGGCAACGTGTGATTGGTGATGAACTGGCGTTTGTTTGCGATAGCGGGTGCAAGCGCGGAACGATTCCAACCGTTTTTCTTATGTGTGGCGTAGTGTGTGCGATTGTGTACGGTGCGTGGAAGTATGTTCGCGGATCGGAGTCTCGGAAACAATCGGACGCGCTTCTTCTCTGCGGTTTGTGGTTCTCGGTGTCTTTCCTTCTCTTTCTTCCGATTGCGACGTCGATTGCACCAAGGTTTTTTCTTTTGGTGGCGCCGCTCCCGTTTCTTCTGCTCGGGCTTTTTGTGGAGTCGCTTCGGCATACGATGCGGCGCGGGAATGTGGGGTATCGGCTTGGTATCGTACTCGTATGTTTGCTTATTTTTGGAAATCTTTGGTTTTTGTCGCACCGATTTGACGAACTCGCTCACGCCGGAGTGAAATCGGTACGGAATGTCCCGGATCGGATTCTCAAGGAACGGATTCGGGTGACGCTTGAACAACAAAATCAGATTCTTGATTTTATGGAATCTGAATCAAAGCGTATGGGCGGATACCCGATATATATGTATTCGGAACCGCAGCACAGGCGCGCGCTCAAATATCTTCTCGAACGACGGGGATTGGAAAATGATGTGCTCGGATTGAGCGGGGTGTATCGCGAAGGGCTCTATTATCTTATTATTCGGACCAAGTCGGATCATAACGATGCAATCAAGAAATACCTTGCGACCTACGATATGGTCCGCGAAGTAAAGTTTGGGACATTGGTGGTCATAGAATTTTCGCCGAAGAAAGATCTAGATATTCCGGAGCGACAGATATTTGGACCAAATATTCCGGGAACCGATTCAAATGACAAGAATCCTCGTTACACGTGGAGGGAGTTTTTCCTCCGACAGGGCGCACAAACGGAAGATGAGAGCGAATAAGTTGATGAATTGAAAAGCTATGAGCTGGAAAAAAACGTGGTGGGTATTGGCGGGTATTGTCGTTTTGGGAATGGGTTTGCGAGGATATGACCTTGGGAACAATTCGTTTGTGTCGGATGAATTTCTTGATGTGAATTCTTCATACGGGTACTTTAAGACGGGCGAATGGAGAGCATGGGACTTTAATTACGGGAAGCCGAGTGAAGTGAATGTAAACGAGGCGCGGGACGAGAGAGCGAATGTGTACAAGTGGCAGGTGGCGCAACTCTTTCGTTTTTTTCCGCCAACCGAAACGACAGCGCGAGCAATGAGCGTCCTTTGGGGAACAGTTTCGTTGTTGGTTCTTTTTTGGGCAACTCTGGTTTTTACTGGGAAAAAGGAAATTGGATTATTCGCGGCATTTCTCTTTGCGGTGAGTGTGTCTGGTATAGAGTTCGACCGGCATATTCGAATGTATGCGATGTTTTTTCCGGTATATCTTGCATTAGCGACTACTGTATATCTTCTTCTTGAATACGCGTATCGGGGAAAAAATATGCTTCTCCGAATGCTTTGGGAGAAAGTTGGTGTGAATGGGTATTGTATTGTTCCAGCGCTTTTTTTGGGTATTCTTTCGCTTGCGACCCACCAATTAACAGCCGTGATCGTTTTTTCTTGTGCGGTATATCTTTTTCTTGCTGGTTTTTCTGTGTATCGAGCGGAGCACCGATGGAAAAATAAATATTTCGGTTTTCTCGCGCTTGGCATAATCGGTGCGGGCGTGTTCTCTTTTATTGCGCCGAAATTTGTTCAATCGTTCACGGCGGGACTCATATTTTTTGACGATCACTATTCGTATGTCGGATATATGCTGCGGGATTTCTGGCATCCGCTTTTTGGCGTTGGGATGATTGTTTTGGGAATGATTGCTCTGTTTCGAGAGAAACGATTTTCAGCTGCTTTGTATCTTTCAGTGTCGTTTCTCGTACCGCTCGCGCTTGCGATTTGGTTTTTCCGGCGGAATGCCGGGCCGCAGTATATTTTCTTTGCGCAGTCATTCGGTATGATGCTTGCCGCGGTCGGGATGTATCGTCTGTGGAATGTGGTACGAGAAAAATTTCCGGAATGGGGGAAGCGAGGGATGCTGGCGGCGCTTGCGGCACTGCTTCTTCTTCTGCCGAATTACGGGTATTTTTTCGAGGAGAATAATACTTACCACGAGACATCGTCGGGAAGTAATCCGAATTATCGAAAGGTATTTACTTTTTTGAAGAAAGAGCAATTGCCGACGGATGCGCTGATCACGCGAAATTTCCGAAATTATTATTTCTCCGGCGCGAAGGTGAGGGTGTTTGATTTGGGCGATGAGATCGATCGACACCGAATGACGGTGAATGAGTTTCTTTTGATTCAAGAGGTGCATCCGACCGGATGGGTTATTTTGTCGGATAATGATATGAGCGATTATATCTCGAAAGATTTGAAAACATATTTTGAAAAAAATCTTACGCGTGTGAGTAATGAGAGTGTCCGCGGCGCGATGTTTGTGTATCGGTGGGGAGTGTGAAGAATTCAATATTATGACAAAAAGAAGCCCTGTGCGCGGACAGGGTTTGTGTCTTTGTATCTTTCGTTGTTAGACACAGGGACATTGTCGTCCCAAAAGGCGTTGGATTTCATTCATTACTTGCACCGGATCTGTCTCCCAGTATTTTAGGAGATACGGACGATCCGTGAGGAGTTTCCGAGTGGCTTTCCCGCAATCTCTCTCGTACGACAAGCACGGTGTTTGTGCTATCGGAGCCTCGGGAAAGTTTTTCGCTGCAATCCAGTATTGGATCAGGTTTGCGGCGAGGAGGTACGGGTCGATTGACAGATCATCTTCTTTTTCGAAGGTTTTCGCAATAGTGTGCCAGAAGATTGCGATGCCATCGAGTGTCGGAACGACACAGAAAAGCACCGGGGTGTATGCCGCAGCGAGGAACATTTGCTGCGCATACGCCGGAAAGAACGCGCTCATAAAGACCTCCTTGTAAGGGTCGTCGGGAACGTTGATGTCAGACTACTCTTTTTTGTGAGTGCTGTGAAGAAATAGTCAAGAGGTTCTAAGAGCCTGTTGAAAAAGTCCGTATTCTGCTGCAATTCCAGTTTTTTGGCTGCAAAAGATTCACAGCTCGTCAGGTTATCGACTTGATAGCCTTCCTCGCTCTTCATCTTTTTCGCTCAAAAAACTGGAATTTCGCGACGAAAGAGACTTTTCCAACAGGCTCTAAGAGGTGGATTTTTTTCTGAAGAGTTTGGAAAACGGAGCCCAGTCGGATGGCTTTAGTTCGCCGAAAAGCTTCAGGAGGATGAAGTAAAGGATGAAGAGCGCTGTCCCGGAAACAATGAACGATATCATTCCATAGGGAAGGAATTTTGCAAGAGCTGTAATAATAACTGCGCTTATAAGTGAGAGGACGATGGTTTTGATGGGAAGCTTTACGCTGAAGTGTTTCTCGGTTGCAATGAGGATTGCAATCATAAGGACAAGAGAGGTAATCGTTGTTGAAAGGGCGGCGCCAATGAGCTCGTATTTCGGAATGAGAAGGAAATTGAGGATGATCATGCCAAGAAAACCGAAAAAGGAAAGTTTCATCGGTATCTTTACGAGATTCGCGCCATTGAGGGCAAAAGAGAGGACATAAAAAACGGTAAGAAATCCGACGCCGATGGTGAAGATGTTCATCGGCGCTGCGGCATCGAGATATTTTGCGCCATAAAAAAGATTGAGGATTTGTGTGGAATAGGCGATCATGAGCGTAATAATCGGAAAAAGAAGAAGGGTCATGAGGCGGAGAGATTTGTTTACGAGGCTTTCGGTTTCTTCGGTGTTTCGCTCGGCAGTTGTCTTGGAGATTGCGGGGAGGAGTATGATAGTGAGTGCATAAAAGAGATAGTAGGGGATACGACCAACTGTAATGGCGGCATTGTAGATGCCGGTCAGATAATCGCTTTGGAGGAGACTTTTTACGAAATAGAGATCGAGTGTGAGGATGAATTCATAAAAAAGAAGAAAGAGAGTAAGCGGCCAGGCATAGGCGAGGAGAGTTTTCCCTGAAAAATCGACGGTTTGATTTTTTGCTTGCTTGGTTGCCGGGAAATATTTGTGCGTGATGAAGGTGTCGCACAGGAGAGCGATAGCGAAAACAAACAGTGGCGCGGCGATGTACCCGGAGACTGCTCCTTGTACGCCGAAGAAGTATGCAAAGGAAATGATGAAGATGATGCGACCAAGGGCGCGCATGGTCTTGAGGAAGGCTTGAAGGCGAAAGAAATGAAGGCC
Organism: uncultured Bdellovibrionales bacterium; assembly: GCA_964436855.1. Lineage (GTDB taxonomy): Bacteria > Patescibacteriota > Minisyncoccia > Moranbacterales > UBA1568 > CAYTED01. The sequence goes on along the minus strand of CAYTED010000001.1, from coordinate 40,459 downwards.
GGTGTAGTAGTAGAAGTAAAACGATGCAACGGCGAAGGACGGGATGATGAGGCTTGAGAGCTGAAAGAGAGGGGTGAGCGTGGCATCGTGAAGTGCCCAGGCAAGAAGTGGAGATGAGAAAAAGAAAAGAGCTGTCACTCCGAGCATGAGCATGGCCTGAAGACGCATGGCTTTGTGTTTGATGCCTGTAATTTTTTCAGGTGCGCTTTCGAATATTTCAGCGAGGTATTTGGACATGGCGGTCGGGATGCCATTCCCGATGAGGATAATGACCATCGTCGTAAGCGTTACAATAATACTAAATCGACCGTAATCCGCCGGACCAAGGATGCGACCGACCGAGGAATGGATGATGTATCCGGCGATATTGAAGATGATTTCCGACATCGTGAGCCAGATGAGTGCCGAGGAGAATTTTTTCATAGGTGTTGTGGTGGTATCTTCACCCCTCCTTGCCAAGGAGGGGGCAGGGGGAGGTATCGGTTTACTTCAGATGTTCTTCAATCTTCATGATGACCCCTATCAGATTATCATTGATATCATTATTCCAGAAGCGCAGTACTGTGTAGCCGAAGTTTTGAACGTATGTGGTTCGATCTGAGTCGTAAGAGGTATTTTCTTTGTGTTGCCATACATCGATTTCTATGATGATTTTCTTCTCTGTGCAGCAGAAGTCGACAATATATGATCCCATGGCATGTTGTCTGCGAAATCTATACCCAAGAGCTTTTTTTCTGAGTCTTGACCAGAGAATTATTTCCTGAGGTGTTGATTTTTTTCGCAGATTTTTTCGTGCGCCTATTGTTGATATGTGGTTGAAGGTATACATTTTTATACCTCTCCCTGCCCTCCCCTTGGAAAGGGGAGGGGGGCTAGCTTGCGAGATTTTTTATTTCTTGAAAAATACTTTCTTTGTCTCTGTTCGCATTGATTTCGATCATATTCCAATTCTTGATTTTCTGTTTGAAGAGTTCTTGTTTCGCGCGGAGGTATTCGATACCTTGCTCGGGTGTTCGGTCGCGGGACATGATGGCTTCGGTATTGGCGTCGAAGGAGAAAGCTTTTTGAGGATGAATAAAGAATATTGAATAAAGAATATTGAATATGAAAGAAAGATTCTTTTTTTGTAGGTACTCAATGTTGATGACGGTGTCGAAGAAATATCGATCAGAAAGGAGATAATCGTAATTCTCTTTTTGTAGTTTGGCGAAATAGAACCGGAATCGGATGAGGTCGATGATGAGAAAGATTTTTCGCAATAAAATACTAGGGAAAGATGCAGATGTTACTGATTTTCCAGTTCCTTGATCTCCAACCTTTTTATTTCTTGAGAGTTTATTTGCAAGCGAAAACTCAATCGCGTGAAAATAGGCGACTTTCTTTCCTTCTTGTTCGAGTTTGTTTTGCAGGAGTTCGAGTTGGGTGGATTTTCCGCTTCCGTCGACTCCCGAAAAGGTGATGAATTGCATGGCGATAAATCAAAATTCGTATAGCGAAATGATAGCATTTAATGCCTTTTTTGGGTATAATTCGGGTGTTTTATGTTGGATAAATTCTTTCTTTTTTTTCTCTTTCTCCTTCCGATTCAGACGGTGTATTTTTTACGTGAGCCTTTCATTGGGGGAGTGAAGTGGGAGTATGGAGTTGTCGCTTTATATGGTACCGATATACTTTTATTGCTGATATTTGCCTTAGTATTATTTCGTACAATAAAAGAAAGAATCTGGAATCAAGAATCTGGAATCAAGATTCCTCCACTCGGAGACTCGGTCGGAATGACAACATTGATGTTATTGCTTTTCATAGTATGGACTGGGGCATCAATTTTCTGGGCAGGGGATCAGATGCTCGCTTTGTATTTTTTTGTGAAATTACTCTTTGCTGGGGGATTGTTTTTTGTGGTGCGAGGGATGGAGATTGATATGAAGAAAGTCGTGTTTGTTTTACTTGCTGCTGGCGTGATACAGAGCGGGATTGGCATCATGCAATTTGTCTCGCAACAATCCATCAGCTCTTCGCTTCTTGGCATGAGTATGCATGAGGTGTCACAGGCAGGAACATCTGTTCTGAAAATTGATCATGAGCGATGGTTGCGTGCGTATGGGACCTTTCCGCATCCGAATATTTTGGGAGGGTTTCTTGGAATGATTTTGGTGTTGGTCATGGGGTTTCTCTCTCTCCACCCCTCCTTTCTAGGGAGGGGGCAGGGGGAGGTTTTGAAAGAGGATCACAACCCCTCCTCGATCCTCCCCTTGGAAAGGGGAGGAGGTGTACTTTTTTTAGTGGGTACAATAATTATCCTCCTTGGTCTCATTCTGACATTTTCACGGGTGGCATGGTTCGGAGTGGTGATGGGAATCGGAATGATCGTCTATCAAAAATCAAAAATCAAAGATCAAAAATCATTTACCTTATACCAGATATTTGGAACATTGAGCGTAGCAGTCGCCGTGTTCGGTATTATACTTCATGAACAGATCTTTCCTCGTTTTGACAGAGCGACAATCGAACGTGAAGGGTCGGTCTCAGAGCGCGTTGTATCGCTTCAGGATGCACGAACGTTGATTGGTGAACATTCTTTGATTGGAGTTGGTGCGGGGAATTTCACGGCAGAGATCATTAAGCAGGAACCGGATCGTCCGGTATGGAGTATTCAACCGACACACAATGTCTTTCTTCTTGTTTGGTCGGAGCTGGGGATTGTTGGACTCATGTTGCTTATAGGATTTCTTGTGTCTGCTCTACTTCCTATTCTAAAATCCCTGCCCGCCCTATTGGAGGGAAAAATCAAAAATCATCAATCCGCAATTCTTATTGCGATCATCCCGAGTCTTCTTCTTGATCATTGGCTGTGGACTTCGCATTTCGGGCTTCTGTTTTTCTTTCTCCTTTTAGCCCTTGTTTCTCGAAAGCCATTGACGGAATAGTAAATCCGTTATATTATTCTTTACTGGCACTCTGACACAGAGTGTCCTAATTCAGAACGGAATGAATGCGACGGTTTTTTCCCAATAACAGCTTTTATGAGGAGATAGCAATGGACGCGAAAGAAGCGTTTGAGCAGTTTAAGCGAGCGGTGGATTTAGCTCGTACTGACCCTGCGCAGAAAAAAGAGATGGGTCGGTTGCTGTCGGCAGTTATTGAGGCTGCTGGAAAAACCAAGATGGATGTTGTTCGTTCAGATATTGCAAGTCGGGCAACGATTGATCGCTGGACGGGTGGGAAGAATATTCCACATCCCAATCAAGTGGCCAGTTTAAGAAAATTCCTGCTTGGCGCGCAGAGCGATTATCATTCGCTGGCGCCCTTGCTGCTTGATCGTAGGTATCGACCGGTCATTGAGTTTTTTTTGAGCGAAGAGACCGCTCAACGTCCTCTGAACGAAGGGCAACTCAGTGCGCTTCTTGAGCTTGCAGAAAAAAGCAAAGGCACGCTTTCGCCCGAGATGATGCGCATCTTCCTCGGCCTCGAGTGAGTCGCTTGGGTTCAGCTTGGATTAACAAAAAAACCGCTTTGGTCAATATGACGAAGCGGCCTTTTTTTATCTCTTTTGTTTACTGTTGTTTGCTGATTGTTAGCTGACACTAGTACATAATAATCGCGACGGGTTGCATTTTGGCGACGGGTTTGACGATGTGGTTTTCTTTCACGCTGGCGATGACATCGTCCGAGCGCTTGTAATGCGAGGAGTCCTGTTCGATGACCTTGCTTGAGCGACCATTATAGAGCTTCACGCCTTTCGACTGGAGTTTTTTGTCGAGCTCTTGTTTGTTTTCAGGAATAATATCTTCTGTTTTTTTGGCGGACTTTCCGGCGCCGTGATTGCAGGAGAAGAAGCTGGAATCGTTGTCATCCGTACCGACGCAGAGGTAGGCCTCGGTACTCATCGAGGTTGGGATGAATGCCGGTTCCCCGGTTTCGCGAAAGAGAGGGTGATCAGACATTTTCGATGGACCATAGGCACGGCTCGTGCCATTGCGGTGTACCCAAACATTTTTTCCAAAGTGTTCTTCCTGTGAGACGAGGATGTGTGGCATGTCGTAGAGGAGTTCCATTTGGATATCGCGACCGAGGACTTCCTTGGCGGTGGCGGCGACATTGTGCGCGATGACGGCTCGGTTTGCGTGGGCGAAATTGGAGCAGGCTTTGCGCGCTTCCATATAGAGTCTTCCGTCCTCGTCATTTCCGTCAAATGCGATGAGGGGTTCTTTTTTTCCGAAATCGGACTCGCGGATTTTTTGTGCGATACGATTTACGGTTTTCTTGAATGGTGTGTTCCAGAAGAAGCGACCGATATTCATAAGGATGGCCGTGGAAATGTGTTCGCGTTTCTTGGCGGTGTACATATACATCGTGTATTGACCGAGGATTCCGGATCCGCAATGAATCATAAAAACGTAATCGCCGTTTTTTATGCCGAGTTTTTGCGCTGTTTCTTCGTCCTCGATGCCAGTTACCTTCATAAGATCGAGAAAGTGGTTGCCGGCGGCACCGAGAATGCCTGATCGGAATTGTGCGAAGAAGAGGAAGAGTGGAGGAATGATGTTTTGAATATCCTTTGATGATGGAGCTTGGTCGAAAAAGTTTCCGCGATCGAGGGAGTTTTCTTTTTCGTATTTTGTCTTGATGCCGAGGTGATCGATGAGGGGTTGAATTCCAAGTCTGCAAATGTCGACGATGATGCGGAATGGAAGGTAGGTTCCAATATATGCCTTGGTGGGAACTTTCGGAACAAGTGCTTCGAAGAGTTTCTCGAGATCAGCTTTTGAGATATTGTTTTCGTTGAGATTGGTCTTCACGAGACGCATTCCGCACGCAGGATCGGAGTCGTTGAGTTGCGGGAGAATGTATTTTTCGGAAACGACCGTGGTTCCGGTGGCGTTTTTTCGTCCGGGCTTCGAGTGAACATCAGCCATCGCGGCGATGTGATGAAATACTTCTTGATTGCTGGCGACACTTTCAAGTTGGAGAAGGGTGGATTCATTTGGGAGAAGCTCGTCTTGAACATGAAAAACAATCGGGACTTTCATCTTTTCTGTTTTGAGCTCGGACTTATAATCTGAAATTTTATTGAACTGGAAATGATTCATAATGGTGTGGGAATAATTTTGAATTCCGAGTTTCGAATTTCGAATCAATGTTTCAAAATTTAATGATTAAAAATTCAATCGAAATTCAGAATTCGAAATTAGAAATTAAAGGGAAGTGTAGAGGGCTTCGTATTCGCTGACGGTTTTTTTGAGGTCGAAATGTTGTTCCACGAAAGCGCGCGCGTTTCGGCCGAGCCGCTCGCGTTCTTGCATATTTTCTTTTAAATAAGCCAATTTTTCGGTAAGCGACCGGGTATCACCTCGCGGAATGCTAACACAGATATCCGGATTTGAAAATTCAGAAAAGATAGGGAGATCGGAGAGAATAACGGGTTTTCCGCAGGCATACGCTTCGATGACAACGAGTGGTATATCAAACTTTCCGCGCATATCATTTACGGGAAAAAGAATCACGTCGGCAAGATTGTAGAGTTTTGGCATATCGGCATAGGTATCGGTAAAGCGGATGTGCTTCAAAATCCCTGCTTGCTCGAAGCGTTGAGTGATTTCTTCTTTTTTAATGCGATCATCCTCGTGCTTTTTTACGCGGAGAGCGAAAACAAATTTCATATTTGAATCAGGGTGATTGGTGTAGTGTTCAATGAGCCAATCGGCAAGCATATCGGTTGCGCCCAAACGCGCGTATTCGCCATTGTAAGACACGATAAAATCATCTTTTGAAAGATTGAAGTGCGAGAGAGTATCGGCACTTTTTGATTGCGGCTGATAAAACGACAAATCAACACCCGGATAAATGCGTGAGACATTATTGAACCCGATTTTTTCGAGGCGATGTTTTGAATGATCGGAATAGACGACGATCCGATCGGCGAAGAGGAGTTCTTTCAATTGTTTTGGGTTATAAAGATCTTCACGAAGCGTGGCGACGGTTTGAATGGTTTTTCCACGGGTTGGACGGCTAAAGAAGTTGATGAGGGAAGTGTTTTTTCGGGTTGGCGTGAAGAGGTAGTGTGTGATATCGAATTTTCCGCGAAGATTTCGAAGCGCGCGCAGGAGGCGGATTTTTTCGAGGAAATCAAGCTCGCTCTTCGTGTAGCAGGGGAACTGCGTGACATTGGCCGGGAGATCGGGGAGCCACGTAGGCGTAGTGAGAATAGTCGTGTGGTGTTTGGTAAGCGATTTCGCGAGAAAGTAGGCGAAGTTTTTGGAGGCCTCGTCCCACGGAGGAACAAGCGCGCGTGTCGCGAGGAGGATTTTTTTTCCGGTGTGGTCGGGCATATTTTTCTGTTATTTTTTTCGATAAATACTTTGTTTTTTTCCGGTGTGATCGGTTGCGGTAATCTCGATTGTTTTTGCGTCTGTCGTATCGATTGAGATTGTTTTCTCTTCCCCGTTTGCAATATGAAGCGTATCCGCGGCCACGGTTTTCCCATCGGTGATGACTTCGTATCGGAACATATCGGAATCGGAATGATTTTCGATGATAAAATTGTTTGTTTCAAGCGAGCGACTTTCAAATGCGAGCGACCACCAGTTTTTGTTACGATTTGGATCAAGCTCCGTCCCGACGATGAAAAAAAGCGCGTATACCGATATCGCTCCGCACACAAGGGAAATAAGGATGGTTCCGGTGTCGGAAATCAGGATTTCAAAAACTTTTTTCATAAATATGGATATCGTTTGATGAGTAGATGCGGGAGAAATTGTTTGATTTTTCGAATTGGGAGCGATCGTAGAGCGGGTGCACGACAATAATATTGACTCCCGATGTCTCGAAACAGCGTTTTCCTTCGGCTGTATTTGGGATAGAGATCATTTGGAGTGTGCATTGTTCGCGTCCGGGAGTTTCGTAGCGACCGAAATAAGACCGAGAGAGCGGGAAGTTGTAATCACGAAGAAAAAAAAGTTTCATCCAGGTATCGGCAGTGAGGTAATTGTGATCTTTCAGGATGAGATCTTTGTCTTCAGAGTGTTTTGCGAGATAGGCGCTTGCGGTAAACGTTTCAACCGCTTCTTCTGCCTTCGGTTTTCCGAGGAGGGTTTGACCGTTGTCGAACGAACCGCTTCCGGTTGAAAAAACAAAGACAAGAAAAAGTGAAGCGAGAAGGAGAGTGTGAGGAAAGGTCGCGACGAATTTTTCTCCGAAACGCTCGCGAAACAAAGAAAGAAGAGCGAAGAGGGTGATCCCGGAGAGGAAGGAAAGTGGGAAGAGCGCGTATGATCCGATCCGATTGGAGGGGATATCGAGAAACACAAGATCCGGCCGCAGCGACATAAGGAGAAGGATGCCGCCCCATCCGAAGAGAAGCGCGAGCGAGACGGTGTTTTTGCGAAAAAGGAGAAATGTCGTCAAGAGAAGTCCGGTCGCACCGAGCGCAACGCGAGCCTCTCCATTTGAAAAGACGATTTGGGTAAAGGAAAGTCCGGTGCGGGTTGGTTTGGTGGGAGTGCCGATCGCGGTATCGATCGAGCCTTTCGTTTCGAGGTAGGTTGGGACGGCAATGAGGAAGAAGAAGGCGATACACAGGATCGCGATTGTTATTGGCGCGGGATGACGGAGTGTGTTCCAGAGATCAAGAAAAAATTTTCTCAATTGGCGTCGCTGGGAAATGAGAAGCGTTATACCGACTGCGACGAGAATAAAGAGAAGAACGAGTGTTGAGAGGTGATGGGTGTAGGCAAGGGTAAAGATGAGGAAAAATCCGATCGCGAGAAGTGGTGGATTTTTTTCGCGGATTGCACGGAGGAAGATGAGGAGGATGAGCGGGATGAAAAAATTTCCGAAAGTATTTCCGACGACGCCACCTGAAACGAATTTCGCTTGCGGGGAGGCGAGGGAGTAGAGAGGGCCGGAGAGAAAGAGGATAACGAGCGCGAATCTTCCGGGGGTAAATATATTGGATGAAAAAAGCGCGTGCATATCTTCACCGATTCGTAGTGCGAGCGCAAAGATGGCGAGGAGTGCAAGAATATGAACGATAAACAGAAGTGATACCGGAAATGCCGAGACGAAATCGTTTCCGGAAAATATCGCGATGGCAGCGAAGGGGAGATGTTCACCGATAATAAAGTCGGCGATCGGTTCGGACGGTGAAAGGGTTACCGATCCATCGGGATTTTCTGTGAGTTCTTGCTTTTCGTATGCCGGGAATATGCCGGTTTCGGCGATTTTCTTCGCCCAGAACATATGGTGGCCGAGATCGGTCGCAGTCGGGAATGCAGCATCCGAAAGGTAGATCGTTTTTACGAATATCGAGAGGAAAAGAATGAGAAGAAACAAAAATCGTTCTTTTTTCGAGTGAAGTACGGGCGAAGATTGCCCATTTTTTTCCATTTTCGGATTTTTTCGAATCGCGGAGAATATTTTTTGTACGACAAACACAGTTATGCCGAACGTAAACAGGGAGAGTGTGATGGAGTGAACGGAGTAGCGAACACCGAATGTCCCGATCGCGATCAGGAGAAAATCAAGCACACCGACGCTTATTCCAAACGAAAGCGTAAGAAATTCCCAGTGGTTCAAAGAAACGTTTTTGCAAAAGAGTTTTATAAGAAACCATCCCGGGAGAAAAAGGAGTACTCCGGTTGCGAGAAGAAAAAAGGTGGCATCGAAGAAAAATTCGGTCATGATATGTGATGTTCCTATGGCGATTATTTGATGGAGATACTTCGGTTTCGATCGGGGCGGCGAGAGGGGGGAAATATATTTATGATTTCTTCGGCAGAAAACTTTCGAGAGCGGCGGCGAAGGTTTTGGAAACGGAGTTCCAGTGGAATCGTTCCCGCGTGACGGTTTTCGCTTTTTCGGAAAACATATTTCGCGCGACACTATTTTCAAGAAGCGGAAGAATAGCGGCGACGAAACTCTCCGGATTGCCGGGTTCGGCGAAAAATCCGGTTTCTTTGTCGATCACCGCGTCTTCGAGTCCCTCAAGTTGCGAAGCGATAACGGGAAGTCCGGCGAGCGATGCTTCGATCACGGCGATGCCGAAACCTTCGCGATCACCCGGGACGAGAATATTTGGTTGGATAAAAAGATCGCCTGTTCGGTGGAGCATAATTTTGATTTCATTCGGAACGGAACCGAGAAGCCGGAGTTTCTGCGAGACATTCGCTCGCGTAGCGGCATCAAGAATATGCTGTTTCTCTTTTCCCGATCCCGATCCTGCGACGAGGTAGAGAATATTGCCCGGGAGCTTCGGGAGGACACGCTCCACAAACCACGCGACGCCTTTTCGTCGAACGATTCGACCGATTGTTACGAGAACTTTTTTGTCAGTAAGATTTTCTTTAAGGTACAGAGCAAGGTCTTCCCGGCGATACTGAATTGGTGGCTCGGCTGGATCTTCCACGCCGTTAGGGACGACGCGAATTTTTTCTTCCCGGAGACCGTGTGCGATCGCGGTGTCTTTCGTATGACGCGAGACGGCGATGTACCCGGAGAGAAGTCGGAGGAAACATTTCACCCAGAGGAGTTGATAGAGTTTTAAATCGTAGGTGATATCGAGTCCGTGAAGAACGGAGACAACCGGTTTTCGGGTGAAGAGACGAAGAAAACAGCCGATTACCGCAATGACGCCGTCGCCAAGCAGAATGATATCGTGTTTGCGCAACTGAAAGAGCGCAAGAAAAAACGCTTTCGGAAAAAAGATCGGGAGAAATTTCTTGCCCCTCGTATTTGCTATGGTTTCTATTTCAACACCGTCCACTTTGGCAAGCCATTTTGTGAGCGCGGCGTTTTGATTTTCGATCCCACCTATTATTGGGGGGTACGCTCTTGATATGAATAAAATTCGCATAGATTTAAAGCACCAAATTCAAAATTACAAATCCCAAATCAATTACAATAATTAAATCAAAACTTACAAATCAAAAGTTTTGGATTTCAAACATTGAGATTTGGAGTTTATTTGGAAATTGTAATTTTAGATTTATTTTTTGTATTTCTCCTTTTTAAACAAATACATCTGATCTTCGGTCAGGCGACGGTTGGTTTTAATCATATCAGCCATAAGAGCGAAGACGAAGAATTGAAGTCCGATCAAGAAAAATCCGCCGGAAAAGAGAAGGTAATTCCGGTACGGGGTTATTTTGAAGTCAGTGAAATAGTTTCCGAGGAAGAAAGCAAAGAGAACAAGCGAGAGAAAAATAAGGACGAGCCCCGGGATGCCGAAGAATTTCATCGGGCGGACATCGCGAACGGCTTTCAGGATAATGCGGAAACTATTGTTCAAGTATCCGAAGATACTTTTGACGACGCGGGATTTCCGATCGGCAAAGTAAGTCACGCTGACCGGGATAAAAGAAAGTTTCAGGTTTTTTCCGAGTGCGTCGATAATGACTTCTTGCGTGTAGGTGAAATCGCCGGGGAGATTGAGACGGAGCAGGGTTTCGCGGCTGTAGGCGCGGAAGCCACAGGTGAGATCGGGGATAGCGGTATTCAAGAATCCGCCGATGATCCGCGCGGCGAAACGATTGAGAATATTTTTTATCCACGGGATATTTTCCGCGCTTGATTCGGTGAATCGATCGGCGCTGACCATATCGACCTTGTGCTCGAGGATCGGGCGAATGAGTTTTTCGATATCGTTCGGATTGAATTGCCCGTCGGCATCGATATTGACCATAATGTCCGCGCCGTTTTCGAGAGAGCGTTCGACAGCGTGTCGGAATGTTTTTCCAATACCGCGGTTTATGCCGTTTTGGTACACGAAATCCGCGCCGGCGTTTTTTGAAACATCGACCGTCCGGTCTTTCGAGCCATCGTCGATTACCTGTACCAACACTTCCGAGATTCCCGGAAATGATCGCGGAATTCGTCTGATGGTCTCGCCGATTTTTTCTTCTTCATTGTAAGCCGGGATATTGACGATGAGTTTCATATGTTGATGAATCAAGAATTAAGAATCAGGAATCAAGAAATGCAGAATTATTTTAGCATACGGCGTATGGTCGATTGATTCATAATTCTTTATTCTTGACTCTTCCGAATAAGAAGCTTCGGATCGACGCATTTCCAATCGCATTTTTCCTTGACGCCGTCGACACCAGACTGAATGAGGTCTTTTCGGCACTGTCGGAGGTGTTCTTCGCAGGTTGACTTTTGCTCTTTGAAATAGTCGATATTGATTTCGTATCCGAAAAATCCGGCGAGAAAATACCCCACCACGGCGACTCCCGCAAGCCAGATGATAAAACGGATGAGATCGAACATAGAATATGGAGTAGGAAACAAAATTTCCCTGTCGTGCGGCTTATCTCCCGATTCCCTTATACCGAATCTTTGTCGCAAGGAATGCCTTTTTGTCGAGGCAGTTCTTCCCATCTACGATAACACGAATTCGGAATTTTTTGAGGAGGGCGGGAGTGAGGCGTTCTTTGAATTCGCGATGATCGGTGGCAAGGACGAGTGCATCCGATTTTGCGAGGATTGCGTCGAGAGATTTGGTTGTGGAAAGTCGAAGAATATGCGGATCGAACGTCTCGACTTTCGCGCCGTGTTTTTCGAGGTGTTCGATGATTTTTTCGGCGGGCGACTCACGAAGGTCGTCGACATTCGCCTTGTAAGCAAGTCCGAGGACGCCGATGCGCGTTCCGTTTAAGGGGAGTTTAATCGCATTCAGTTCGTCTTGCAGGAGTTCGACCGTGTGAGCCGGCATAGAGTTATTGATCTCTCGGGCGATCTTCAGAAATTTATGATCAAATCCCGATTGTTTGGCGCGTTCGATCAGATAATACGGATCAACCGGAATGCAGTGGCCGCCCACGCCGCAAGACGGATAATGAGGCATAAAAGAGAACGGCTTTGTGGCGGCGCCCTGAATGACGTCTTTCACGTCGATACCGAGGACATCGAATGACTTTGCAAGTTCGTTGACGAAGGCGATATTGATATCGCGGAAGGAATTTTCGACGATTTTCACCGCTTCGGCTTCGCGGATGGATTTCATTGGGCGGATTTCGCCATCGACGATAGAGCGATAGAATTCGAGAGCCAAAGAAAGTCCTTTTTTATCAAAAGAACCGACGACGCGAGGGATATTCGTGACATTCCATTTCTCGTCGCCCGGATTAATGCGCTCGGGACAGTGCGCGAGGAATACATCTGTTCCGACGACGTGTCCGTGTTTTTCAAAAATCGGCCGAATGATTTCTTCGGAAACACCGGGATTCACGGTTGATTCAAGGACGACAAGCGCGCCTTTTTTCAGGTGTTTCGCGATACGTTCCGACGCCGAAATGACCGGCTCGAGGTCGGGATAGAACATTTCATCGACAGGGGTCGGTACGCAGATAAGGACAATGTCCGCCTGTTTTAATTTTTTCGGATCAGTGGTCGCTTCGAAAGGAAATTTCGGAATATGCTCTTCGAGGTAGAGATCTTCGATAGGACTCTTCTTTTTTTTGAGGAGCGAAATTTTTTCTTCGTTCGTATCGAATCCGATAACGGAGTATCCGCGTTCAACCGACCGAACCGCAAGTGGCAAACCAACGTATCCGAGCCCGACGACCACAACTGTTTTCTTGGACATAGTGTTTCATTGATATTAGAATACCTCTGGACATTATAGCCGAAAAAAGCCGAAAATACTAAGAGGGAGCAGGGTATGCAACTCACATCAAAAATCGAAAGAGCGATTGTTCGGTCGGCCGAACTTCATCGCGAACAGAAACGTCGGTTGAGCGGATCGCCGTATATTGTGCACCCGTTTGCGGTGGCGTTTCTTCTTGCGCATTACGAAAACGACGAGGATTTGATCTGTGCCGCGCTTTTGCACGACGTTTTGGAAGATGTGCCGAGGTATGGCGCCGAAAAGATGAAAGAAGAATTCGGAGAAAACGTGTATCGGATCGTTCGCGAAGTGACGGAAGATCGAGATCCGACGGAACGATGGCGAATTTTTTCGAAAAAGAATCATTGGAAGGAACGCAAGAAGCGGTATATCGAAAACCTGAAGAATGATTCGCGCGAAGGGCTTCTTATTGCGGCGGCGGACAAAATTCACAATATGCACTCGCTTGTCTCGGGACATGCGTCGGATGGAGACGCGCTCTGGAGGCATTTTCGCGCCGGGAAAGAAGAGATGCTTTGGTTCTATGAATCGGTATATGCGGTGCTTTGCGATCGACTCGAGCACCCGCTTCTTAGGGAACTCAAGAAGGCGCTTGATCAAGTGCGATTGATTGTTGAGGGGGAATAACCGTATGCAACAACGTACAGTGGTCACGGTAAACGATCGAATGCAGCAAAACTATCGGTATGAACTCTCTGCGCCAATGGGGAAAGAGTTTGATCCGGAATTCCGTCCCGATCTCACGCCGAAAGAGATGCTCGCGCTTGGTGTGTTTGGAGGAAAATATCTGACGGATTGTCGGGGAGAATTTCCGAAAGAATGGTTTCTGCAAGCAAAACTTTCTCCATCGAAAAAAGATCCGTCACTCAATTATTTTCGGGTGGATGCCAGTCAATCGCTTTCGGAATGGAGACGAAAAGGATGGATTTTTTCCAATGATCCGCGCGGGTGGTTTCAGTGGTACTGCCGATATTTTCTGGGACGGCGATTGCCGGAAGAAGATGCGCGGCAGATCAAACGATGGAAAATGATGCGGCGGCATTTGGCGCAAATTGCGAAGCATTGTCGGTCGGGGGATATGTTGTGCCGCCCACGACAGAGGCAAGCGCTTCTTCACTGGGCGTACGATACGACTCGATCCGTTATTTTACCTTGAATAAGCCATAAAAATAGACATTGTGTGATTGGTATTGACAATATTTGATTTATTTGTTATAATATAAATTTATACTGAAGTTCCAAAATTTGACGGATGAGGGGAATTCTGTTAAGAATATCCTTAATGTTCTTTGAATGATTGCGATTGTGAAGTTTGAAGCGAAGCACTCTTTTTTGGTGCGCCACGCGGGTAGCTTTTTTGTCCGGAATATTTCGGGGTAAAGAAGCTACCGACGTGGTGGCGATCTCAAGGAGAAAACCAAGGGGCGTCGGCATCGGCGGCGGCCACAGCGGCTCCGGCGCGTCCATGAACCTCTTAACCGTCCGGCCTCCCGTGTAAGATAGGGAGCGTCGGATACCTACGGTCGTGGTAGGGGTGGTACGTTATCACGACACGTTTCAATCGGCGAACGAGGGGTGAGAGAGCGCATAAGGAGGGATGCTTCCTGCGATGCTCGTAGTACTCACTTCTTCTCGCCGACCACATTTTTCTCTTTTTGTGGTATAATCGCAACCGCGCAGCGGGCACGGGAGAAATCCCGCGCCAGGCTATCGGCGTCGCGCTCATCGACGAGGACGCAGCCACGCCATGCCTGTTTGCGCACAACACAACGCTTACGGAATTCCCCCAGTGTTACTGGAGACCGTAAGCGTTTTTTATTATGGTTATTTTTTCTTATACTTTCTTTTGATCGCAAAAGAAAGTATGCAAAGTAAACTCTTGTCCTGCGTTTCGCTTTGAAAGATGCGGATTTGTTTCGCTCAATGTCCGTTTGCCGTTTCACTTCCTGCTTACAGACATTGTCAGCAACGCTTCACTTCATCTCGCATCTGTATCAAAGCTCCACTTACGGACGAGGAAGAAAAACAAGACCCCTCCTTAATCCTCCCCTTAGAGGGGGGGGGGAGAATATAATGCGACTGCAAGCGAAGCTTTGTTTAGATTTCTTTTTCTCATTTACCGTTTCTTGATACAATGTTCTTACTATGAAAATCGGTATTGATGCGTCATTTTTGCGGAAACCGGGGACGGGAATCGGTCAGGTTACCGCTTCTTTTCTTCATCATCTTTCTGATCCGGCGATTTCTTGCGGCGCGGCGAAGAGCTGGCAATTTTTTGGTGGACTTCAGGAAGCCGAGTTCATTCTGTATACCGAAGAGCCGACAGAGGTATCTCTCCCTGATCGTTTTCGGGTGCGGACATTTCTTCCGAAGTATTGGAAGCGCGATGATGTGATTCGAAGAGCACTCTGGGAGCGGCAACTTGCGATTGAGGCGCGTCGGGATGGATGCGATATGTTTGTGAGTCTGTATCAGAGTGGAACGCGTTTTCGTGCCGATTCCAAGGTATGGCATATCATGGTCGTGCACGATATCATTCCGAGATTTTTTCCAGAATATCTGGACAAGTGGACGAGACGATGGCACTGGCGATTGGTGGAGCGGGGGATCGCTTCCGCTTCGCATTTGGTAGCCGTGTCGGAATATACAAAGCAGGATATTATGCGGGAGCTTCACATCGGCGAATCGAAAATAACGGTTGCGTATCCGGGGATATCGGCCGTGTTCGATTCGGTGTGTTCGGATGAATACCGCGATCAAGTACTGCGGAAGTATCAGGTCGATCCGGGATATATCTATCATGGCGGGGGATTTGAGGCGAGGAAGAATGCTCGCATGGTGCTTGATGCGTATGCGATGTTGAAGGCGACGCGATCACGTCGGGGAATTGATACGCCGAAACTGCTTCTTTCTGGGAAAATTCATTCAAAAAAGAATCCACTTGCCACAGATATTGAAGGATTGATACGGAAGTATGATTTGGCGCGCGATGTCGTGTTGACCGGGTTCGTACCGGAGGAAGCATTGCCGGCGCTGTATCGCGGAGCGCTGATGTTTGTGTATCCGTCTTTGTATGAAGGATTCGGGCTTCCACCAATTGAATCCATGTCGCAGGGAGTACCGGTTATCGCCTCGCGATCAAGTTCTCTTCCTGAAGTTTGCGGAGATGCCGCGCTCTTTGTTGATCCGTTGCACTCCGGAGAAATGACTGAAGCGATGGGGCGTCTCTTGGATGATGCCGTGCTTCGCGATGAGCTTGCTCGAAAAGGAATGGAACACGTGAAACAGTTTTCATGGAATATTTTTGTGCGGCGAGTGTTAGCATAGTATCGGATATGAAAAAAGAAATACGTATGTTTGTTTCGGAATTGCGAGAACGAGTTGATTCGTTTCGGATGAGCCCTTTGTGGATGCTCCTTGTTTTGAATGTCGTTGTGGTTTCGGCGCTTCTTGTGCTTTCAAATAAGGGAGTGCTTCCATTTCGACTTGGTGATTTTCTTTTTTTTGGAGTGCTTTTGTTTTTGGTGGCGCTCTATCGACCCGGATGGGTATTCGGTTTGCTTGTTGGTGTGCTTCCGCTTGAACTGGTGAATGTGGCGCCGGTAGAGCTTGGTTTTAATCTTCGGCCATATCAGTTTTTGGCGGTGATTCTTGGTGCGGCAGTTCTTGTTCGAATATTGACCAAGCGAACGCCTTGGAAACTTTTTTCGTTTCAGTGGATCGATGGCGTTTTTCTTTTTTTTGCGGCTACTGGATTGCTTGTGTTGCCGTTTCTTCCGGAGGTGGGACTTTTTTCTGGAGCCGTAAAGCAATCGGTTATTGTTCTCTCTTTTGTTTTTCTCTTTTTTTTGGGGCGAACATTTTTTAAAACATACGATGATATACGTATTGCCGGTCGTTTCTTTATTCTTTCGACGATTCTTGTTCTCTTGTATGCCGTATGGCAGAGTGTTCGGATGAAGCATGGACTCCCTGCATTTGAGGTGATGACAGGGCGACCAAACGGAACTTTTCCCGAGGCAGATTGGCTCGGGGGATTTGTAGCAGCAGTAGCAGCATTTGCTTCGGCATTTCTATTTCCGCTTTTTTTCGCGGAGAACTTTCCAAAGCGAAAGGGTATCGAGATGAGCGTATTTCTCGTACTTCTTTTCCTTGTGCTGCTTCTCTCGGTGAGTCGGAGCGCGTGGCTCGCGGCGTTTCTTGGGATCGCGATGGTGGTGCTTCTTTCAGCGGTGCGATTTGGCGCGTTTCGGGCGTTGATGCAGAGAGAGTGGGGCGTCTCGCGGCGGATGCTCTCCGGGAAGCTCTTTCTTTTCGGGTTGTTTTTGGCGGCTCTTTGTATTGTTATTGGGAGTTCTCTTTCATCGTTTCACTTGTTTGATCGGGGGAAAAGTATTGGATCGGGATTGCAAAAAATTACGGTGTCGTGTCTTTCGGCGCAGACATTTTCGTCTCATGAAGCGGTTGATTCAGCGCGTTTAGTGGAGCGTGGGTGCCGTCATATCAATCTTGAGGACATTGCATCAGAGCAAATGAGTGGACACGTTGTAACTGAAGCGTATCGGGTTGATCCGAATATTTCTCTTCGAAAAGAAATTTATAGGAAAACGTTTACCCTCCTTTCAGAGCATGCGATTGTTGGGATCGGTTGGGGGAATTCGAGTCGATATTTTGGTAATGATGAGCGTGGCGCTGGGCTCAATTCGAGCAATATGTTTCTTGAGGCTTGGCTTGGTGCCGGAGTATTCGGGTTTCTTCTCCTTGTTATTTTTTGGTTCGCATTTGGATATCGAGTGTGTGTCGAGGGGGTGTTTTTGAAGAGATTGAATCAATCGGCTCCGGATGAGAGTCTCTGGATTGGACTTTCCGGCGCATGGGTCGCGATCACGGTGTTCAACCTCTTCAATGCTGGCCTCCTCCTCGGCTCGCTCTGGGTTTTTCTCTCCCTTCCGTGGTTGGTGAAAAAAGATATTTGATTTTTCGTTATTGTTTCTCTCATTATGAACATCGCCATTGACATTCGATTGCTCGGAAAACAACGCACGGGGGATGAGATGGTTTTCTTTCATCTCACGCGGGAGCTCGTTATGCTTGATCGAGAGAATCATTATTTTCTTCTTACCGATGAGACGAATGTGGAGCGTCTCTCGCAGATTTCTCGTCGGCTCCAGCTTGCCGGAAAGGAGAATATTCAATTGATTTCTTTGCCGACAAGGAATCGTTACACGTGGAATTTTTGGACGCTTCCGAGATATTTTTGGAACAATCAGATTGATGTTTTTCATACGCAGTACATTATTCCGTTTTTTACACCAAAACGGACGAAGATATTTACGCATATTCACGATGTGTCGTTTCGCGCGTTTCCGCAGTTAATCGGGTGGAAGGACCGACTGTTTCTTGCGCTTCTTATTCCGCGGTCGATTTGTCGGTCATATCGAGTGCTTGCAACATCGAAATTTACTCAAGCGGAGATTGTCAAATATTACGGTGTCAGTCCGGAGAAAGTGGGTGTTCTCTACAATGCAATCGGCGATGAATTTTTGCAGAAAGCGATGCCGGAAGATGTTATTCGTGTGAAAAAGAAATACCATCTGCCGGAGAAATATCTTCTTTCGGTCGGGACGCTCCAACCGCGAAAAAATATCCCGTTTCTCATTCGAGCATTCGCGCAATCGAAACTTCCGAGCGCAGGGTATTCGCTGGTGCTTGTCGGGAATCGGAAAGCGCATCATTTCGATATGGGAATCGATCGGGCAATCAAAGAAACCAGTATCGGCGGGCGGGTGATTTTTCCGGGATTTATCGAGAGTGCTGATCTTCCGGCGCTCTATGCTGGCGCACGCCTCTTCGTATTTCCGTCGCTCTACGAAGGGTTTGGCATTCCGATTCTTGAGGCGCTATCGCAAGGGGTGCCGGTTGCTTGTTCGGACATCCCGCCGTTTCGGGAAATCGCTTCTTCTGCAGCGGTTTTTTTCAATCCACACGGCATTGCCGGTGCGGCGGAAATATTGTACAATGCTTCCATTGACGACCAATGGCGGGAAAGAGCGCTTGCGGACGGATCTCGGACGCTCTCTTCTTTCTCGTGGAAGGAAAGCGCGAAAACGCTTCTTTCTTTGTTTGTCGAGAACTAAACAGTGAAGAATACATCATGTCTTTATTTGGAAAAAAAGATGCATCGTCGGGCGGATCATCTTCGTTTACTTTTGAAAAAAAACGTCGTTTCCGATGGTGGCATATCGCGGTTGGAATATTCGTGGTTATTTTGATTGTCGGCGGAATTGTTTTTTTGAAAGCCGGCGCGACGATCGGAAAAATTTCCGTTGGCAAAGACGGGTTTTTGAAAAATATCGTAAAGACGCTTCCGGGTGTGGAAAAGAAACTTTCCGGTGAAGACGAGGGGCGGATCAATATTCTTCTTCTCGGGATGCGCGGGGAACACGTAACGGGAGGAGGACTTCTTGCGGATACAATTATGGTCCTCTCGATTCATCCGAAGAATGACGCGATCGAAGGGGATACCGCCAAGGCGTCGCTCGTTTCCATTCCGCGGGATTTTTATGTGAAGATTCCGAATAAGGATTGGCAAGCAAAAATTAATGCCGTGTATGCGGAGGGAGAGAATCGATCGCATGGCGGAGGGGGTATGGAAGATATGCGAACAATCGTCAGTGAGATTACGGGGCAAAATATCCCGTACTCGGTCGCGATTAATTTTGAGGGATTTAAAGAAATTGTCGATGCGGTTGGAGGGATTACCGTTACTCTTGATCAGCCATTTTCGGAAAATCTCCAGTTTCGAGGCTTGGAGCAGCGTTGCGATGGGGTTCGGTATACCATTCCCTCGGGAAATTACGAAGAAAAACGAATTCGCCGGAAAAACGGAACGTACTATCTGAATCCAAAGCGATACCCGCTTTGCTATGCGAAAGTGAATCCGGAAGATTTGGAGTGTAACGGAAAAGTATCGCTTCCTGCCGGAGATTCCCAATTGAATGGTGAGCAAGCGCTTTGTTTTGCGCGAGCGCGATATGGATCGAGTGATTTCGATCGCGCGAAACGGCAGCAGCAAGTTATTGAAGCCGTCAAGAAGAAGGCGCTCTCGATCGGAACGCTTTCGGATTTCGAGAAAATCAACGGACTTCTCAATGGACTTGGAAATAACGTGCTTACGAATCTTGAGGGGTGGGAGATGAAGCGTCTTTTCGATTTGTATCAGAAAATGGGTGATGTCGCGCCGACCTCACGAGTGCTTGATACGACGGAAGAGGGACTTCTCTATCATCCGGAGACAACGAAAGAAACGGGATATATCCTTCTCCCGGCTGGCGACAATTACGACAAGATTCGGGAGATGTTTGCGAAATTGCCGTAGGGTTTTCGTTTCAATCCGAACTGTTGTTCGTCGCCGCACGGTCTCTAGCGGGACCGCACTGAGGTTGATCTCGAAACTTCTTCGATAAGTGTGTCGAAGAAGACCATGCTTTCGAGATCAAACTCGCGCCGGAAAACAGTTCGGATTGTCCTTGTATTAATGAATATCTTGTGCCGAAGCTTTCTATCGCCATTAATAGTTACAAAAATCCGGAGTTGCTTCGGCTTTGTCTTGAATCGATCGAAAAAAACGTTTCGGGAATCGAGTACGAAGTGCTCGTGGCGGACAGTGCCACCGAAGAATCGACGAGACTTGTGATGCAGGATTTTCCATCGGTGCGATTTTTTCCGTTTGAGAAAAACGTTGGATGTGTGCGACTTGTGAATAAAACGCTCGAGGAGGCACGCGGGGAGGAGTATTTTTTCCTCATCAATCACGATATTGTCCTCACGAAAGAAACCATCCCGGCGTTTCTTGCATATTTCGAGAAACATTCCGATGTCGGGATCGCGGGCGGGAAACAGATTAATTTTAATGGAAGCGAACAGTTTTCAACATTTCATTTTTATCAACCAATGACGATTCTTTATCGTCGAACGCCGCTTGGGTGGTTTCCGTTCGGGAAAAAGCATCTCGATTGGTTTCAGATGAAGGATTATGATCGGAAAGAACCTTGCGCGGTGGATTGGATTATGGGATCGGCGATGTTTGTGAGACGGAAGGCGTATGAAGAAGTGGGGAAAATGGATACGCGCTTTTTTATGTATATGGAAGATGTGGACTGGTGTCGGCGGTTTTGGGAGAAGGGATGGAAAGTGATGCATCTCCCGCAGGCGATGGTGTATCATTACCACGGCAAGGGAAGTGCGGGGGGAGGGCTTCTTGGACTTTTCTTTAATCGGCTCACATGGATTCATATCGGGAGCGCGATCAAATATTTCGCGAAGTATTTCGGAAAGCCTTTGCCGAGGCGAGAAAGATAATTTTTTTTAAGGTTTGAAATCGAAAATATTTTTCTTGTCGTTTTATCTCGCCAAGGAAAAAAAAGAGAAAAATTTTTCCGATTTCGAATTTCAAAATATATTTGAGAGTGTAAAAAATTATGGAAACAGAACAAGAAACAATGGAAGAGAAAAAAACGGTCATGCGGGAACGACGAACATTTCTGCGGGAATTTTTGTTTTTGCTTGCGCTTGCGGTGTTGCTTTTTGGCGCGTATTCGCTTGGGTATGATCGCGGCGGGAGAGAGTCGCGCGGGGAATCGGAATTTCTCGATGTTCGAAAAACGGATATTGTAAATAAGGAAAGTGCTGATACGAAGCTTGATTTCGGTCTTTTTTGGAAAGTATGGGATCTTTTGAAGGAGAAATATGTCGATCGCGATTCGCTTGATGCACGGAAACTTCTGTATGGCGCGATCAATGGCATGCTTTCCGCATCTGGCGATCCGTATACGACATTTTTTGATCCCGAAGAAACAAAAGAGTTTGAAGAAGAAATTTCGGGGAGTTTTGAGGGTATCGGCGCGGAAATGGGAATGAAAGATAAGGTACTGACGATTATTGCGCCACTTGAGGGGATGCCCGCGGAGAAAGCGGGGCTGCTTTCCGGAGATCGTGTCTTGAAAATAAACGGGGAGTCAACCGACGGCGTATCGCTCGATGCCGCCGTGAAAAAAATCCGAGGGAAAAAAGGAACCGAAGTGACACTCACGATTTTCCGAGAAGGAGAAGAGGAAATGAGGGACGTGAAGGTGGTTCGCGATACCATCAATGTAAAGAGTGTGCGATATGAAGCGAAGGGGAGTGGTATCGCCTATCTCCGCGTGAGTCGATTTGGCGATGATACGATGAAAGAATTTCGTTTGGCGGCGAAGGCGATGCTTGAACAAAAACCGAAGGGAATTATTATCGATTTACGGAGCAATCCCGGCGGACTGCTTGAGTCGGCGATCGATATGGCAGGGTGGTTCTTGCCGAAAAACTCCGTTGCGGTTATCGAGGAAAACGCACGGAAGGATCGTAAGGAATTGCGGACGGACGGAGCGGGAGAATTTCAGAATATTCCGATTGTTATTCTTCTCAATGAGGGTAGCGCGAGTGCGTCGGAAATTCTTGCGGGAGCGCTCAATGACAATCGCGGTGACGAAGTGACGCTTCTTGGCGAGACATCGTTTGGGAAGGGGTCGGTGCAGGAACTGATGCCTGCTTCCAAAACAACCAAGGTGAAGATTACTGTCGCTCGATGGTTGACGCCGAAAGGAAATCAAATCAACGAAGTCGGAATTGCGCCGGAAGTGAAAGTGGAAATCACGCGTGAAGATATTGCGGCAAAACGCGATCCGCAGCTTGATCGAGCGGTGGAGATTTTGCAGGGAGCAAAAAGGTGATATACTACTCTACCCACTCACATATTTATGGAGGGAGAATTGACTCATCATATAAAGGAACGCATACTCGATTGTCTTTCGAAGCGATATTATCGTTCGCCGTCGGAATCGATGGAGCGAAGTGATCGGGAACGGTACCGGGTTCTTTTCGGGGAGGAAGTAGAGAGAATTTTTTCCGAACGACCCGACCTTCTTGAGCGGTTTCGATTCCAAAATCATGAGGAGGAGGCGCTTTCTGAAATAGAGCATTTGCTTGCCAATCCGCCGAACATTCATCGTTAGCATTCTCTTGACACGAGTGCTAACGGTTTCTATAATGAGAGACGCAGTGTAATTCGTAGTATTTTTCCGTATGAAAAAAACGAAGGTTCGACCGCTTGGGGAAAATGTTTTGGTGCTTCCGGATAAGCCGGAGAAAAAAACCGATTCCGGTATTTATCTTCCCGAGAGTGTCGGAGAAAAACGTCAACAGCAAGGAAAGGTGATCGCTATTGGGGAGAGTGAGCATATCAAGGTGAAGTCCGGTGAACGCGTGATCTATTCGCCCTATGGCGGATCGGAGGTGAAGATTGACGGTGAGGAATACGTCATTTTGAGTCACAAGGAATTACTTGCAGTCATTCAGTAAGCAGGAGATAATGAAAAGAGTCTTTCCGAGGCTCTTTTCTTTCTCTCTACGTATGCAAAACAAAAAAACAAAAACGCACTTTCTTGTTTCAAAAAAATTCGGGAAGTATCTTGATTTTTGGTCGATACCGCACTTTCTTTTCGGGAGTGTAACGGCGCTTTTCGCCGAAGCTTATGAGCACCCTTTTGTCCTGTGGTTTTCGATTACGTTTGTTTTGGCGATTCTCTGGGAGCGTTTTGAGCGTTTTGTTGGAATTCGGGAAACAAAGGAAAACGCTCGTCTCGACATCATACTTCCGCTCTTGGCATTTCTTGGAACGATGAGCATCGTGCATCACCCGTCATTCGGCGTCGAACACGCGAAAGCGGCGCTTCTGGTTTCTCTTTTGATTTATCTTTTCACGAATTTTCTTGCCTGGCAGGCGAGATTTGACGGCGATAAAGAATTTCGCGGGTAAAATATCTC
The DNA here is from genome assembly GCA_964436855.1 of uncultured Bdellovibrionales bacterium. Taxonomy (GTDB): domain Bacteria; phylum Patescibacteriota; class Minisyncoccia; order Moranbacterales; family UBA1568; genus CAYTED01. The sequence goes on along the minus strand of CAYTED010000001.1, from coordinate 16,974 downwards.
CCTATCGAGGTTTATGATTCGATAGGAAATTTTTTCGTTTTCCATTCGTTTATTCCGCCGGAGAGCGCTTGCGAGGAGAAAAAGTTGAAGTCAAACAGTCGAACGGCCGCGCGGAACCCTTCAAGGTCGGTTGCTCCGTAGGTAATTACCTGCCTTCCGGCGGGGATTTCATGCCGCCTTGCTTCGAGCTCCGCGAGGGGAATATTGATGGCCCTTACGATATGCCCGGTGCGGTAATCGTTTTTTTGTCGAACATCAACAATGACGTAGCGGTTTTGAAAATCAATATCTTCGAGGAGTTTTTTGAGTTCATCGGATGTAATGGGGAGCACTTTGGATCGATCGATAAAAGAATCGATATCGCCGAAGGAAACGGTACTGCCGCCGATCGCTTTCCATGCCGGAATTCCGCCTTCAAGAAACGCGTATGGGAACGATTTTTTCTCTAGGATCTTGTGTGCGGCGATACGGAGCTCTTCGTCGTCGGCAAGGGAAACAACGATAACCTGCGCATCGTGTTCCTGCGGTTCGTAGCCCGGAAGCGTGTCGATATCGAATTGTTTTGCATCAAGCAGATGCTCTTCATCGAAGAGGCTCTTCGGACGGAGATCGATAATTTCGATCGGTTCGGATCGACTTATTTTGAGGCGAAGCGCATCGGGAGAGAAAAGCGGATACCCTTTTTCTTTTCGATTTTCAATCGAGACGACAGAAGCGCTTTTTTTCGTGTTAAGGAAGAGGTATTTTATGGAAAATCCGATAACGATACAAAGGAGAAGTCCGCCGATCGAGAGGAGTATGATGAAATCTTTTTTGTTTTGCATATTTTTAATGGATGGGGTGAAGCTTATTCGAGGATAGAGCCGATAAAATTGGGGTAGCCGCGGAGAAATTCCGGTGGCGAGATCGGTTCTTTTCCTTCAAGTTGGAGCATGTCCGGGCAAATAATACCAGCGCTTGTCTGGATTCCAATTTTCTCCCCGATCTCAAAAACTTCGCCGAGGGAATGTTTTATTGATGGGTCGGATTTAATGACATTTATTTTTGGAAATTTAATCCGAAGCGGCTGTGAGTTGCCGGATTTTTTCCAGTAGGAAAAAATTCCCGGCCAAGGATCGAATGCCCGATATTTATTATAAATTGTTTCCGCATTTTCGTTCCAAAAAATACGACCGTCTTCACGTTCGATAAGTTCGCAGAGCGTAGCGTCTTCATTTTTCTGCGGTGTCGGTTCGAGTTCGCGTTTGATCCAGCGCGGAAGCGTTTCAAGGAGAAGTTCGATACCCTCGAGAGCAAGTTTCTGTTCGAGTTTTGGAGCGGCTTCTTTCGGATCTATCCCAATCGTTTTCTGCGAAAGGATATGCCCGGTATCCATGCCGGCATCCATAAGCATAATGGTGATACCGGTTGTTGTTTCCCCGTTTAAAAGGGTGTTTTGGATGGGGGCTGGTCCGCGATACTTCGGGAGGAGTGATGGGTGGACATTGATGCAACCGAATCCCGGGAGGTCGAGTACAGCTTGCGGAAGGATGCGTCCATATGCGGCGACGACGATGAGATCGGGTTTGTAGGATTTCAGTTTTTCAATCGCCGCTTCGTCGAACTTGATCGGTTGCTCTACAGGGATGTGATTGCCGAGCGCAAGAATTTTTACCGGAGAAGCGATGAGTTCTTGTTCTCGACCTTGTGGTTTGTCTGGTCGTGTGTATACGGCAACGAGATTGTATTTTGCCTGAATGACCGCCTGCAGAAACACTTCTGAAAATTCCGGTGTTCCCATAAATACCGTCCGGATTTTCGGCGCGTCGAAAATGTTTTCTCGCGTAAAGCTAAAGGGCATACGGTTCTTTTACGGATTGGTTGCGATAGCGATCGACGATAAGAGTGCCATCGAGATGGTCGAGTTCGTGCTGAATGGCAATCGCAAGAAGTCCGGATGCTTTGAGTTTTTGCGCCACTCCCTTTTCGTCGGTGTATTCGACCGTTACTTTTTCGTATCGGAGAATGGGAAGAAATTCTCCCGGAAGCGAGAGACATCCCTCTTCGAAAACGATTGTTTCCGCGGATTTCGCGACGATATTCGGATTGATCAGAACGAGTTTTTCGTTCTCGATTTCGATAACGGCGAGACGGAGAGAAATACCGATTTGCGGCGCGGCAAGACCGATGCCGTCCGCACGGTGCATTGTCTCGAACATTGTGGGGATGAGTTTTTGGATGTCGGGGGAGAGGGGATCGGAGACGTTTTGAGAAGGTGTCTTCAGGATTTCATTTTCCGGTCCGGTGAGAATGGTGTGCATAGCATTTATGTCAGTGAGAGAGGATTTCGGTCGACGATCCAACCGCGTTTCGAGAGGAGAATAATTTTTTCAATGAGTGATTCCGGAAGTGTGTTTCCGGGAATACGGAGAATAATGGTTTGAATGTTTTTTCCGCGGACTTTTGAGACAAAGGGAGTGATCGGGTCGCTTACGATATATCGTATCACTTCTTTTTCTTCGGATGGACGGAGTATGTTCATTGCTTTTCCCGTTTCCTTTTCAAGAAGTTCGAGATTTGTTTCCCGATACTCGAGTTTGACCAAAACACCATCGGGAGGATAGTGGAACGCCTCTCGTTCCTTTAGGATGGCTTGTTCCCACTCCTCCTCTTTTCCTTCGGAGAGGATACGGAAATGGCGTTCTTCGGAATGAAATGTTTGCAAAATAACCGTCCCGCTTTCTTCCGATGCGAGCCATTTTGCGGTGCAGACGCTTCGAAGAAGACGCTCTTCGGCTCGATAATCGGGGAATTTGAGGGTATTGTCTGCGTCAAGTATAGCAATGAGAGCAGGCTTCGGCAATCGCGGACCATACAGGGCCGCCTCGGTACCGATAAGGATGTCAATCGCACCGGAAGTAATTTTTTTTGTGAAAGAACGGAAGTTTTTTTCCGCGCGAAGAGACGGTCCGTCGATGCGAGCGGTGTGCGCGCGAGGAAAGAGTTTTTTCACTTCACGTTCTATTTTTTCCGTTCCAAAACCGACATTTCGAAAGGCGAGTCCGCCGCATTTCCCGCACTTTGGGAAGTCGTCGGTTCGGTAGGAGCAATGCAGACATCGATAGGTTTCATCCTTCGATCCGACGAGCGCCCGATCGCATTTCGGACATCGGAAAGTTTCGCGACAGCGTTCACAGATCGAAAAAATGCTTGTTCCTTGTCGGTTGATGATGAGGAGCGCTTGCTTGCCGCGGCGCAGTGTCTCGCCGAGCCATTCGACCACGAGAGTGGAAAAGGGTGAAAAGTTTTTTTTGTATCGTTCGAGCTTGAGATCGGAGAGAATGAGATTTGTTTTTCTTTTTGATGCGCCTCCGTCAACTTTTTGTATACTGCCGCGTTCTTCTTCTAAGAGGGTTTCGATCGTTTGTATCGGCGAAACAAGAAGCAGATGCGCCTTCCAGAGTTCCGCCAGTTTTTGCGCTCCCGTTTTCCCGTCGTATCGCGGGGTCATATCCCACTGCTTGTACCCTTCGGCACTGTCGAAATCAAAGATAATACTTCGAAGTTTCCGGAACGGCGCGAAGAGCGCTTGTCTGGTGCCGATGACGATACTCGCTTCACCGGAGCGGATGCGTTCCCAGTTCGAGTAATAAGCGCCATTCCCGAGCTTGCTTTCGATAGTTGCGATGCTTTGGATCGGAAAAAATCGCTCAAAAAAAAGCGCGAGTTCCGAAACGAGAATAATGTCCGGAACGAGGAAGAGGATCTGTTCTTTTTTTTCGAGGGTGTGTTGTGCGAGCGTGAGGAAGATGGTGTTTTTTTCGGTCGGTGTTGCGGGGTTTAGGTAGGCGGAGGGATGTTTCTTGATGGTGGTCAGCAGCTTTTTTTCCGAAGGAGTACGTGCGGGAAGAGGTGTGAGGGGTTTTTCTTCGATCTGTTTTTTTCGTTCTTTCACGCGTTTTGGCAGAGCATGCTTTATGGAAATACCGAACGGAGAAAAATAGATTTCGGAAATATATCGGACAAGATCAATCGTTTTGTCGCCGACAAATGACGGTTCGATAATTGCGGTAATCGGTCGGACGCGAAAAGCGGGCTTGTGAACGAGTGGCTTTGATTCGAGTACGATGCCATCGACAGTGCGGGAAGCGAGTGGAATACGGACGAGCGATCCTTTTGGAATATCGATGTCCGATGAGTATGTGAAAAATGGATCCCGAGAGAGCGGGAGTGAGACGACCGGCGCGACGGAGACGAGATATAATTTTTTTCTTTTCTTCGGCATAGGTGCCTCAAGTATACTTTTTTTTGGCTTTTTTTCAAGGTTTTTTCATTGGATGAGAAATGGGAAAAATGCTACAATATAAAAAAATATCGGATGAAAATTAAGTTGGTTTTGTAACCATGAAACGTAATTCATAAAATGAGATCTTTATGAATATTCAGGAAATTTTTGGGTCGATATGGAAACGAAAGAAAGTCTTGTTTTCGCTTGTTCTCCTCTCCGGTTTTGGCTACTGGTATTTTACTCGGGAGAGCGGAAGTGAAGTAATACAGAAAACGACGTATGAAACCGGCAAGGTGCAACGCGGAGATATTGTCGCTTCTGTTTCGGGTTCAGGACAAATCTATGCGCGTTCGCAGGTGAGCCTTCAGTCGGTGGCGGCGGGAGACGCGATTGATGTGGTTTGGGTATATGTGAAAAACGATCAAGTGGTCAGGAAAGGCGATCCTATTGTTTCGCTCGATTCCGATGATGCGGAGAAGGCGGTTCGAAACGCGCTCCTTTCGCTCCAGAGTGCGGAAGTAAAAATGCGACAAACCAAGCGCGCCGCCGAGAGTCGGGATATCGACGACCGTCTGACCCGACAGTTGCAGGAAGTGGCGGTCAATCAGGCAAGGAACGCGCTCGCTGATGCGCAGGAGACGCTTCGGGATTATACGATCCGCGCGCCGTTTGATGGCATTGTAACCGGGCTTTCCGTTGAGGTCGGGGATTCGGTATCACGGGATGATGTGATCGCGTCGGTCATTACACCGGAACAGTATGTGAAGATTCCATTGAACGAAGTGGATGCTGCATCGGTGGCGATTGGAAATGGAGCGGTGATTTCCGTCGAGGCATTCGGCGGAAAAGCACTTTCCGGTTCCGTGAGTAAGATCGATACGATCGGAATAGTGACGCAGGGGGTTGTGACATATAATGCTGAGATTGAATTCGAGAAATCATCGGATATGGTACTGAAGCCGGGAATGAGTGTGAACGTTACTATTGTGACGGCAAAAAAATCCTCGGTCGTACGGGTGCCGTTATCGGCTTTACAATCGAATAACGGCGATTCGTATGTGCTTGTTCCTACGAATGAGAATGGCAGTCGGGGCGGAGTGGGAATGACAGAAGATGTTACAGGGGATGGTAGTCGGCGCCAGGGGCAGCGAGCTACTAACAACAATGGGCAAAACGGAGAGGATTCCGCGTTTCTTGCCGGGTATGAGCGACGAACGGTTGAAACAGGAATTTCCAATGAGATGAATACGGAGATTGTAAGCGGTCTTACTGAGGGTGAGACGATTGTGACGCGGATCGTCCGGCCTCAAACGCCGACACAGTCATCCTCGAACCTCTTTAATTTCCGGGGTTTTAGTGGCGGACAGCGGCGTTAATTTTTTCTCCGGAGGCTTTCAGTATGATCGAATGTCGTAATATCCGAAAAATCTATCAGCATGGCGGAAAGAATGAAACGCTCGCGCTACAAAATATCTCGTTTATCATTCAGGATGGCGAATTTGTCGCGATCATGGGTCCTTCCGGAAGCGGGAAGTCGACGCTGATGCATATTCTCGGCGCACTTGACGTGCCGACGGATGGTCGATATATCCTTGACGGAAGCGATGTGTCGAAATGTTCGGAAGACGAGTTATCGGAAATCCGAAACCGAAAAATTGGCTTTGTGTTTCAGTCATTTAACTTGTTGCCGCGGACGGATGTCTTTCGGAACGTGATGCTTCCACTTGTGTATACCGAGACGCCGAAATCCGAACGGGATGACAAAGTTCGAAGTGCGTTGCAATCCGTCAACCTTGAAGAGGCGCGATGGTATCATAAGTCGAATGAGCTTTCGGGAGGACAAATCCAGCGTGTCGCCATTGCCCGGGCACTTGTGAACGATCCGTCGCTTATTCTCGCCGATGAGCCGACGGGGAATCTTGATACGAAAACCGGACATGCTGTGCTTGATACGTTCCGGCGGATCAATAAGGAGCGTGGGCACACGGTTATTCTCATTACGCATGAACTCGATATTGCCGAACGTGCGGACCGTATTCTTTTTATTCGTGATGGGATGATCGTTGAGGATCGGAAAACGAAAAATACCTATGTTCGTGAGTGATATTCTCTTTGAAACGACCGCTTCGCTTACGGCGAACAAGATTCGCTCCGGTTTGACGGTGCTTGGTATCGTCATCGGCATCGGATCGGTGATCGCTATGGTGGCGATCGGAAGCGGGGCGCAGGTATCGATCGAACGAAATATTCAGGCGATCGGATCGAATCTTCTTATTATTCGTCCGGGAGCGCAAGGCGGTCCCGGCCAGAGTGTGAGTCAGGGACAAGGAACCGCACAGACACTTTCATTTGCCGACTTGGAAGCAATTCGTACGATTCCGACAATAGCGGCTGCAGTACCGGTTGTTTCACGGAATTTTCAGGTTGTCGCGAGCGGGAAAAACACACGAACATCGATTACCGGAACGGTTTCCGAATATGCAACGGTACGAAATACTTCCCTGTCCGAAGGAGTTTTTCTCACGAACGACCATGAGAAACGTGTTGCAAAAGTTGCCGTGCTCGGGCCGGATGTTCGTGATGAACTTTTTGGAGTAGATGGTGAATCGCTTGGTCGAAAAATCCGTATTGGAGGGACGGACTTTACCGTGATTGGCGTCACGGTTTCGAAAGGCGGATCGGGATTTGGAAATGAAGATGATGTCATCTATGTTCCGCTTTCGACAGCACGTCAGTACCTTACCGGGTCCGACACGCTTTCTCTCATCAATGTTAAAGTGCAATCCGCGGACGTTATGGATGCGGCTGAAGAAAATATTCGATCCGTTCTTCTTGCCGCGCATCGCATCGGCAATCCTGATGAAGCGGACTTCCGTATTCTCAATCAGGGCGATATTGTGGAAACCGCATCATCAATCACGAGTACGTTTACGCTGCTCCTGGGGGCGGTCGCGAGCATCTCTCTTGTGGTGGGAGGCATCGGTATTATGAATATGATGCTGACGACCGTGACGGAACGAACGCGCGAAATCGGTCTTCGGAAAGCAATCGGGGCAAAACGAGGCGATATCAGTACGCAATTTCTTATCGAGGCGTTCACGCTCACGGTTGTTGGAGGGTTTTTCGGAATTGTCGTCGGATGGATCATAGCGACCATTTTTGAGTCGCTTGCGGGGATTGAGACGTCCTTGTCGCTCTCGTCGATCGCACTTGCGTTCGGAGTATCTGTGGCGATTGGCATTGTTTTCGGATGGTATCCAGCGCGACGCGCGGCAAAGCTTAACCCGATCGAGGCGCTTCGGTACGAATAGTCTTCTTGAAATTGATTTTTTCCTTTGAACAAGCTATTCTTCGGTATATGAATGCACGGAGACTTTTTGTAGGAATACCACTCTCGGCGTCATTTGCGAAGCGAGCGCTTGCGAAAACGGAGAAATGGAAACATCTCCCGATTCGTTTTACGTCGGCGGATATGATGCATGTAACGCTTGCGTTCCTTGGTCTTGTGAAGGATGAGGATTTGGATCATTTGTGCGAAGAATTGCGTGAAGCGGTGGCGGATATCGAATCGTTCGAACTTTCGTTTGATCGGATCGAAATGGTGCCGGAGGCGGGGGAGGGCGCGCGGATGGTGTGGCTTTCGGGCGAGCCGAGCGGAGAACTTGCGAAATTACGGAACGCACTCGAACGATCGATCGCTTCTTTTGATCCGGAATATAAGGAATTCCGTCCGCATGTCACGCTTGGGCGGGTGTTGCGGGGACGATGGACGAAACTTCCCGAACGGCCGGATCTTTTGGAGTCGGTTCGTCTTGTGGAGTCGGTCGGGAACATTACCTTGTTTGAAAGTGTCGCGGAGGGCGGAAAGCGAAAGTATGTGTCGCTTGGGGATTTTGAGTTGAAGTAAATGTTTTTACGAAGATCGAATTTTCTGTCGCCGCTCGACCTCCAGCGTGGTCGAGCTGACGTTACAACCGAAACTTTTTCAGAAAAAAGGCCATGCTTTCGGTTGTAAAGTCGCGCCAGAAAATTAATCTTCATAAAATATGGAGTTGTTTGGTATTCCCATTGATACATTGTCCCGAAACTCCCTCATCGAATATGTGGGGAAGTTTCTTGATGAAAAAAAGTTTCATCGTATTGCGACGGTGAATCCGGAGTTTTTGCTTCGTGCGGAGAAAGACGATGCGTTTCGGGAGAATCTTCGGGCGGCGGATCTTCGGATCGCGGACGGATTCGGTATCGTTCTTGCGGGGTGGTTGCAGGGGAAAAAAATCGAGCGGTTTCCCGGGGCGGATTTAATGAAAGAGATATTGCGTATCGCGAACGAGCGACATCTTTCGGTATATCTTGCGGTGCGAAAGGATGGATTGAGTTCGTATGAGGAGGTGGAATCGATTGTTTTAAAAAAGTATCCAAATCTTGCCATAGTGGGTCAGGGATTTATGATTGATGATTTAAGATTTATGGATTCTTCGGATAAAGATTCTTATTCCAAAATCGTAAATCATAAATCTAATATCATTTTTTGTAATTTCGGTGCCCCGGAGCAGGAATATTTTCTCGAATCATTGCGGGCGAATCCGGGAGAGGTGCGACTTTCGATGGGCATTGGTGGCGCATTTGATTATCTGACCGGGAAACAAAAACGCGCTCCGAAATGGTTGCGAATGATCGGCCTCGAATGGCTGTGGCGACTTACGCTGCAACCAAAAAGAATGGGGAGAATTTTTGATGCCACACTTATTTTCTTGTTCAAAGTTCTAAAAAATGCCATACTGAAGCCATAATTTTTCGGAAAAAGATTTGGATATGGAAGAGCGGAAACAGACAATGCGTGTCCGATTTGCGCCGTCGCCGACGGGGTTTATGCATGTTGGAAGCTTGCGCATGGCACTCACGGATTTTTTGCTTGCAAAAAAATTTCATGGAGCATTTGTGCTGCGTATCGAGGATACCGACCAGAAACGTTTTGTGGATGGTGCGGTAGAAAATCTTGCGCGGATGCTTGCGATGCTTGGTCTTCAGCCGGATGAGGGCGTATTGTTTAAAAATGGCGCCGTAGTGGAAAAGGGCGAATATGGTCCGTATACGCAGTCGCAACGACTCTGTATATATCAGAAATACGTCGATGAATTGCTTGCAAAGAAAAAAGCGTATCATTGTTTTTGTACGCCTGAACGATTGGAGTCTGTTCGAGCAGAACAAATGAAAGTAAAGCGAGCGCCGAAATATGATCGACACTGCCGTTCTCTTTCAGAAGATGAAGTGAAGGCGCGTCTTGAGCAAGGAGAGTCTTTTGTGGTTCGAATGGCGGTTCCTGATGATCGAGAAATTTGTTTCACCGATCTCGTGCGCGGGACGGTGAAATTTCATACGCGTGATGTCGATGATCAGGTACTTTTAAAATCGGATGGGTTTCCAACCTATCACTTAGCAGTCGTTGTTGATGATCATCTCATGCAAATAACGCATATTATTCGTGGAGAAGAATGGCTCTCTTCTACGCCAAAGCATGTTCTTTTGTATGAATCGTTTGGATGGGATATTCCGGAATTTGCTCACTTGCCACTTCTCCTCAATGCCGACAGATCGAAGCTCTCCAAGCGTCAGGGGGATGTCGCAGTGGAAGACTATCTCGCAAAAGGGTATCTCAAGGAAGCGCTTCTGAATTTTGTCGCGCTTCTCGGGTGGAATCCCGGAAAGGGGGAGACACGGGAAATTTTTTCTTTGGAAGAATTGATCGAGCGATTTGATCTCTCACAAGTAAATAAAGCGGGAGCAGTTTTTGATTTGAAGAAACTTGATTGGATGAATGCGGAGTATATCAAGAAACTTTCGGTAGACGAACTGTATGAAAAAATGCGTGACGGAAAGTTTTTGGAAAAAGATCTCATTCGGAATGCGCCAGGGGAGATGCAGACAGAAGAGTATCTTAAGCGAGTGCTTATGATCGAGCGAGAACGACTTGCAAAACTCTCCGATGTCGGCGAACAGAATCTTTTTTTCTTTGCGACCGATCCGGTGTATGATCCGAAGAAACTCAATTGGAAAGAAAATACGGCGGAGATGACGAAGGTGTCGCTTACTCGTGCGCGAGATATTCTTTCAGCACTTTCGGATGAGGAATGGGCGGAGAAAAGTGTTTTGGAAAAAGTATTGATGGACGCGGCGGGGGAGAAGCGTGGTGATTTTTTGTGGCCGCTTCGATTTGCTCTTACTGGCGCGGACAAATCGCCATCCCCGTTTGATTGTGCGTGGGTGCTTGGCCGCGACGAGAGTCTGAAGCGGGTTGATCAGGCGATCACACTGCTCTCGTAAAAAATTTCAAAGAAAGAAAAAAGCCTCGGGGTTCCCGGGGCTTTTGCTATATCTTCTCGGCGCTTATTTTTTTCTTCGGATAATCCGTATCCATATGACGAGGACACGGATCGCGTGCCGAATCGCAGCGACACCAATGACGGCGAGGGTTGCGATACCCATTGCCCACCACTCGTTCATTTTGAAATAACGAATGGCGGTCAGGCTGACGATACAGAACAGCGCGACGTATCCCGACCAGCGACCGACATCATAACTCGTCGGTGAGAAATGATGCGGAAATCTGCTCGGAAACATTTTTCCGAAAAGCCATCGCGCCATACTGATGGCTGGTTGACGTTTTCCGCTTGTCTTCTCACCGGCATCACCGAAGAAAAGACACAAAAACATCAATACAAGCGTCAAGCCGGCGATATTCGCGATCATCTGATGGAAATTCGACACAGTTTACCACCCTTCTTGAAAAGTACAATTTTTTATTATATATCAAAATCCTTTCCCAGTCAACTATAAAAATTGCTAATATAAGCCATAAATAAAAATATGATACAATATGTCTATGAAAAAAGAACAGAAAAACGAAAAACATTTTCTGCATTTTTTTGGCGTTATCGCTCTTGTTCTAGCCTTTTCTTTTCCGTGTCTCTCAATGATTTCGGAGCGTGTTTTTGCCGCAAATGACCTCGAGAAAAAGCAGGATCAACTACAGGAGATTATTGACAAGATCAACGCGTACCAGAAAATTTCCGATATTAAAGAGCGACAACGTCTGAATCTTTCCGTACAAATTACAACACTCGAAGCGCAGGCGAAACAACTTGAACAAGATATCGCTGAAAACGAATCGAAGCTTACATCTCTTGAATCGGAAATGACAGTACTCGAAACGCGTATTGCCGAAAAAGAGGCGGTGATTCGCGAACGGAAAAACATTCTCCTTGACTTGTTTCGTTCCTATTCCGTTGGCAGTCTCGAAGAAGAACTCCCCTTTTTCCTTTCGGCGGGGGAGGTGAGTCTTTTTCTTTCGACCGCGGAGGCGGCGAATCAGACGAGTGAGCGGATCGAGATGGCGATCGACGATCTTGAGTCGCTGAAAAAGTCCGTCGTGGCGGAGTATGACGTGATAAAGGAAAAGAAAATTGAAGCGGATACACTCCGACTGCAACTTGCCGATAGGAACGAGTATCTGGAGAGTTCAAAGGAAAATAAGGCGCAATTGCTCGAAAAAACAAAAGCCGAAGAGCAGAAGTATGACAAACTGATTGATAAGCTCGAAGAAGAACGCGAAGAAATCGAAAGTGAAATCGAAGATCTTGAATCCGGAAAAGTTGGCGAGCTGAATTTGAAGGATATGCCTGCTTTTCAAAAAGGCCTTCTTGAGTATCCGGTAAAGAAAGTAGTTCTGACACAGGGATATGGAAAAACATCTTTTGCAGTGAGTTCCGGTCGATACAAGAGCGGATTTCATAATGGACTTGATTTTGGGATGCCGGTTGGAAGTGATGTTTTGGCGGCGGAGGATGGGAAAGTGGTAGCAACCGGTAATAATGGTCGGTATGCGTACGGTCGCTGGATGGCGATTGATCATGGTAATGGTATTGTTACGATGTATGGTCATTTGAGTGTCGTAAAAAAATCACGAGGCGATAAGGTAAAGCAAGGAGATGTTATTGCAAAATCCGGCAATACCGGAAATTCGACCGGTCCGCATCTCCACTTCACTGTTTTTTCTGCAAAGTCGTTTGAGGTGGTTCCGTCCAAGATTGTTCCAAGTTTGAAAGATATTCCAATTGGCGCGACCGTCAATCCGAAGAATTATCTACCGTAAGTCCTCTTCGAAAAGTTTTTTCGGGATTTTTCCATCCCTTATTTTTTTGTATTATTATTTTCTCATATAATTAATTTTTTTTGACTCTTTTTTGGAAATAGGCTTTACTGTGTCTATTGTTTGTCGTCATTTCCTCAATTTGTAAAAGGAGAATGTCGCATGGTTTCTTTACAACAGGATCGTCTGCGCTTCCATCCGGTCAAGGTTCCGGGTGCGTTGTACTTTTTCTCCAATCGAGAGCTTGGCCGGAGAATCGCCCTGATGAACCGAGATGGGTTTCTGAATATTCTTTTAGGCATGATCGCTTGTCTTGAGAAGGACATCGTTGATGATTTCAAGAAGCATCGGCCGCGCCTTGTGAGGTATTCTGAGTCAGCTCATTTCTATCTCTGTCGATCATTTCAAGCTGCGGAAAGGCTTTCCCTTTTTGATGAAAAAGGTGAGTCTCGATTGCCATTTGGAGTAGTGATGATCGATCGACTTGGTCATCCACTTTCTTTTGGTTGGGATATTTTCGAGATGCGCTACGATCAGATTATCGATGTGCTGGAAGGCATACTCGAGAAATTTCGACATGGAGATCTTTCGCAAGGAAAGAATACGAATATTATCGAAACCCATGCTATGTCAGGGCTGTATCTTGAAGTTGCGATCGTGTACCTGAAAAAGATGCTCGAAGTGTCCCTTCCTCATATGCGCCACGAATTTACTCCGACTTTAGGAGAGAGAGCGAGAGTTTTTGTCGCACAGTTTTTTTCTCGAAGATCGTGCACTGACAATGCAACCGTATAGGCGGACACTAGACGGACGCTTTTTTTCGAGAGAACTCCCCCGATAATTTCAACGAAAAATGGGGGATTTTTGCTTTCTGTTTTCGTGGAACTATCCTATAACTCGCGGCCGCGGATTATGGGATTTTTTGTTTTCAAAAAAGAAGAGAAGAGAGGTCGGAGTGATATGAGGGAAGAGAGGGGTATATGAGATACCATTTCAGAAAAAAGAACTTCGGAAAATGTATTCTCTTGCGTTGTATTTTTTTGAAAAACAAAATAGGGGAATACAGAACACTTTTTCTTCAAAGGTCTTTTACAAGCTCTTTTCAATAATATATTATGTCGCATAAGTTACATTATGCGACATAATATAGAGAGGGAAAGGAGATGCTTTGTTGATGATTATATTCCTTGAAATCCTTGTTCTTTAGGCTTTCCTTCCCCCTTTCTTGGAGAAAATTCTTTCCAGAAGTATGTCGGTCATCCATAATTTTTGATTATTAAAAAAGCCACTTTTTTGTTACAATGCAAGTCTGGATCACTCTCCGATCTTTGAAGTAGTCCCCTCTTTTTTCTCAAAAAATTATGCGACTTTCTTATTCTGCTATTGATACGTACGAGAGTTGTTCGCTCAAGTACAAGTATCGAGAGATCGACAAAATTTCAGAGCCAAAGTCAAAGGAAGCGCTCTTTGGAACGCTGATTCATTCGACCATGAAGTTTATTCATACGCCTGCGATTTTACAGCCGACCTTTGAGCAAGCGATTGATCATTTTTCTCGTGGATGGCGAGAGGATGTCTTTGATTCCCCCCTTGAGGAACGATCAGCCTTTTCTCAGGGTGTCGAAATGATTCGTCGATACTATGATGCCAATGATATTACGACTGCAAATGTTGTTGATTTGGAGAGTCGTTTTCAGATGGAGATTGGAGACGATAAGATTGGACGACATATCATTGCCGGATCGATCGATCGAATTGACAAGACAGACGAGGGATATGAAATTATCGACTACAAAACGACCAAAAAAATGCCACCCCAGTCAAAGGTGGATGAGGATTTGCAGCTGACTGTTTATCTTCGTGCTTTCCTTGAACGCTATCCCAATGAGCGAAAAAATCTCGAGCATATTACCGTGAGTCTGTATTTCTTGAAACACGGTGTGAAGCTTTCTTCAAATCGGACAGAAGAAGATCTCAAGCGGCTCGATGAAAAAGTGTTGCGAGTGATACGGGATATTCAGGAAGAAAAATTTGAACCGACACTTTCGCCGCTTTGTGATTGGTGCGGGTATCAAAAAATGTGTCCTCTCTGGAGGCATAAATTTGCAGAGACGCGGAAATTTGAAACAGAAGAAGTAAAGCAGTCTGTCACGGAATATATTGGGATTAAAAATGATCTCGCGATACAGAAGAAAAAACTTGCTGAGCTTCAGGACACACTCTTTGGCTATATGGAACAAGAAGGCGTGGATCGGGTTTTTGGCGAAGCGGGTGTGATCAGTAAATCCATTCGAAAAACATACAAGTACGACGAGGAGATTGTTCGATCAGTCCTTGAGCCGATCAATGAATGGAATTCCGTGCAAAAGTTGGATGGCACGTTGCTTCGAAAAAAATTGGGAGAAATTCCCCTCGCTCTTCGGAAAAAAATCGAAGAAGAAGGAAAGCGGCTCGATAAGGAAACAACTTCTCTCTCTGTCAAAAAAGGAAATTACGGAGAAGAGGAAGGGGTGCTCGGTGAGGGTGAGGTTCTCTAGTGTTGCCGGAGCTTTTGTCCGGGATTATATATAAGATCAGACAGAAGCCCCCCACTTTCGAAGGTCATCAAGGATAGGTCCGAGAGCACGGCCTTTTTTTGTGAGGGTGTATTCTACGTGCGGTGGCATTTCCTGAAAAGTTTTTTTGGTGATAACTTTTTCTTCTTCAAGAAAAACAAGTCGTTCGGAGAGCGTTTTGGTGCTGATGTCCCCTATCGAAGCGTGAAGTTCTCCGTATCGTTTGGGGCCAGCCAAAAGATCTCTCATGATGAGAAATGTATGCTTCCCACCGAGGATTTCGAGTGCCTTGGCTATAGGGCAGCAGCCTTCTTTTTCTGCTTTATTCATAGCATTTCTTTCTTAAATACAGTATAATACTTTACAAAATAAAGTAAAGTGCACTATAATAGCTTCTGTAATCATATAAAAATTTTTGTATGCAGAAAAGTCTTCTCGATGCACTTGCGTGGCGATATGCCACCAAGAAGTTTGATCCGTCAAAGAAAGTGAGTGACGATGATATGCGTGTATTGCTCGATGCGATGCGATTGACGCCGACGTCGTTTGGTTTGCAGCCGTGGCGAGCAATCGTCGTAACCAATCCGGAAATTCGACAGAAGCTTCAGGAGCATTCTTGGAACCAGCCACAGGTTGTCGATGCGTCACATCTGATCGTGTTTGCCGTGAAGAAAAATATCGACGATTCATTTGTGGATGAATATGTCGATGATTTGATCAAAACTCGCGGTATCGATCGATCGATGATCGAAGAGTATATCGGAATGATGAAGGGTTTTGTTGCCGGGCGAACACCGGAGGCGCTTGCTGATTGGGCGGCACGTCAGGCGTATATCGTTTTGGGGAATGCCATGATGGCTGCTGCGATGCATGAAATTGATGCTTGCCCTATGGAGGGATTTGATTCGAAAAAATTCGATGAAATTCTTTCGCTTGACTCCTTGGGTCTTTCTTCGGTTGTCTTGCTTCCGGTCGGGTATCGATCTTCTGAAGATCAGAATGCATCGTTTGCGAAAGTTCGATTTCCAAAGGAGGAGATGATTCGAGAGATCGAGTAGTTGAATTTTTTTGAATATTCTTTTCGACAACCGCGCAGGAGTTTTTGTCGAGATGGAAAGATATTTTTTCGGAGATCCTTTTCTTCTCCCCTGTTACGTTCGTCGTACAAAAGGCTTCGGAGTGTTTTCTTCCGAAGTTTTTTGTATGAGGATATTTGGTAAAAAAAAAGCAGCCACACGTGTGTGACTGCGTGAGAAGTGCTGACATGTCAGAAATTGTACTGAATGCCGAGCACTACCTGGTTTTCCTTTCCGGTTTTGTCCGGATCGGAGAGAACGCCGAATCCTGTCAGGGAGAGCGTCACATCCTTCCCGATCGGCCAGTTGTACCATGCCTTAAGCACGGTTACTCGGCCGAAAAAGTCGGTGTAGATGATTCTCGTCCCCCACTTGGGGTTTTCATAACCGACATAGAGTTGCTTGCCGGTTGCTTTTGTTTGGGTTAATCGGAGGTGTTGCCCGCCGATTACCCAGCCTTGGCGTGGGTAGAGCTCGATGATGGGAGTGAGAATGTCATCTCTACTCCCGATGAAGTCGTAGTAGGCAAGGTCAGCCTTGAAGTCGATCCCCCCGAGACTTCCGGAGCAGCCAGTCGTGTAGTCGACCTCATCGCCTTTCTTTTGCCTGAGGCCTTTTGATGCCCAGAGGTCGAAGTGCAGGCATGATTTCTTGTGGGCGACGAAGATGTCGCCCTGGATGACGGGCTTTTCGTTTGCCACGACGGCATTCCCGAATACATATCGGGACTTGGCCGCGATAAAGCCAGAAAATTCGAAATCCCCGGCCATTGCTTGCTGGCCTGCCTGGCTCAAGAATACCAGGACGGTAAAGAATGCGATTCGGATCATTATGATCTCCTTGGCTTGGGTTGTTAAACGGCTTTATTGTGGTATCATTCATTCCGTTCTGAATTAGGACACTCTGTGTCAGAGTGTCAGTATGGAAAAG